>NZ_JAATEP010000042.1:0-101766 GCF_012034275.1 Nonomuraea composti | reverse complement strand
TTCGAAGCCCTCGGGGACGGGGGCCGGGCGCGGGACGGACAGGCGGCGCTCGGCCTCGGCGCAGAAGTCGAGGAAGTCGGTGAAGTAGAGGCCCTCCTCGTAGAGGTGGTTGGTGGCGTACATGAGGTTGCCGAGCGAGGTCTGGCCGGAGCGGATGGCGAGCACGGCGGTGCCCGCGACGGCGAGCGGGATCGCGGCCACGGCCAGCAGGATGCCGAGCGCGACGTAGACCAGCGCCGTGCCGAGGCCGCCCAGGGCCTCGCCCACGAGCTTGGCCACCGTCTGGCGTCGGGCGAGGCCGAGCATGACGTCCTGCTCGGCCCGGGCGACCGCGTCGTACATGCGGAGGAGGAAGCCGCGCATCGTGAACGCCCGCACCTCGGCGGCGGGGCCGCGCTCGGCCAGGAGCTGGCCGATGATCCACTTGCGGCGGCGGGCCGGGATGAGCGCGTACATGGTGGAGTAACGCATGCGGGCGCTGCGGACCGCCGCCCAGGCGTCGGGCAGGACGGCCAGGAGGAGGAGCGGCAGCAGGACGGGATGCAGGACGCCGAGCACGCCCGCGGCGGCCACGATGCCGATGGCGGCGGTGACGACGTCGATGGCCGAGGCGACGACCGAGTCGGCCATGGCGACGCCGCGGCTGCTGGCACGTTCCATGGCGTCGTGGAAGTCGGGGTCGTCGTAGGCGACGAGCTCCACCTGGCTGGTCAGGCCGTAGAGGCGCTCCTCGGTGAGGCGGGCGATCTGCGGGGTGAGGCGGGCCTGCGCCCAGCCCGCGCCGGACTGGGTCGCCGTGCGCAGCACGGCGGCGGCGCCGACGAGGGTGAGGGCGGGCAGGGCGGCCATGACGCGGCCGGGGGTGGGGCCCTCGCTGAACAGCGCGGTCAGGACGCCGGTGGTGGCCAGCAGGCCGAACGCGGTGAACACCCCTCCCAGGAGGTTGAGGACGACGGTGGCCAGGGTGTCGCGGGGGCTCGCCTGCCAGGCCATGCGCATGGCCTGGCCGACGAGGGAGGGCAGCCTCCTGGCGATGGTGAGGAAGCCGACCTCCGCCATCTTGTCGGTGTGGGCGTACCAGGTGGAGAAGGAGATCTCGCCGAGTTCGAGCGGCTCATTCTGCATGCACTGAGTGTGCACGTGACCACCGACAGTTTCCGGCACTCCGGCACAGCGGCCATATCACCGTGATAGGGGCAACTTGCTACGTCTCCCCGAGGAGGTGGTGCGCATACCGTCACAACACCCCCAACTCCCGGAGGAGGCTCCGTGTCAAGACCGCTCCGCATCACGCTCTCCGCCGTCCTGAGCCTGGCGTTCCTGCTGGTCACCGCGCCCGCTCAGGCCACCGCCCTGGTCACGGTGCTCAGGTACGACGCCGGCCGCGCCGCCGAGTTCAGCGCCACCGTCGACCAGGCGGCCCAGGTCTGGAACGCCAACGTCGCCAACGTGCGGCTCATGCGCGGCACGCCCGCCCACTTCGTCGTGTACGCCGACAACGGCTGGCCCCGCGCCCTGCCCACCAGCCTGGGCCGCGGCACCGTCTGGATGGGCCGGCAGGCCGTGAACCAGGGCTACTACCCGCTGCGCATCGCCACCCACGAGATCGGCCACATCCTGGGGCTGCCGGATCGGCGCACCGGCCGGTGCTCCGACCTGATGTCGGGGTCGAGCGCGCCCACGAGCTGCACGAACGCGACGCCCAGCGCCGCCGAGCGGGCCGAGGTGGACCGGAACTTCGCCGGTGCGACGCCGCTGGTCGAGTTCGGGCGGCTGCACGAGGAGCGGTGAGCCCTGAGGTGGTGAGTCCCAAGGTGGAGGGCCGGTGGCGCGAGTGCCGCGCTGCCGGCCTGCGGTGAAGGACGGTGGCGCGAGTGCCGTGCCGCCGGCCTGCGGTGAAGGACGGTGGCGCGGGCGCCGCGCCACCGTCCCCCCGAGGCGCGCCCTGGGCTCAGGCGCACGTGTAGCCGGACGGCAGGGACGTGTCACCGTTCGGGCGGGTGCCCTGGAAGCCGAACGACGTGCTCGCCCCCGCCCCCAGCGCCCCGTTGTGCGCGGCGTTCCGCACGGTGACGGTCTGGCCGGAGGTGGCGAACGTGCCGTTCCAGCCGCCGCTGACCGCGCGCCCCGGCGGGAGCGTGAAGGTGACGGTCCAGCCGGTGCGGGCCGCCGTCCCGGTGTTGGTGACGGTCACCTGGATGACGTACCCGTTGCCCCACTGGCTCTGCGTGGCCGGCGTCGCCGTGCAGCCGCCGCCCGTGCCGCCGCCCGTGGTCGTCAGGGTGACGGTGCCGGAGCGGGCGGAGCGGTTGCCGGCCGCGTCGCGCGCGTAGACGGCGAAGGTGTAGGACGTGTTCGCCGTCAGGCCGGTCAGTGCGGCCGAGGCGGTGGCGGAGGTGGCCGCCGCCGTCTCGGCCGAGCCCTGTAAGCGGACCACGTCGTAGCCGGTCACGCCCACGTCGTCGGTGGAGGCCGTCCAGGTGAGGGTGGCCGAGGAGGAGGTGACGGCGGAGGCGACGGGGGTGCCGGGCGTGCTGGGCGGGCTGGTGTCGTCCTGGCCACCCGGCTCGTACGTCAGGCCGAACCCCTGCGGGAACAGCGGCGTCTTGCCGTCACCCGCGTTGATCGGCTGCTGGGAGGCGCTGCTCATCCAGGTCATGGGCAGCTTGCCGGTCGGCTGCGCGGCCCCGAACAGGACGTCGGCCACGCCCTGCCCCTCGGTGCCCGGCAGCCAGGCGGCCACCAGCGCGTTCCAGCCGGGCAGCTGGGCGGCGATGTCGAGGGGGCGGCCGGAGACGAGCACCACGACGACCGGGACGCCGGAGGCGCGCAGGGTGTTGATGGTGTTCAGGTCGGTGCTGTCCAGGCCGAGGCCGCCGGGGCGGTCGCCCTGGGTCTCGGCGTACGGGGTCTCGCCGACGACGGCGATGGCGGCCCGGTAGGAGCCGTCGATGCCGCTGCCGTCGCGGCTGTAGGTGACGGTGGTGCCGGAGCCCACCATGTTCCTGATGCCCTGGAGGATGGTGGTGCCGGTCGTGATGGTGCCGGAGGAGCCCTGCCAGGAGATCGTCCAGCCGCCGCTCTGGTTGCCGATGTCGTCGGCGCTCTTGCCGGCCACGAACAGCTTGCCGCCGCTCTTGGCGAGCGGCAGCAGGTTGCCCGCGTTCTTCAGCACGACCTGCGACTTCGCGACCGCCTCGCGGGCCAGCGCCCGGTGCGCCGCACTGCCGACGGTGGAGGTGTACGACCGGTCCGTGCGCGGCTTCTCGAACAGCCCGAGCTCGAACTTCTTGGTCAGGACGCGGCGCACCGCGTCGTCCACGCGCGCCGTCGTGACCCGCCCGGCCTGCACCTCGGTCCGCAGCAGGTCGATGAAGCGCCGCCACTCGACGGGCACCATGACCATGTCGATGCCGGCGTTCACGGCGGTGCGCACGTCCTGGGCGGAGGTGCCGGGCGAGCCGTCGATCTGGTCGATGCCGTTCCAGTCGGAGACCACGAACCCGTCGAAGCCCAGCTCGCCCTTGAGCACCGTGCTGATCAGGTACTGGTGGCCGTGCAGCTTGGCGCCGTTCCAGCTGCTGAAGCTGATCATCACGGAGCCGACCCCGCGCTCGACGGCCTCCTTGAACGGCGGCAGGTGGATCGCCCGCAGCTCGGCCTCGGACAGCTCGGTGTTGCCCTGGTCGGTGCCGCCGGTGGTGCCGCCGTCGCCGACGTAGTGCTTGGCGGTGGCCAGGACGGAGGCGGGGCCGTTCAGCGCGCTGCCCTGCATGCCGGTGATGATCGAGGCCATCGACGACGGCAGGTCGGGGGTCTCGCCGAACGACTCGTACGTGCGACCCCACCGGTCGTTGCGGGCCACGCACAGGCAGGGCGCGAAGTTCCAGTCGATGCCGGTGCCGGACACCTCCTCGGCCACGGCCCGGCCGATCCGCTGGGCGAGGTCGGGGTCGCGGGTGGCGCCGAGGCCGATGTTGTGCGGGAAGATCGTGGCGCCGTAGACGTTGTTGTGCCCGTGGACGGCGTCGACGCCGTAGATCACGGGGATGCCGAGGGGCGTGGCCAGGGCCGCGTTCTGGTACCTGTCGTACATGTCGGCCCAGCCTGTCGCCGTGTTCTGCGACGGCGCCGACCCGCCGCCCGACAGCACCGAGCCGAGCCGGTACGTGGTGACGTCGGACTCGCTGACCGACCCGCGCTCGGCCTGCGTCATCTGGCCGAGCTTCTCATCCAGCGACATCCGGGACAGGAGATCGGAGACGCGCGTGGCGACGGGGAGGGTCGGGTCCTGGTAGGGGAAGGCGGCGGCCTGGGCCGCCACGGTGGTGCCGGGTGCCGCGGTGAGGGCCGCGGCGGCGAGCATCAGCGCGGCGGCCCTGCTCGTCCATCTTCTGCTCGGGTTGCTCATTGGCACGCTGCTCCGCGCTCGGCTCGAAGGGTGATTTGGGAGCGCTCCCAAACGCACTCTAGGTGACAACTGCTGAGTTTCCCGGGGACGCGGGCGCCGCCACCCCGGCATCCCCCGAGCACCAGGGAAAACGGGCCCCGAACGGGTGAAAGTTTCAGCGCCGCTTTACCGCCCGCGAGGACCTGCCGGCCATGCAAGGAGGAAAGCGCTTTCCAGCCTTCGCCGCCGGCAACGCCGAGCGGGCCCCGGCTACGGGAGGAACACGCCGACGGCGCTGATAGGGGCATGAGACCGTCATCAGTTGATCAACACCGCTGAAGTCGTCCCGGTCCGCCGCAGGTGCGCCCGATAACGTGCCCGATGTCCGCAAGCAGCGGCATCACGACCGGCCTCGGGGGAGCTCATGTCGGGTGGATGGACACGGCGCGCCCTCCTGCGCGCGGCCGGCGGGGCGGCACTGGGCACCGGGCTCGCCACCGGGATGCTTCCCGGCCCGGCCGAGGCGGCCGCGCGGCCCGCGGACCTGCGGGCCCGATGGCGGGCCCTGCTGCTCGGCGAGGGCTTCGACCGCGGCGCGGAGCCGTATCGGAGCGGGCTGGCGGAGCTCGGCCGGGCGGCGTCCCGGCACGGGGAGTCGATGCGCCCGCGACCGGGCGCGCTCTGGCGCGGCCTGCCCTACGCGGGCCCGCCCGCGATCGGGATCGCCCAGCGGCACGGGCTCGCCTACGCGGGCCCGGCGGGGATCGGGATCACCCAGCAGCACACACTCGTCCAGGCCGGCGCGACCACGGCCAAGACACGAGGCCCCGCGATCAGCGACCCGGGTGCGCTGTCGGGGAACCTGCACGAGAGCTTCACCCGGCTGAGGGTGATGGCCGAGGCGTACGCGCAGCCCGGCACCGGCGTGACCGGCGACGCCGCGCTGGGCCGGGCCGTGCTGGCGGGCCTGGACCACCTGCTGGCCGACGTCTACCGCCCCGGCACCACCCCGTACGGCAACTGGTGGCACTGGCAGATCGGCGGCCCGCAGGCCCTGCTGGACACCGCCCTGCTCATGTCGAGCCAGACCAGCGGCCGCAGGGCGGCGGCATGCTGCGCGGCGGTGGACGCGTTCGTGCCGGGCTCGGCCGTGGGCAGCTACACGGGCAGCAGCACGGGCGCCAACCGGGTGGACCTGTGCCGGGTGCTGGCGCTGCGCGGCGTGCTCGGCGGCGACGGCGCGCGGAT
Source organism: Nonomuraea composti (assembly GCF_012034275.1). Taxonomy (NCBI): domain Bacteria; kingdom Bacillati; phylum Actinomycetota; class Actinomycetes; order Streptosporangiales; family Streptosporangiaceae; genus Nonomuraea; species Nonomuraea composti. Next base: position 96,128 of record NZ_JAATEP010000042.1, on the reverse strand, counting down.
CCAGCTCGCCAGGGACGCGCTGACCCCCGTGTTCGTCCCGGTCACCGAGGGCGACGGCTTCTACGCCGACGGCTCCTTCATCCAGCACCGCTACGTCCCCTACATCGGCGGTTACGGCACGGCGCTGTTCAGCGGCGTCGCGATGCTGGGCGCGCTGCTGCGCGGCACCCCCTGGGACCTGGACGGCCCCGAGCTGAGGGCGTTCCTGGGGACGGTGGACGAGGCGGTCGCGCCGTTCGTCTACAACGGGCTGCTCATGGACAACGTGGCCGGGCGCGGCATCAGCCGGGCCGGCCAGAGCGACCACACGCGGGCGCAGGGCATGCTCGCCTCGATCGCGCTGCTGGCGGAGGTGGCCGGCGGCGAGCGCGGTGAGCGCTGGCGGGCCATGGTGAAGGGCTGGCTGGAGCGCGGCCGGCCGGTGGCCGCGAACCGGTCGCTGGGCGTCGCCCGTACGGCGAGGCTCCTGGCCGTGTCCGGCGGGAAGGGGCGGGCGGCGGCCGAGCCGGTGGGGCACCGGCTGTTCCCCAGCATGGATCGCGCGGTGCACCGGCGGCCCGGCTGGGCGGCCTCGGTGAGCATGGCGTCGCGGCGGGTGGCGCACTACGAGTACGGCAACGGCGAGAACGCGCGGGGCTGGCACACGGGCGCCGGCTGGCTGTCGTGGTGGGGCGACGGGTTCGGGGCCGACCAGTACGCGGACGCGTTCTGGGCGACGGCGGACCCGTACCGGCTGCCGGGGATCACCGTGTCGGCGCGGCGGCTGGCCGACGGCGAGGGCGGCGCGTGGGGGCTGCCCCGTCCGGACGCCGCCTGGGTGGGCGGGACGACGGACGGGGAGTTCGCCGCGGTGGGGCAGGATCTGCGGGGGCTGGGCGGCACGCTGACGGCCAGGAAGGCGTGGTTCTTCCTGGACGACTGCGTGGTGTGCCTCGGGGCCGGCATCACGTGCGCGGACGGGGCGCCGGTGGAGACCGTGGTGGACAACCGCAACCTGGGGGCGCGCGGCGAGGCCGCCGTCCGGGTGAACGGCGAGCGCTGGAACACCGGTGGGGCGAAGGCCGGCGGCCACGGGTGGGCGGGCGCCGCGCGGGGACGGCGGGCCGGGGTCACCTGGATGCACGTCCCCGGCCACGCCGGCTATGTCTTCCCCTCCCCCACGGACGTGCACCTCCTGCTGGAGGCGCGGACCGGCTCCTGGCGGGACGTGAACGCCGGCGGCTCCCCCGACCCGATCACCCGCCGCTACCTGACGATGTGGCTGGACCACGGCCGCGACCCGGCCGGCGCGGCCTACGCGTACGTGCTCATGCCCGGCGCCACCGCGCAGGCGACCCGCGCCAGGGCGGCGGCGCGGGGCCGGCTGCGGATCCTGGCCAACGACCGGGACGCGCAGGCGATCAGGGTGCCGGAGCTGGGCCTGACGGCGGCGAACCTGTGGGCGCCGGCCCGCGTGGGCCCGATCGCGGCCAGCGCTCCGGCGTCCGTGCTGATCCGCGAGCGCGCCGACGGCACCGCCCAGCTCTGCGTCTCGGACCCGCCGCGCGGCGCCGCCGCGCTCGCCCTCGCCTGGGACCGCCCGGTACGCGAGGTGCTGTCGGCCCCACCGTCGGTCCGGGCGGCCGGCACGGGCGACTCGCTGCGCCTGACCTTCGGCGACCTGCGCGGCACGGCGGGCGCCACCCAAAAGATCACGGTCTCCCTGGCGTGACACCCGCGAGCCCGCCATCGCCCGGGGCTGACGCCCGCCTGCGTTCTACCGCAGGGCCTTGGGATCGCGCTCTCCCGGCCTGACCACGGCGGACAGCAGGCGGTCGGCCTCGGCGGCGATGCGCGGCAGGTCGGCCGCCGGCTCCTCGGAGCGGGCCAGCAGCATGCCGCCCTCGCACAACGCGCCGAAGACGAGCCGCGCGCGGGCGTCGAGGTCGCCGTCCGGTGCCAGCCCGGCCGCGACGGCGAGGCTCAGGCCGTCGCGCAGGATGCGCAGCATGTGATCGTGCTCGATCGCCCGCACGGTCTCCCACCCGAGGACGGCGGGCGCGTCGAGCAGCACGATCTGCCGGAACCCGGGGTCGAGGCAGTGCTCCAGGAAGGTGCGGCAGCCGCGCCGCAGCGCCGTCCACACGTCGCCCTCCTCGGCGGCGACGGCGAGCAGCTTGGCGTCCACCGCCTCCAGCTCGGCCACGAACGCCGCCCGGAACAGCTCCGCCTTGCCGCCGAAGTGGTGGTAGGCGGCCCCCTTGGTCACTCCGGCGGCGGCGGCGACCGCGTCGATCGAGGTGGGCGCGTATCCGGCGGCGCCGAACCGCTCCCGCGCGGCCCGCACCAGCCGCCCCGTGGTCTCGTCGGAACGCTCTGCCTGGGTCCGGCGGATCATCGTGCTCCCGTTGACTTACATACTCGCGGTACGTAACTTCGAACATAGTTACGTACTCGGAGTATCTCAGTGGAGCGCTCATGTCACCACCGCACATCGCCGTCTACGGCGCCACCGGCCACACCGGCCGCCTGGTGGCGGCCGACCTGCACGACCGGGGCATGCAGGTCGTCCTGGCCGGGCGCGACGGCAACAGGCTCAAGACCCTGTCCGAGGAGCTGGGCGGCGCCCGCGTGCACCAGGCCGCGATCGACGAGCCCGCCGCGTTACGGGACCTCGCCGGCTCGGCGGACGTGCTGATCCACTGCGCGGGCCCGTTCACGGACACCGGCGCGGCGCTGGCCACGGCCGCCGCCGAGGCCGGCTGCCACTACGTGGACCACGCGCTGGAGCAGCACCACACGAAGTGGATGTTCGAGGCGATGCAAGGCCCGGCCCGCGCGGCCGGCATCACCATGGTCACGGCCATGAGCTTCTACGGCGGGCTGGGCGACCTGCTCGCCGGCGCCGCCGCCACCGGCCTGACCGGGATCGACCGGGTGATCACCGCGTACGCGGTGTCCGGCTGGCGGCTGACCACGGGGGCCAGGAAGACCGCCGAGCTGCTGTTCGCCGACACCCGGCGGATCACGTACACCGACGGCGCCCAGCACGTCGGCTACGTCGAGCCGCGCAACGCCGTCTTCCCGTTCCCGCCGCCGCTCGGTCCGCGCACGATGATCGCGCCGGTGCCGTTCCCCGAGGTCGTCACGGTGCCCAGGCACGTGGCGGCGCGGCAGGTCGAGGCGCAGCTCACGGCGCACACGTTCGAGGAGGAGCAGGCGTTCACCAGCGAGCACGTGGACGCCGCCACCAGGGCGGGCTCGCAGTTCACGGTCGCCACGCAGGTGATCACGGAGGGCGGCGGCGGCCGGGCCGGCCAGGCGCGCGGGCAGGACCTGTGGCGCATGAGCGCGCTGGCCTCGGTCGAGGCGGCCGTCCGGCTGGCCGGCGGGCGAGGCCCGGGGGCGGGCGTCTTCGGCCCGGCCGAGGCGTTCCCCGCCGAGCCGTTCCTGCGGGACCTGGAGCGGCTCGGCCTGTTCAGGCTCACCTTGCAGGAGGCGAGATGATCCCGGCCGCCTTGGAGGAGGAGAGATGATCATGCCCACTTTGGAGGAGGAGCGATGATCCTGGTCACGGGGGCGGCCGGCGGGCGGCAGGGCTCGACCGGGCGGCACGTCGTGGAGCTGCTGCTGGAGCGCGGCGAGAAGGTACGCGCCTTCGTGCGCGCCGACGACCACCGGGCCGCCGCGCTGCGCGAGCTGGGCGCGGAGGTGGTGGTGGGCGACCTGCGCGAGATCTCCGACGTCCGCCGCGCCATGCGCGGGATCAGCCGGGCGTTCTTCACCTATCCGGTCACGGCGGGCCTGATGGACGCGACCGCCGCGTTCGCCGCCGCCGCCAAAGAGGAGGGGGTGACGCGCGTCGTCGAGGTGTCGCAGCTCGACGCCCAGCCCGAGGCGGGCACGCCGCGGATGCGCCGGCACTGGCTGTCGGAGCAGGTCTTCGACTGGGCCGGGGTGGGCGCGGTGCACCTGCGGGCGGCGGTGTTCTTCGAGAACCTGGCCGTCGTCGTGGCCGCCGCGGGCCGGCTGGCGCTGCCGCTGGGCCCGCCCACCACGCGGATCCCGCTGGTCGCCGCCGAGGACGTGGCCCGCGTGGGGGCCGGGCTGCTGCTCGATCCGGCGCCGGCCGACCCGGTGTGCCCGGTGACGGGCCAGATGTCCACCGCCGGGGAGGCGGCGCGGGCGCTCGGCGTCGAGTACGTGGACGTGCCGCCCGACGAGTGGGAGGCGGGGGCGATGGACGTGTACGAGGACGCGTACGCGGTCGAGCACCTGACCCACCTGTGGGCGCTCTTCCGCTTCATCGGCACCGGCGACCACCCGCTCTACCGCGTCACGGAGACCATCGAGCGGTACGGCGGCCGGGCTCCCCTGACGCTGCGGGAGTTCGCGGCCGGATAGCCGACCCCTTTTCCGACAAGATCGCGCCATGTATGGTCAAGGAAAGAAAGTTTCACCCATGGAGGAAGAGTGGGCAAGAAGCTTCACCTGCTGGCGCTCCCCCTGGCCGCCGCCGCCGTGACCGCCCTCGGCGCCCCGGCACACGCCGCCGAGGGGTACGACCGGTGCCAGGACGGCTACTACTGCATGTTCTCGGGCCTCGACGGCACCGGCGACATCATCCAGATCAAGACCGACACCCCCGACCTGGCCGCGCTCGGCATGGCCGACCGCGCCAAGTCCGACTGGAACCGTACCGACTCCTGGATCCACCTCTACTCCGAAGCCGGCTACGGCGGCTGCTCCGCGGTGACCCAGCCGCGCGACAAGGGCAACTTCTTCGTCAGCTTCCGCGACTTCTTCAACTCCGTCCGCTTCGACGGCGCGAACGGGCCGTCCTGCTTCGCCACGTTCAAGGGCTCGGTGTCCGACTCGCACGGCTGACCAATAGGGGAACCCCCGGCCTCGGAAGCAAGAGGCCGGGGGTTCTTCACCCGAGAGGATCAGGCGGTGAAGCCGACCTCCGTGTAGTCGTAGTACTTGTAGCCGCGCGCGCCCCAGTTGGCGAGCGTCTTCTTCACGGCCCAGATGTCGGGACGCTGGTACAGCGGGATGGTGTGCACCATGTCCCAGATGAGCTTGTCGGCGGCGTTGGCCAGCTCGATGGCCTTGGCCGGGTCGGTCTCGTCCACGGCCGCCTGGATGGCGGCGTCGACCGCCGGGTCGCTGCCCTTGGGGAAGTTGCTCTCGGAGCCGGTCTTGTAGATCTGGGGCAGGCTCCCGAGCGGCAGCGGCGTGCCGATCCACGAGAACGGCACCAGGTCGAAGTCGCCCTTGATGATGAAGTCGGTGAAGAACTTGTCATCGGGGACCGGGCGGATCGTGACCTTGATCCCGGCCTCCTTGAGCATGGCCTGGGTCAGCTCACCCTCGGTCTTCGAGGTCGCGACGCTGGCCGGGATCACGAAGTCGAGCGCGAACTCCTTGCCGTCCTTCTTGCGGTACTCGCCCTCCTGCTTCCAGCCCGCGGCGTCGAGGAGCTGCTTGGCCTTCTCCAGGTTGTACTTGCCGAGCTCGCCGGAGTTGTCGACGTAGCCCTTGTGGTTGTTCATGTAGACGTGGTTGCCGAGCGTCTGCAGCGGCCACTCCATGTCCTTCAGGTCGGACTGGGTGATCACGTCGCGGTTGATCGCGTACTGGACGGCCTGGCGGACCGACTTGTCCTTCAGGAACTCGCTCTGGTTGTTGACCGTGATGTGCCGCCAGTTCGGGCTGAGCGCCTTGCGGATCTCCGCGTTCGGCACCGCCTTGGCCCGCTGCAGGTTGGCGGGGTTGCCCGCCTCGATGTACGCGGCGTCGATCTCGCCATTGGCGAAGGCGTTCACCTCGGCCGAGGAGTCGGCGATGGTCCGGAAGATGATCTTGTCGAGCTTGGGCTTCCTGCCCCACCACTTGTCGTCACGCACGAGGGTCAGCGTCTTGGTGCCCTCGTCGATCTTCTCGACCTTGAAGGGCCCCGCGGTGGCGGGGATCTTCTGGTTGTAGTCGTTGTCGAACTTCTCGGGCGTGTCGATGTGCGCGCCCGGGATGACGTGCGCGGTGCCGCGGTTGAACAGGCCCTGCCACTCCGAGTACGGCTTGGAGAAGGTGATGATCGCGACCTTGTCGGAGTCGCCCTTCTTCACCGACTCGATCTTGTCCCAGCCGTCGGTGGAGGCCGGCTTGTACTTCTTGTTCTCGCCGTTGTTGGCCTTCCACGCCGCCTCAAGGTCCTTCCAGGTCATCGGCGTGCCGTCGGACCAGGTGGCCTTCTCGTTGAGGGTGTAGGTGACCGTCTGCTTGCCGTCGACCGTCTCGTTCTTCACGTCGGCGAGGTAGTCGGGGTTCGGCGTGAACTGCGCGTTCTCGTCCGCCATCATGAACTGCGGCAGGATCGGGTCGAGCATGGTCGCGGTGTCGGCCTGGTTGCCGTCCACGTGGTTGGGGTTCCACTGGGTCGGCCACTGCCCGATGGCGAGAGTGAGCGTGCCGCCGTCCTTGACCTGCTCATAGGGCACCGGGTTGATGCTGATGGCGGGGGTCTCCGTCATCTGCTGCTGAGCCTGCTTCGACTGCTCGGCGTTCGGCTGCTTGCTCTGCGAACCGCCGCCTCCGCCGCAGGCGGCCACGGCCAGGGCCAGGACCGCCAGCCCAGCGGCCGCACGGTAACGAACCTTCACTCTTCCTCCTGATTATCCGAGGCCGTGATGACCTCGATCTCCTCCGCGTAGTGGCAGGCGGCGCCGTGATCGACGACGTTCGCCAGCCGGGCAACCGAGGGCTCCTCGTCCACACACCGCCGGCGCTCGGCCTCGCTGAGCCGGGCGAACTTGGGGCAGCGGGTGCGGAACCTGCATCCAGACGGCGGGTCGGCCGGGCTGGGCAGGTCGCCTTCGAGCAGGATCCGCTTGCGGGTGCGTTCCATCTCGGGGTCGGGCAGCGGGATCGCCGACAGCAGCGCCTGCGTGTAGGGGTGCGCGGGACGGTCGTAGACGTTCGCGACCGCCCCGATCTCGGCGATCCTGCCCAGGTACATGACGGCCACACGATCGGCCAGGTGCCGGACCACGGCCAGGTCGTGCGCCACGAACAGGTAGGACAGGCCCAGCCTGTTCTTCAGCTCCTCCAGCAGGTTGATCACGCCTGCCTGGATGGAGACGTCGAGCGCCGACACGGGCTCGTCCAGCACCAGCAGCTTCGGCTCCAGGGCCAGCGCGCGGGCGATGCCGATGCGCTGACGCTGGCCGCCGGAGAACTGCTGCGGGTAACGCTCGGCGTGCTCCGGCGCCAGGCCGACGAGCTGCAGCAGCTCGGCGACCTTGGCGGCCACGTCCTTCCTGCCGTGCGCGCGCAGCGGCTCGGCGATGATGTCGCCGACCGGCATGCGCGGGTCGAGCGCGGCCATCGGGTCCTGGAAGACGATCTGCAGGTCCCCGCGCAGCGCCTTGCGCGCGGCCTTGTCCAGCTTGGCGCTGTCCTTGCCGAGCACGACGACCCGGCCGTCCTGCGGCGGTTCGAGCTGCATGATCTGCTGCAGCGTGGTGGTCTTGCCGCAGCCCGACTCGCCGACCAGGGCCAGCGTCTCGCCCTCGGCGATGTCGAAGCTGATGCCGTCCACCGCGAACACGGTGCCGACGCGGCGCTTGAAGATCGCGCCCTTCATCAGCGGGTAGTGCTTCTTCATGCCGTCGAGCTCCAGCACGGTGGCGCGCTCGGTGCGCGGCACGCGGACGACGTCGCTCGGCGGGATGACCGGCACCGGGAACACGTCGGCGCCCGTGAGCCCCTTGTGCTCGATCTCGTGCGCGCGGATGCAGGCGACGTGGCGCCCGCCGCCGAACGGCGTCAGCGGCGGCTCCTCGTCGTCGCACATGTCCACCTTCATGGGGCAGCGCGGCGCGAACGGGCAGCCGGGCGGCAGCGAGGCGGGCGAGGGCGGGTTGCCCTCGATGGGCACGAGCGGCCCCTCCTCGCCATCCACCCGGGGGATCGAGGCGAGCAGCCCCATCGTGTACGGCATGCGCGGCCGGTAGTAGAGGTCGTCCACGGGCCCCTGCTCGACGGGCCGGCCCGCGTACATGACGAGCACCCGGTCGGCCATGCCGGCGATGACGCCCAGGTCGTGGGTGATCATCACGATGCCGGCGCCGGTCTCCTGCTGCGCGGTCTTGAGCACCTCCAGGACCTGCGCCTGGATGGTGACGTCGAGCGCGGTGGTCGGCTCGTCGCAGATGAGCAGGTCGGGGTCGTTGGCGATGGCCATGGCGATCATCGCGCGCTGCCGCATGCCGCCGGAGAACTCGTGCGGGAACGCCTTGGCCCGCAGGTTCGGGTTGGGGATGCCGACGAGGTCGAGCAGCTCGACGGCGCGCTTGGCCGCCTTGTCCTTGCCCATCTTCTGGTGGACGCGGACGGCCTCGGCGATCTGGTCACCGATCGTGTAGACGGGCGTGAAGGCCGACAGCGGATCCTGGAAGATCATGCTGATGGCCTTGCCGCGCACCTTGACCAGCTCGTCTTCCTTCATGCCGAGCAGCTCGCGGCCGTGCAGCTTGACCGAGCCGCTGACCACGGCGTTCTGCGGCAGCAGGCCCATGACGGCGAGCGAGGTCACGGACTTGCCGGAGCCGGACTCGCCGACGATGCCGAGCACCTCGCCGCGCTCGACCTCGTAGCTGACGCCGCGCACGGCCTCGATGCCGCCGGGGAAGGTGACGGTGAGGTCCCTGACCTCCAAGATGCTCACGAGTTGCTCCCCGGGTCGAGTGCGTCACGCAGGCCGTCGCCGATCAGGTTGACGCTGAGCACCAGCGCGACCAGCAGGCCGGCGGGGAAGGCGAACAGCCACGGGTAGCCGGTGGCGTTGCGGGAGCCCTCCGCGATCAGCGTGCCGAGCGAGACGTCCGGCGGCTGGATGCCGAAGCCGAAGAAGGACAGCGCGGCCTCACCGATGATGGCGCCGCTGACGTTCAGGGTGGCGTCGATGATCAGCAGGGAGGACAGGTTGGGCACGATGTGCCGCATGATGATCTTCCATCGCGGGATGCCCATGTAGACGGCGGCCAGGACATACTCGCGCTCACGCAGCGACAGCGTCATGCTGCGGACGACTCGCGAAGTGATCATCCAGGAGAAGGCCGCCAGCAACGCGACGAACCACAACCACGACGCGCCGTCCCGGAGCCTCGGCGAGATGATCGCGATGATCAGGAAACTGGGCAGGACGAGCAGCAGGTCCACGCCCCACATGAGCGCGCGGTCCACCCAGCCGCCGAAGTATCCGGCGAAAGCGCCGACAATCGCGGCCAGGCCGGTGGAGATCAGCGCCACCAGCAGGCCGATGATGATCGACTTCTGCATGCCGCGCAGTGTCACCGCGAACATGTCCTGGCCGATAGCGGTCGTGCCCCACCAGTGGTCGGCGTCGGGCGCCGACAAGAAGGCCATGAAGTCCTTGTCCGTCCAGTCGTACGAGCCGAAGACCGGCCCCACGTACGCCAGCGCCACCAGCAGGAGCAACGCGACGAAGCCGTAACGAGCCTGCCGGTTGCGCACGAGGCGCTTGAAGACGACTTTCGATCGCATCTCAGCTCACCCGCACCCGGGGGTCGAGGGCCGCCACCAGCAGGTCCGACAGAAAGGATGCGGCCAGAATGCAGACGGCGGCGAAGAAGGTCACCGCGGCCACGGAGTTCACGTCGTTCTGGTTGATCGAGTCGACCAGCCAGGCACCCATGCCGTGCCAGGAGAAGATCTTCTCCGTGAAGGTCGCGCCCGTGAACATCGTCCCGAACGCGAAGGCGAAGTACGTCGCCGACGGGATCAGCGCAGTGCGCAGCGCGTGCTTGATCAGCGCCGTTCTGCGCCGCAGGCCCTTGGCCATCGCCGTGCGGACGAAGTCCTGGTTGAGGACGTCGAGCATCATGTTGCGCTGGATCCGGCTGTAGAAGGCGATCGAGCCGAGGCTGAGCGAGATCGTCGGCAGGATGAGATGGTTCAGCCGGTTGAGGAACTGGTCCCACCCTGACAACCGCGGGTTGTACTCGCCGGTGTACTCGATCAGCGTGAACCCGAGCCCTCTGTTCACGTTGTAGGTACCGATCGCGAGCAATGTGGCCAGCACGAACACAGGGATCGCCATGATCACAAAGGAGCTGACACCGATCACCCGGTCACTGAGCTTGTACTGCCGCACCGCCGAGACGGCGCCCAGCGCCACGCCCAGGGCGAAGCCCAGCAGCGTGCCGATGAGCAGGAGCCGCAGGCTGACCATGACGCGGCGGCCCATCTCCTGGTTGACCGAGCCGCCGTTCCACGTCTTGCCGAAGTCTCCGGTGACGACTCCCGAGGCCCAGGTCGCGTAGCGCTGGAGCACCGGGGTCTTGTCGTTCAGGTTGTAGGCATTGAGTGTGGCGTCGATGACCTCCTCGGCCACCGGGGGCTGACGCCCCTCGTACGCCGCCCGCGGGTTCATCGTGGTGGCCGCGAGCATGTACGCCAGACTGGCCGCTATGGCGACCAGGATCACATTTATTGCCAACCTGCGGAGCAGGTACTTGCCCATCACTCTCCGTTCGCGCTGACCGGAGGCGCAACCTTCCTGTACGGAGAGGCGCCCCCCGCAACGAAAACCCATCTCGCATCGTGAAATGACAACGCGATGTCGGGACGGCGATCAGGGCGCAGAATATAAGCAAAAATATAACAGTCAGAAACAGGGGTATATAACGGTAAGGTCACCGACAATAGATCAACGAGTCACTTGAGACCTCGCCAACATCGGGCTCCACCTGCGGAAACGCGGCTTACCAGAGGGCCACTGAGACCGCTCCCATAACCCTCTGTGTCACAGAATCCGGACATAAATTGCACGATCTACAAAGGCCCTCATATCATATTGACTTGGGGCGCTGTAACGCGGGTCCGGCTCATCTTCTCTCGCCGGTTGTGCGCGCCGTCATCGGGCTACGGCATCCACTTGCCGCCCGCCACGTCGATCGTGAGACCCGTGAGCCACGAGGACGCGCTGTCGGAGGCGAGGAACGCCGTCACGTTCGCCACGTCCAGCGGCGTGCCCAGGCGGCCCAGCGGGTGCTCGGCCAGCATGCGCTCCTTGAACGGCGCCGGCATGCGCTCCTCCAAGCGATCCGTCATGATCGTCGAAGGCGCGACGGCGTTGACCCGGATGCCCGCCGGGGCCACCTCGTGCGCGAGCTGCCTCGTCAGCGCGATCACGCCCGCCTTCGCCGCCGTGTACGCGATGGAAGCCGAGGTGGGGGTGCGGGCCGCCAGCGACGACATCGTGATGATCGAGCCACGGCCGCGCTCCCGCATGCCCGGCAGGAAGCTCTTGATGACCAGGTAGGTGGAGGTGAGGTTGGCCTGCACGGTGGCCTGCCAGTCCTCCTCGGGAAGCTCGTCGATCGGCCGCGGCCGGCCGCCCGTGCCGCCGCCCGCGAAGATCGCCAGCACGTCCACGGGGCCGAGACGGCGCTCGGTCTCCACGCGCATGGCCTCGATGGCGGCGAAGTCGGTGGTGTCGGCCCCGATCCCGATCACCTCACCTGATCCTCCGGCGCCCTGCTCGGCATGCTGGGTGGCGTCATGAACGGCGTGCTGTGCGGCGTCCTGTGCGGCGTGCTGGGCGGCGTGCTCCACGGCGGAGGCGAGGGCGGCGGGGTCGCGGCCGTTGACGACGACCTTCATGCCCTGCTCGGCCAGCACCCGGGCGGTCTCCCTGCCGATGCCACCCGAACCGCCGGTCACCAGCGCCACCTTGCCCTGCAGATCCGGAAATCTCATGACTGCGCTCCCTCGTGGAGTGGGGGTCCGTCCTCTCCCGTCCACAGTGCCCTGCGCGAGGGGGCACGGGCATCGGGCCCGGGGCGCGCCTCCACCTGCACCCCGGGGACTGCGGACGCCCCTGAGCCCTACTCCCGGTGGGTGCGGCCGACAGAGCCCGCTACTCCCCCGGTCGTAGCGGACGCTCGATGCCCGCGGCGGCGAGCAGGAAGAAGCCGTCGGAGCACGCCGAGCGCCTCGAACAGGCGCAGAGGGTCGCGCAGCGCGGCACGGCTGACGCCAAGCCGCTCGGTCGGCTCGCGTTCCTCCTAGAGCTTGTACGCCCGCCGCGCCGTCCCGGCGAACACCTCCTCCCGCTCACTCTCCGACAGCCCGGCGCACAGCTCGTCCGCGGCCGAAACGACCTGGCCGTACCCGGCCGCGAGCAGGCAGACCGGCCAGTCGGAGCCGAACATCACCCGCGAAGGGCCGAACTCCTCCAGCACCACCTCTGCGTACGGCCGCAGGTCGGCCACCCGCCACGACTCCCAGTCGGCCTCGGTGACCATGCCCGACAGCTTGCAGTAGACGTTCGGGTACGCGGCCAGCTCCCTGATCCGGCTGCGCCACGGCTCCAGCTCCCCGGAGGCGATCGGCGGCTTGGACAGGTGGTCGAGCACGAACGTCAGCTCGGGCAGCGCGGCCACCGTGTCGGCGGCGGCGGGCAGCTGGTGCGGCAGCGTCAGCAGGTCGTAGGCGAGCCCGGCGGCGGACACGGCGGCCAGCCCGCGGCGCACGTCGGGCCGGTTGAGCCAGGCGGGGTCCGCCTCGGACTGCACGCCGTGCCGCACGCCCACCAGCCCGGCCGGCAGCGCGGCGAGCGTGTCGGCGGCGTCGGGCGCGGTCAGGTCGATCCATCCGACCACTCCGGCGACCAGGTCGGACCCGGCGGCCAGGGTCAGGAACTCGCGGGTCTCCTCCAGGTCGGCCAGCACCTGCACCAGCACGGTGCCGGTCACCCCGGCGGCAGAGGCGGGCCCGGCGAGGTCGTCGAGCGTGTACGTGCGGCGGACCGGCGCCATCCTGTCGCCGTCGAGCCAGGCGTGGGGGCGGGCGGACAGGTCCCAGACGTGGTGGTGGGCATCGATGCGATTCACGGCAGACATCCTATGTATCCGATAGGAGTGATCAACAGTGGCGAACGACGGCCACACCCGGCGAGCCCTGCCCGCGACCGTGACCGGCCCCATGTCGAAAAGCTCCCGCCCGCTCCGACCAAGGCGCGAAACGTCAAGAGACCAGGGAGTTCTTGGACATGGGAACCAACCGGGCGTGGTGGGGGCTGGTCGTGCTCCTGCTGCCGACCTTGCTCGTCGCGATGGACATGACGGCGCTGTTCCTCGCGCTGCCGCAGCTGAGCGCCGACCTGGGCGCCGGCAGTGTAGAGCAGTTGTGGATCAGTGACGCCTACGGGTTCATGGTGGCCGGCCTCGTCATCACGATGGGCACGCTCGGCGACCGGATCGGCCGCCGGCGGCTGCTGATGATCGGGGCGGCGGCGTTCGCGGTCCTGTCGGTCGTGGCGGCGTGCTCGACCAGCCCGGCGATGTTGATCGTCGCGCGGGCGCTGCTGGGTGTGGCGGGGGCGACGCTGATGCCGTCCACTCTCGCCCTGATCACCAACATGTTCCCGGACGGGCGGCGGCGCGGCCGGGCCATCGCCATCTGGGCGACGTGCCAGTTCACCGGCGGCGCGCTCGGCCCGGTGCTGGCCGGGTTCCTGCTGCAGTACTTCTGGTGGGGGTCGGTGTTCCTGGTGGCCGTGCCCGCGATGGCGGTGCTGCTGCTCGCGGGCCCGGTCCTGCTGCCGGAGTTCCGGGGCGGGCAGGCCGGTCGGCTGGACCCGGCCAGCGTCGGGCTGTCGCTGGCGGCGGTGCTCCTGATGGTGTACGGGATCAAGCAGCTCACCGTGGAGGACGTCCCGGCCGGGCCGGCGGTGGCGCTGGCCGCCGGTGCCGCCCTCGGTTTCGTGTTCGTCCGCCGGCAGTTGCGGCTGGAGTCGCCGCTGCTGGACCTGCGGCTGTTCCGCAACCGCCCGTTCACGGGGGTGATCGTCGCGCTGGTCTTCGCCGGCATCGCGATGGCCGGCACCGGCCTGCTGGTGACCCAGTACCTGCAGAGCGTGCTGGGCTTCTCGCCGGTCCTGTCGGCGATCCTGTTCGCCCCCATGGGCCTGGGCACGGCCGCCGGCACCATGCTCGCACCCGCGCTGGCCCGCCGGACGAGCCACACCTCCGCGATCGCCGGCGGCCTCGTGGTGTCGGCCCTGGGCAGCCTCCTGCTGATCTTCGTCGGCACGGACGGGCCCACCGCCCTTCCCCTGGTCATGACCGGCATCACCGTCCTGGCCCTGGGCACCGGCCCCCTGTTCGCGCTGGGCACCGGCCTGATCGTCGGCTCCGTACCGCCGGAGCGCGCCGGCTCGGCCGCGGCCCTGTCGGAGACCGGCAACTACTTCGGCGGTTCGCTCGGCTTCGCCCTGCTCGGCGTGGTGGCCGCCGTCGTCTACCGCAGCCACATGAACGGCACCCTGCCCGCCACCGACTCCCTGGCGGGCGCGATCGCCGCCGCCGCGCGGCTTCCCGCCGATCAGGCCGCGGTCCTGCTGGACGCCGCCCGGGCGGCGTTCACGACCGGCCTGCACGTCAACGGCGCCGTGGCGGCGGCCATCTTCACCGGCCTGGCCGTCCTGGTCCGCACCATGCGCCCGTCGACCTCCGCCGCAGAGGCCCGGCTCCCCGATCAGGAACCGGCTCCCCAGCCGTCCTGACCGCCGCTACGTGGCTGCCGGGTCGAGGGTGGCGGCGCGGCCCAGGAACAGCTCGCGCTCGCGGTCGTTGCGGGTCAGCTCGGCCGCGCGGCGGAACTCGGCGGCGGCCTCTTCCGGCCGGCCGAGCTTGGCCAGCAGGTCGCCGCGGACGGCGGGCAGGTGGGCGTAGTGGCGCAGCGTGCGCTCGGTCAGGAGGGTGTCGGCGAGTGCCAGCCCCGCGGCGGGGCCGTCGGCCATGCCGACCGCGACGGCCCGGTTCAGCTCCACGACGGGTGAGGGGGTGAGGTGGGCCAGGAGCCGGTAGAGGGCGGCGATCCTGGGCCAGTCGGTGGCCTGCGGGGTGCGGGCGCGGGCGTGGCAGGCGGCGATGGCGGCCTGGAGTCCGTACGGGCCGAGCGTGCCCAGCTCCTCGGCGCGGCGCAGGCCGTCGAGACCGCGGCGGACGAGGAGGTGGTCCCAGCGGCTGCGGTCCTGGTCGGGGAGGAGGATCGGGGTGCCGTCGGGGGCCGTTCTGGCGGGGAGGCGGGACGCCTGGAGCTCCATGAGGGCCAGCAGGCCGTGCACCTCGGGCTCGGCGGGCATGAGGCCGGCCAGCACGCGGCCGAGGCGCATCGCCTCCTGGCAGAGGTCGGGGCGGGTCCAGTCGGGGCCGGCGCCGGCCGCGTACCCCTCGTTGAAGATCAGGTAGATGACTTCGAGGACGGAGGCCAGCCGGGCGGGCAGCTCGGCGGGCGGGGGCAGCTCGATGGGGATCCTCTTGTCGGCGAGCGTGCGCTTGGCGCGGGAGATGCGCTGGCCGACAGTGGGCTCGGGGGCGAGGAAGGCGCGCGCGATCTCGGCGGTGGTCAGGCCGCCGAGCAGCCGGAGGGTGAGCGCGAGCCGCCCCTCGACCGGGAGCTGGGGGTGGCAGGCGGTGAAGATCAGGCGGAGCAGGTCGTCGCCGATGTGGTCGTCGAGGTCGGCTTCCGCCCACTCCTGGCGCAGCTCCATGTCACGGCCGATCTGTTCAAGCTTGCGCTGGTAGGTGTCGCGGCGGCGGAACTGGTCGATCGCGCGGTGCTTGGCGGTCTGCGTCAGCCAGGCGCCCGGATTGTCCGGTACGCCGGTGCGCGGCCATTCCTCCAGCGCCGCCACCAGGGCGTCCTGGGCCAGCTCCTCGGCCAGCCCGATGTCGCCGGCCATGCGGGCCAGCGCGGCGATGACCCGGGCGGACTCGATGCGCCAGACCGCTTCGACCGCCCGGTGGGTGTCGGCTACCGTCATGCGTCCTTGAATATCAGGCGGGCGGCGCGAAGTCCGCCGGCCCGAACAGCCGCAGCACGTCGGCCTCCCCCTCCCAGCCCGGCCACAGGTCGCGGTGCAGCCGGACGAACCGGGAGGCCCACTCGACGGCCTCCTCCTTGCTCCGCACCTCGTACAGGGCGTAGCTGATCATTTCCTTGGCCTCGGCGAACGGGCCGTCGCTGACGATCAGCCGGCCGCCGCTGACCTCGACCCGCGCGCCCTCGGAGCTGGGCGCAAGGCCGCCGGTGTCGAGCAGGGAGCCGGACTCGGTGGCCTCCTGGCCGAGCTTCATGATGGCGTCCATGAGGTCGGCCGGGGGCGGGCCGCCGGGCTGGGCGGTGACTTTGAGGGTGACGAGGTAACGCATGGTCTCAGTGCCCTTCGGTGATGGTGGTGGCCGGGAGGGAGCGGGACAGGTCCAGCGACACTAGCGACATCCAGCACCAGAGGGCCACGATGCCGGCGACGAACAGGAGGTTGGCCCACGCGATCCCGCCGCCGCCGGCGATGCCGGCGAACGAGCCGAGGAACAGGGTGCCGGTGATCCGCGAGTACCAGGCCCAGCCCTGGCGGCCGTCGCGGGCGTACCGGGAGGCGATGACGTAGCAGGCCGCGCTCACGCACAGGAAGCCCACGCCGCCGACGGCCATGTGCAGGATCCCGGAGAGGGTGACCGTGCCGGGCCCCTCCGGCGTTCCGGCGGGGAAGCCCCTGGCGGGGTCGGCGGGGAAGAGCGCGGCGCCGATCATGCTCGCGCCGAACACCCCGACGAGGACGGGAGCCCAGCGGGCGCCGTGCCCCGGGGCCAGCGCGCGGCGCAGGCCGGCGGCGGCGGCGAGGGTGGCCAGGGCGGTGAGGACGAAGTTGAGCGTCTGGATCCAGCCGAGGTCGCCGCCCGCCAGGTAGCTCCAGGGGTGGCGGGCCAGGTCGAAGCCCTCCCTGGTGAACGCCTGCGCCAGGGCGACGGTCACGTACATGGGGCCGGCCAGGACGCCGCAGGCGAGCAGGAGGCGCGGGCGGGAGGAGGAGCGGGCGAGCTGGGTCATGGTGATCCACCTTGGGTCGCGGGGGCCGGCGGGTCCGGCCCTCTGACCAGGCGGCGAACGAGCCGGGCGGATTTCGACACGATCCGCTGGATTTTTTTCGGCGAGCGAACGGGGCTCACAAGCCTTGAGAGGTGACCGGTTTCGAGCGGCGCGACGTGTGGGTGAACGGCCGCCGCGCGCAGAGCCGCAACAACCGGGCCGCCGCCGTCGTCCAACCCCGCATGGGCAGTGCACTGATCGACGGGGACCCGCAGCGGCTCGGCGGCTACTGGCTGGCCGGCCGGCTCGGCGCGGGCGGCCAGGGGGTCGTCTACGAGGCGTACGACCCGGCCGGGGCCCGCGTCGCGATCAAGGTGCTGAGCGGGGACCCGGCCGGGCATCCGGGGCTGCGCGAGCGGATGGCGAAGGAGGCGGTCTCGGCGCAGCGGGTGGCCTCGTTCTGCACGGCCCGGGTGCTGGACGCCGACCTGGAGGGGCCCCGGCCGTACATCGTCAGCGAGTACGTCGAGGGCCCCAGCCTGCGGGCCGCCGGGCGGGTCTTCGCCGGGGACGAGCTGCACCGCCTGGCCACCGCGATCGCGACGGCGCTGACCGCCATCCACGACGCCGGCGTGGTGCACCGCGACCTCAAGCCCGACAACGTGTTGCTCGGCCCGGACGGGCCCCGCGTGATCGACTTCGGCATCGCCCGCACGCTGGAGATGTCGCTCACCTCGACGGGCGTGGTCACGGGCACGCCCGGTTACATGGCGCCGGAGGTGTTCTCCGGGGAGCGGGCGGGGCCGCCGGCCGACGTGTTCGCGTGGGGGGCGGTGGTCTGGTTCGCCGCCACGGGACGCGACCCGTTCGCCGGGGAGGCGCTGGGCGCGGTCATGCACCGCGTGCTGTCCGCCGAGCCCGACCTGTCGGTGCTGCCGGGCTCGCTGCGCGGGCCGGTGCGGGCGGCGCTCGCCAAGGACCCGGCCCGCCGCCCGTCGGCCCGCGAGCTGCTGCTGGGCCTGGTCAGCGGCGACGGCAGCCTCGACACACCGCACCTCATCGGTGCCGACGGCAGCTTGGCCACCTCGCGGCTGCTCTCCCTGGGGGTCGATGACGGGCGGCGGGTGGCCGTCCCGGCTCACGACCCCGCGCTCGGCGTGCTCGCCGAGGACGCCTACGCGGCGCTCGCGCCCGAGGACAGGGAGCTGGTGCCCGAGCTGTTCCTGCGCCTGGTCACGGTGACCGACGCGGGCGAGCTGGCGCTGCGCGAGCCACGCAGGTCCGAGCTGCCGGACGGGGTGGAGCGGGTGCTGGCGGCCTTCCCGTACCTGGTGTCGGCGACCGATCCCGTACGGCTGCTGCGCCCCGCCCTGCCGCTGGCCTGGCCCCGGCTGCGGGCCTGGGTGGAGGCGGACCGGGACGGTCTGGCCGTGCACCGCCGGATCAGCGCGGCGGCGGGCCGCTGGCAGGAGCACGGGCGCAGGGACGGCGACCTGTTCTCGGGCAGCACCCTGGACGACGCCCTGAGCTGGGCCGCCGCGGGTCGGCGCAACATCACGCTGACCCCGGCGGAGCGGGACTTCCTGGCGGCGGGCGCGGAGCTGACGCGGCGGCGTTCCAGGCGTACCCGGCTGGCCGCCATGGGGCTGGCGGTGCTGCTGGTGGTGGCCGTGGCGGCGGGCGGGACGGCGGTGTGGCAGAGCGTCACGCTGGCCGAGCAGGGCGCCACGCTGACGCGGCAGCGCGACGCGGCCGAGTCGGCCAGGCTGGCGGCCGCCGCGGACGCGGCCCGTGACCAGGACCCGGTGCTCGGCCTGCTGCTGAGCGCGGCGGCCGGCCGGTTGTCGCCGACGGACGAGGCAAGGTCGAGTCTGGTGGCCGCGCTGGCCGACCCGGCCGTGGCGGCCTTCCGCGACCCGGACACCGGCCCCGACGTGGTGCGCTCGCTCACCCCCGACGGCCGCTCGCTGGTCAGCGTGAGCTCGCGGGAGGTCAAGGTGTGGGACGTGGCGACCGGCCGGCGCGCGGGCGGCTTCACCGGCCTGCCCGGCAGGCGGCCCCGCCAGGTCTCGGTCAGCGAGGACGGCCGGCTGCTGGCGATCGTGGACGACACGGGCATCACGGTCAGGGAGCTGAGCACGGGGCGGCAGCTCGGCAAGCGCCTGGACGCGCCCGAGGAGGTGGACGTGCGGGCCGGGTTCAGCGGCGGGCGGTTGCTGGTGACGATCGGGCAGGGCACCTCCGTCCTCGACTGGCGCAGCGGGAGGTCGACCGCGCTGCCCACGATGGCGGGGGCGGCCGTGCACCCGGGCGGCGGCTACGCGGTGGCCGGGCGGGAGCTGTTCGCGCTGCCGTCGGGGAAGATGCGGCCGGGCTTCGCCGGCGTCTGCGCCGCCTGCGGCAGCGTCCCCGTCTTCAGCCCCGACGGCCGCCGCCTGGCCGTCAGCGACGACACGGGCCTGACGTTGTACGACACGCGTACCCGCGAGGCGCTGCAGTCGTTCGACGGCTGGGAGTTCCGGGCGGTGCCCGTGTTCAGCCAGGACGGCAGCCTGATCGCGGGCTTCGGCGAGAGCGTCACCGTGTGGCGGCCGGACGCCGAGGAGCCGCTGCTGATCAGGCGGGAGCTGGAGGGCCGGGCGAGCCAGGCCGTGTTCGGCCCCGGCGGGCTGCGCTACCTGAGCGAGGACACGGTGGTGACGCTGCGGCCGAGCCCGCCGTCCGACGAGCCCATGGACGCGGTGCGGCTGAGCGGCGACGGCCGCTCCCTGGCCACGCACCGGCTGGACGCCACCGACATCACCGTGGACGGCAAGAGCCGGCCGGCGGGCGCGGTCGAGGCGTACGACGCCGGGTTCGCGTTCAGCCCCGGCAACGGCCTGCTGGCCGTGCGCAACGGCGAGGAGGTCACGGTCCGCGACACGGCCACGTGGCGGGAGCTGGCCCGGCTCACGCCCGGCTTCGGCAACACCAGCGAGCCGAACGTCGCCCTGCCCACCTCCCGGGGCCTGTGGACGGCGGGCGAGAAGACGTTCACGCTCTGGTCGCTGCCCGGCGGCCGGCGGCTCAAGGACGTGCCGAGGCCGCGCCTGCTCGGCTGGGCCACCGGCGCGGACGGGCGGCTGGCCGGGCTGGACGCGGAGCGGCTGCAGGTCGTGGACCTGGAGAGCGGCCGGCCGTTCGGCCCCCCGCTGTCGCTGCCGGAGCAGGCGCAGGACGTCTGGTTCAGCGCGGACCTGAAGCGGGTCGCGGTGAACTTCTCCGGCAAGGTCGGCGTCTGGGACCCGGCGACGGGCGCGCGGCTCGGCGACTGGCTGCGCACGGACAATGCGGCGTGGGACGGGGCGTTCTCGCTGGACGGGCGGCTGTTCGCGTTCGCCGCGCAGGACAAGACGCTCAGCCTGTGGGACGTCGAGCGGGGGCGGCGCGTCGGCCCGCCGATCGAGCTGGCCGACAGCGCCCGCTCCCTGGCGTTCACGTCGGGCCCGGCCGAGCTGCTGGCGATCGGCCGGGGCGGCCGGCTGACCAGGCTGCCGACGACGGTGGAGGGGCTGGCGCAGGCGGCGTGCGCGCGGGCGGGCCGCGACCTGACGGCCGCGGAGTGGCGCCGCTATCTGCCGGACCGGCCGTTCGAGCGGAGCTGCCCTTCCGCGAGGTGATCTTCTTCCGGTACGCTCCCCTGCCGATCGTCGTGAGGAGCAGCCGCCATGAACGCTTCGATCCGCCTCGCCGTCGCCGCCGCGCTGGCCTTCGTGACCGTGGGCTGCACCGCCGCGCCGGACGAGCCGCCCCCGCCGCGGCCGGAGCGCGGCACGATCAAGGTGGGCGTCATGCCCACGGCCGACGCCGCGCCGCTGTTCGTGGCGATCGAGAAGGGCTTCTTCGAGCAGGAGGGCCTGGAGGTGCAGCCGGTGACCGCCACGGGCGCCGGCGCGATGCTCCCGCAGATCGAGGCGGGGGTGCTGGACCTGGGGCAGACCGACTACGTCACCACCATCCTGGCCGCCGAGCACGGCAAGCGGCTCAAGATCATCGGCGCGTCGGCGCAGGCCGGTCCGGCCAGTTACGCCCTCGTGGCCGCGAAGGACTCGAAGATCGACTCCGTGCGGCGGCTCAAGGGCAGGACCGTCGCGGTCAACAACCTCATGGGCGCCGGCATGCTCAGCGTCATCGCCATGCTGAAGGACGCCGGCCTGGACCGGGACGACGTCACGTTCGTCGAGAAGCCGTTCCCCGACATGCCCGCCATGCTCGCCGCGGGGAAGGCGGACGCCGCGTGGCTGGCGGAGCCGTACCTCAGCGCCGGCGCGGCGCAGGCGCTGCTGCGCGCGGTGCCCGACACCGTGCCGGGCCGGTTCGCCGACCTGCCGACCAGCGGCTGGATGACGACGGACAAGTGGCGCTCGGAGCATCCGGCGACGCTGGCGGCCTTCCGGCGCGGGCTCGCCAAGGGCCTGCGGGCCGCGGCCGACCGCAAGGAGGTGGAGGCGGTGCTGCCGACGTACACGGAAATCACCGCGGCGGCGGCCCCCAACGTGTCGCTGGGCGCCGTACCCACCGCCGTGGACGCGGGGCGGCTGCAGCGGGTGGCCGACCTCATGCGGCAGCACGGTTACGTCAAGAGCTCCCTGGACGTGCGCGCGCTCATCGCCGAGCCCTGATCCCGGGGGCCGGGGCCGCCGGAGGTGCCCCGGCCCAGCAGCAGCGTGCCCAGCCACAACATCGCCATGCCCAGGGCGACCAGGGCCGAGCCCTCGCCCTCCTCCCACGTGGCCACCGCCAGCAGCACCACGCCCGCGACGGTGACGGCGGCGCTGACGGGCGTGACCCGGCGCAGCAGGGCCAGGACGACCGCCTGCGCGAGCACCGCGGCGTAGAAGAGCTGCGCCCCGGCGCCGTACACGACCGGCTCGACCCCGGGGAAGCCCCTGACGTGCTCCAGCAGGCCGCTCATGGCCTCGCCGTCCACGGCGGTGAGGCCGGCGTACAGGCCGATGCCGAGCTGGGCGAGGTTGGCCGCCACGCCGAGCAGCGCCAGGCCCGTCACCGTGTCCACGGCCACCCGCCACCCGCCCGTGACCGGCCCCGCCAGGCCGCGCACGGCCAGCGTCATCACGCCGAACATCGCGAACGCCGCCAGCCAGGCCACCTGCGCCGCCGTCCACCAGAGGCCCGGTTCCAGGCCGCCGCCGAGGGGGCGCAGGAGGAACCAGCCGGCCAGCAGAGCGGCCGGGCCGGCGGTGAAGGAGAGCTGGGCCAAGCGGTTCGCGGGGTTCATACCTGCCACGATGCCGCCTGAACGATGCCCGGCTCATCCGTGACCGTCCCTGATTTCCCCCTGGGCCGGGATCAGGGACGACCTCAGGTGTCAGGTGAAGTAGCGCATCCAGACGTACAGCCAGGCCAGCACCGTGCTGAAGGCGGTGACGACGATGCCGTACCGGGTGAACTGCCAGAAGGTGATCTTGTGGCCGTTGCGCGCGGCGATGCCGATGGCCACCACGTTCGCGCTGGCCGCGACCGCGGTGCCGTTCCCGCCGAAGTCGGCGCCCAGGGCGAAGGCCCACCACAGCGCCTGGCCGGTCTGCGGGTCGGGGGCCGCGGCGACCACGCCCTCCACGATGGGGGCGGTCGTGGCGACGTACGGGATGTTGTCGAAGAACGCGCCCAGCACGCCCGAGCCGAACAGCAGCGCCGTCGCGGCCACGAAGTAGTCGTCGCCCAGCGTGTCCAGCGCCCACGTGCCGATCGCGGCGATCACGCCGGTGTGCACCAGGCCCGCGACCATGACGAACAATCCCATGAAGAACACGAGCGTGGGCCACTCGACCTCGCGCAGCACCTCGGAGACGTTCGCGCGGGAGACCAGCAGCATCACGCCCGCGCCGACCAGCGCCACGATCGACGGGTCGACGTGCACCACCGCGTGCAGCCCGAACCCGGCCACGACCGCGGCCAGCACCACCAGGCAGCGCGTGAGCAGCCGCGGGTCGGTGATCGCCCGCCGCTCCTGCAGCGCCATGACCTCGGCCACCCGGTCGGCGTTGTACTGGAACGAGCCGGCGAACAACCACCGGGCCGACAGCACGAACACGGCGAAGATGACCACCACGATCGGCGCCATGTGCACCAGGAAGTCGTTGAAGGTCAGGCCCGCGCGGCTGCCGATGATGATGTTGGGCGGGTCGCCGATGAGGGTGGCCGCGCCGCCGATGTTCGAGGCGAGGACCTCCGCGATCAGGTACGGATGCGCGGCGATCCGCAGCCGGTTGCACACCACGATCGTGACCGGCGCGACCAGCATGATCGTGGTGACGTTGTCGAGGAACGGCGAGGCCACCGCGGTGATCGCCATCAGCATCACCATCAGCCGGTACGGGCGGCCCCGCGACTTCTTGGCGGCCCAGATGGCGAGGTAGTCGAAGACGCCCGTCTGCTTGATGACACCGACGATGATCATCATGCCGAGCAGCAGGAAGATGACGTTCCAGTCGATGCCCTCGTGCACGGAGAAGAACACCTCGGCGCCGGGGATCAGGCCGAGCACGGCCATCAGCCCGGCGGCGATCAGCACCACCTTGACCTTGTTCGCCTTCTCCGTCGCGATGAAGTAGAAGGCCACCAGGAAGATCGCCAGTGCGGCGAAGGCGCTCATCCGGCCTGCCCCGGCGGCCCGGACCGGTCCGCGGCGCCGGTTGAGTGCGTGCGGGGACAACAGCGGATCATGGTGACCTCCGTGGTGTGGGCAAGCTTCCGTGGTGTGGGCATGCTTCGGCCCGGGCGGGCCTTCGGCGCCCGCCCGGTGAGCCGGGAAAGGTGTCGGGTCGCGCCGACCGGCAACTGGGCCGGCCGGCGCGGGTGTCAGCCGTCCTGTGCTGGGGCGCTTCCGCCGGATAGGGCCAGGCAGGTCAGCAGCCGCTCCAGGGTGATCGCGCCGGCGAGCACGCCGTCGCGGCCGACGACCGCGACGATCGGGCTGCGCAGCCTGGCCATGAGGGCGGCCACTTCGAGCAGGGTCGCATCCAGCGGCACGGTGGCCGGCGTGGCCGGCTGGCGCGGCAGGCAGTCGCTCACCGTCAGCTCGCCCAGCTCGCCCCAGAACAGGTCGGCGTGCGCCTCGTCGATCGTCCGGCAGAGCGCCGGATCCTCCTGGTACGCCCCCGGCACCGCGAGCCGCAGCACCTGCGTCCCCGGGAGCACGCTCGACGGCCTGCCCGTGCCGTCCACGACGATCAGGCCGGGCATCCGGCCCATCGCCATGATCCGCACGGCCTTGGTGACGGGGTCGTGCGCGGTCACGGTCGGCAGGTTCACGGCGATGTCGCTGGCTTCCACGTCGCTGTCTCCCTCCGGCTCCCGTCCATCCTCCAGGCGGGTGCCGGGCGGGGGCTATCGGGTCGAGCACCCATCTGGGCAGGGATAGAACATGTAGGGACGGGTTTCTCAATGGGGGTCAGACCGCATGGACAACCACACCGCAGGACGAAGAGGCTAGAGGCGATGAACGATCGCGCAAGGGGCGGCACCGGGGATGCGCCGCCGGCCGGGACGCGTCGCGCGGGCGCGCCGCGCGGCGCGTCCCGGCCGGCGGCTCAGGGCCTGTTCCGCCGGCTGGTCGTGATCAACGGCCTGGTGTTCGCCGCCGGGACGCTCGTGCTCGCCGTCTCCCCCGCCACCGTCTCCGCCCCCGTCGCGTGGGCCGAGGTGCCGGTCCTGGTGATCGGGCTGGCGGTGATGCTCGTCGCCAACGCGCTGCTGCTGCGCCGCAGCCTCGCCCCGCTGGACGCGCTCACCACGCTCATGCAGCGCGTCGACCTGCTGCGCACCGGCGACCGGCTGCCCGGCGGCGGCAACCGCGACCTCACCCACGTCATCGACACGTTCAACGCGATGCTGGACCGGCTGGAGGCCGAGCGCAGCGCCAGCAGCGCCCACGCGCTGGCCGCGCAGGAGGGCGAGCGGCAGCGCATCGCCCGCGAGCTGCACGACGAGATCGGCCAGAGCCTCACCGTGGTGCTGCTCGGCCTGAAGCGGGTGGTGGACCGCGCCCCCGCCGACCTGAAGGAGGACCTGCACGGCGTGCAGGAGACCGTGCGGGCCAGCCTCGACGAGGTCCGCCAGGTCGCCCGCCGCCTGCGCCCCGGCGTGCTGGAGGACCTCGGCCTGCACAGCGCGCTCAGCGCCCTGTGCACGGACCTGTCCCGCATGAGCGGCATCCCCGTCACCCGCTCGGTACGGCCCGACCTGCCCGCCCTCGGCGCCGACGTCGAGCTCGTCCTCTACCGGATCGCGCAGGAAAGCCTCACCAACATCGCCCGGCACGCCCACGCCGAGCACGCGGAGCTGTCACTCGCCCGCGAGGACGGCCACCTCGTGCTGCGCATCACCGAC
This sequence comes from Nonomuraea composti, assembly GCF_012034275.1. Taxonomy (NCBI): domain Bacteria; kingdom Bacillati; phylum Actinomycetota; class Actinomycetes; order Streptosporangiales; family Streptosporangiaceae; genus Nonomuraea; species Nonomuraea composti. Next base: position 70,856 of record NZ_JAATEP010000042.1, on the reverse strand, counting down.
GACGGCCGGGGCGGCGCCGTCCAGGAGGGCGCGGGCATCCGCGGCATGCGCGAGCGCGCCCTGCTCATCGGCGCCCGCCTCACCATCGACTCCCCGCCCGGCGCCGGCACCCGCGTCAGCCTCGCCATCCCCTGCGATCGGAGCACGACCCCGTGACCAGCCACGCCGTCCTTCACCGCTCGGAGCACGACCCCGTGACCAGCCACGCCCTGCCTCGCGATCGGAGCACGACCCCGTGACCAAGACCCGGATCCTGCTCGCCGACGACCACGCCCTGGTCCGCAGGGGCCTGCGGCTGATCCTCGACGCCGAGCCCGACCTGGAGGTGGTCGCCGAGGCCGCCGACGGCGCGCAGGCCGTGGCCGCCGCCTCCGAGGACGACGTGGACCTCGCCATCCTCGACATCGCGATGCCCCGCATGACCGGCCTCCAGGCCGCCAGGGAGATCTCCCGGCGGGCGCCCGGCATCCGCATCCTCATCCTGTCCATGTACGACAACGAGCAGTACTTCTTCGAATCGCTCAAGGTCGGGGCGTCCGGCTACGTGCTCAAGTCCGTCGCCGACCAGGACCTGCTGGAGGCGTGCCGGGCCACGATGCGCGGCGAGCCGTTCCTCTACCCGGGCGCGGTCACCGCGCTCATCCGCGACTACCTGCAGCGCGACCGGGAGGGCGAGCGGATGCCCGAGAGCATCCTGACGCCCCGGGAGGAGGAGATCGTCAAGCTGATCGCGGAGGGCAACTCGGCGAAGGAGATCGCGGAAACCCTCGTCATCAGCGTGAAGACCGTGGACCGGCACCGCGCCAACATCCTGCAGAAGCTCGGCATGCGCGACCGGCTGGAGCTGACCCGCTACGCCATCCGCGCCGGCCTCGTCGAGCCCTGACCCGAACCTGAGGCGCCGCCCGCGATCGCGGCCTTGATCGTGCCGTGGAGCGCGGTGTTACGTTGAAGGTCAAGCGTGCCCGACACCTGCGCGAAGGACGTGGTCACCGTGCTCTACCTCTTCGGCTTCGATCGGATCGGCGTGGCCGTGAGCGACATCTACTTCGTCGACCCCAACCCGCTCGAAGGCCAGGAGGGCGCCGAGCGCGGCGTGCGGCTGGAGCTGCGCCGGCTGGAGAGCGGCGAGCTGAAGGGCTCCATCTACTCCTCCCGGCCCATCACGGTGGACCGGCCGATCTGGCGGGTCGACCTGCTGGAATCGGTCACCGGCACGCCCGGCAGCTTCGACCGCACCCACCACCACCCCGGAGTGAAGGGGTGGGAGCCGGGGCGGCGGGTGTTCGACGAGCGGCTGTCGCAGGAGCCGCTGAAGTGGCTCGGCGAGCGGCTGGCCGACCTGGAAGGCGTCCTGGACGAGGCCGGCGTCGGGCGGGACGAGGTCAGCCCGGCCGACGTGACCGGCCTGCGGGAGCGTACCCCGGAGATCGTCGAGACGGTCGCCCGCCTGCTCGACACCGTCCGCACCGCCGACCCGGGCGGCCCGGCCGGAGCCGAGTCGGCGACGAGCGTGCGGGCGAGCTGGCTGTAGGCGCCGTTCAGCCGGACGGCGGTCGGCCCAGGCCCCGGACGCGGACGGCCGTCAGCCCTGCCGCCGGACGCGGTCGGCGAGGTCGGCGACCGCGCCGACCAGCTCGGGACCGTTGAGCAGGGTCAGGTCGTTGTGGCCCGCCCCGGGCACCTCCACCGCCGTCGCACCGGCGGCCTTGGCGACCGTGCGGCTCAGGTCGGGAGGGACGGTCGTGTCGCCGGTGCCGTACACGACCACGACCGGGGCCCGGACGGCGGCGATGGCGTCGGCGACGGGGAAGCGGTCGCGCAGGAGGGCGCGTACCGGCAGGAACGGGTAGTTGACCTGGCCGGCGGCGGCCAGGTCGGTGAACGGGGAGCGCAGCACCAGACCGTCGGGCGGGCGTTCCAGGGCGAGCCTGGTCGCCACTGCCGCGCCCAGGCTCTCGCCGAAGTAGATCACCTTCGGGGTGCGGATCGCGTCGCGGGCGGCCAGGGCGTCGAGGAAGAGGCCGTGCTCGGTGGGGGTGCCCGGGTTGCCGCCGTAGCCGCGGTAGTCCATGAGCAGGACCGGCAGCCCGCGCGCGGCCAGAGCCCTGGCCAGCGGGGCGCGGTGCAGCCTGTTTCCGGCGTTGCCCCCGGTGACCAGCACGGTCACCGCCCGTCCGTCCGGCACCTCACCGGGCGGATCGCCGGGCAAGTCGCCGGGCGGGGCGGCGGGGACGTACCAGGCCGCGAGTTTCAGGCCGTCGCGGGTCGTGAGGGTGATGTCGCGCGCGCCCGGGATCACCGTCGCGGCGGGCGGCACGGGGGCGGTGTCGGGCAGGTAGATGAGCCGCCGCTGGAACACCCACAGCAGCCCGAGCAGCAGGAGCAGCACCGCGGCGACGACCAGGGCGGTGCGCGCGAGCGTCGTCACGAGGACAACGGTACGCAGGCGCGCACCGGCGCGCCCAGCGCCACCGCCCGGCCGTGCGGGTCACACGAGCGCGCCTGCCTGGACGACGTGCCGGACGTGCTTCGGGTCGGCCAGGACGCCGATGTCCTCCAGCGGGTCGCCGTCGAGCACCACCAGGTCGGCGTGTGCCCCGACGGCCAGCGTGCCGATCTCGCCCGCGAGCCCGACCAGCTCCGCCGCCCCCGTCGTGGCGGCGCGCAGGACGTCGAGGGGCCGCTGCACCTCGGCCCGGAGCCGGAACTCCTGGTTCTGGTGCCGGTGCATGCCGCCGAGCAGGTCGGTCCCGTACGCGAGCCGCACCCCGCCGCGCGCGGCCCGTTCGAGGGCGGCGAGGCCGGCGTCGAGGACTTCGTCGACCTTGCGCCAGCTCCGCTCGGGCAGGCCGAACTCGCGGCCTTCCTCCTTGAGCGCCCAGTACGTGACGAGGGTCGGCACGAGGAAGGCGTCGTGCTTGAGGAAGAGCTCCACGCTGGTGTCGTCGATGAGGTTGCCGTGCTCGATGGAGCGCACGCCGGCCTCCAGAGCGCGGTTGACGGCGCGGGCGGTGTAGGCGTGGGCGGCGACGTACCGGTTGGCGGCCTCGGCCTCCTCGACGGCGGCGCGCAGCTCGTCCATGGAGTACTGGGTGGAGTCGATGCGGTCGGTCGGGGAGGCGACGCCGCCGGAGGCCATCATCTTGATGTGGTGGGCGCCTTTGCGCAGCTCGTCGCGGGCGGCGGCGCGGACCGCGTCGACGCCGTCGGCGACGCGGCCGACGCCGGCGCAGCAGGGGTGGTCGTCCTTGAGGTGCTCGCCGCGGCCGCGGAAGTCGGCGTGCCCGCCGGTCTGGCTGAGCCCCTTGCCGCAGAACAGCAGGCGGGGCCCGCGGACGAGCCCTTCCGCCTGGGCGTCGGCGAGCCCGAAGTCGGCGCCGGAGGCGTCGCGGACGGTGGTGAAGCCGCGGCTGAGCATGTCGCCCATGATGCGGGCGCTGTGGGCGGCCACGTAGGAGGGGGACATGGAGCCGAGGGTGCCGAGGTTCGCGGTGGAGGCGGTGACGTGGACGTGCGCGTCGATCAGGCCGGGTACGACGCGGGCGCCGGCCAGGTCGATCACCCGGGTGTCGTCGGGGGCGGTGAGCCCGCGGCCGGTCTCGGCGATGCGGCCGTCGGCGCAGCGCAGGTCGGCCTCGGCGTAGTCGCCGGTCGCGACGTCGAGCAGCAGCGCGTTCTTCAGGAGCAGGCTCATGCGGCACCGGCCTTGAGGTAGGGGGCGGCGTCCTGGGCGATGGCCTGGGCGGCGGCGAGCGAGGCGTCGTCGTAGGTGCCTTCGGCGTCGAGGATGTTGAGGACGCCGAGCACGTCGCCGTCGTCGCCGAGGACGGGCACGTTGATGATGGAGGAGCAGCCGAGGCTCTCGATCAGCTCGTGGTCGGCGAAGATCTCGCGTACGGCGGCGCGGTCCTTGCCGAAGTACGGCCGCCGGCCTTCGATGCAGGTGGCCAGCCAGCCGGCGGCGACCTCGACGGTCTTCTCGCCGCCCACCGGGTACTGCTCGGGGTGGCTGCTGTGCACGCGGCGCAGCGCCCGCCGCTCGGGGATCCAGGCGAGCACGGTGAACAGGCGCACGCCCACCTCCCTGCGCACTCTTTCCTCAAGCTCGATCATCGTCTTGCCTCCTCGGTCGTCTCGGTCAGCTCTTCCAGTGATCGCCCTGCCGTGGCCAGCCCGAACACGATCACGCACACCACCCCGGCCACCAGCACCGCCGTGGTCAGCCCGAACACGCCGGCGAAGCCGAGGCTCGCGGCGGACGCGCCGATGATCGTCGGTGCGAGGATGCTGCCGACCCGGCCGAACGCGCTGGACAGGCCGGTGCCGGTGGCGCGGATCCAGGTGGGGAACACCTCGGGGGTGTAGGAGTAGACGCCGGCGTACGTGCCGTTCAGGAAGAAGGACAGCACCGCGCCCGCGACAGTGATCATGACGGGCGAGTCCATCTGCGACAGCCAGAACGCGCTGACCGCCGAGCCCGCGAGGTAGAGCGCGATCGTGTTCTTGCGGTCCATGCGCTCCGACAGCCAGGCGGCGGAGAAGTATCCGGGGATCTGCGCGAGGTAGATGATGATCGAGAACTCGAAGCTCTTGGTGACCGTGATGCCGCGGCCGATGAGCAGCGTGGGGATCCAGGAGAAGAACCCGTAGTACGAGAACGTGATCACGAACCAGATCAGCCAGATGACGGCCGTGCGCCTGGCCATGGCCGGGCTCCACAGGAAGCGCAGGGCGCTGAACAGGTTCACCTTCGGCGGGTCGGCCGTGGGGGCGACGGCGGTCTCGGGCACCGGCGGCAGCGGCTCGCCGGTGGCCTTCTCCACGCGCCGCTCCAGGTCGGCGACCACCCGCTCGGCCTCGGCCGCCCGGCCCTGCTGGAGCAGGAAGCGCGGCGACTCGGGCAGCGAGCGGCGCCACCACAGCAGCATCACGATGGGCAGCGCGGTGATCACCTGCGCGATCCGCCAGCCTTCGTCGAACGTCGGCACGACGAACCGCCCGATGAGCGCCGCCATCACGAACCCGAACGAGAAGAACCCGGCCAGCGCCCCGATGAACCAGCCACGCCGCTTGGCGGGCACGAACTCGGACAGGAACGGCGCGATGATCGCGCTTTCCGCCCCGGCCCCGGCACCGGCCAGCACGCGCGAGCCGAGGAACACCTCGTAGTTGGGGGCGAACGCGGCGACCACGGAGAAGACGGCGTAGAAGGCGAGCGCGTACATCATCACCTTCTTGCGGCCGATGCGGTCGCCGAGCAGGCCCGCGACGGTCGCGCCGAACAGGAACCCGAACGGCGTGGCCGACCCGATGATGCCGAGTTGGACGTCGGACAGGCCCCAGGCCGCCTTCGCGCTGGGCAACAGGAACGCGACGACGGCCGAGTCCATGCCGTCGAAGGTGTAGCCGAGGCCGCCGATCAGGAGCAGGACGTAGTGCGGACGGCTCAGCGGGAGCCGGTCCAGACGGGCCAACAAGGTCATCGAGCAACACCTTTCCCCAGGTCATGGCCCTGCAGGTCGATTGCGCAGCAACATATAGTGCAAATAAGCAAAATTGCAATGGTCTTTGCAGGTTTCGGTGGTCACGACCGCGTAGCATGCTGACCCGACCACCCCGCGAGGAAAGGGCGCACGTGACGGAGACCGCCACCGACAGCTACCAGGACTGGCTGCGCGAGCGGCTGCCGGTGCGCGGGCTGCGCGGCAAGGCGGCCGCCGTGCTGGAGGTGCTGCTGTCGCAGCCGCGCCGGGCCGCGTTCGGCTCCGCCGGGGAGCTGGCGCAGCTCGCCGGCGTCAACGTCGCCACCGTCACCCGTACGGCGCAGGCGCTCGGCTTCGCCGGCTGGCCCGCCCTGCAACAGGAGTTGCGCGCCCGCTACCTGTCCTCGCTCAGCGCCGGGCAGGTCGCCGCCGAGCACCGGGGCACCGGCTCGCCCAGCGCCCGCTCGCTGCGCCGCGACCTCGACAGCCTCGCCCTGCTCAACCGGCGCCTCGACGAGGGCGCGCTGCTCACGATCGCCGAGGCCGTGGCGGGGGCCCGCCGCACCGTCATCGTCGCCGACGGCAGCTACGCGGCCGTCGGGATCGCGCTGGCCCACAACGCCCGCCTGGCCGGCTACCCGGTGCACGCCGTGACCGGCGGTGACGCGGAGCTGGCGAACGTGATGGCCGCGATCGGCGAAGGCGACGTGCTGATCGCGATCAGCTTCTGGCGTCTGTACGAGAGCACGGTGCTGGCCGCCAACGAGGCCCGATCGCGCGGCGTGCGCGTGTTCGCCGTCACCGACGCCGCCAGCCCGGCCCTGGCCGGCGCCGCCGAGCAGGTCGTGATGGTGCCGGCGGAGGGCGAGGCGTTCTTCCCCTCGCTGACGGCCGGCATCGCCGTGGCCCAGGCGCTGGTCACGCAGCTCGCCGCCGTGGACCCGGCGCGTACGGGGGCCTCGATCGAGGCGGCGGAGGCGATGTGGGGCAAGTTCGGCCTCCTCCACCGCCGGCCCGCCGCCCCCGACCAGCGCTCAGCCCTCCCAGGAGGCCACGGCGCCGACCACTCAGCCCCCTGAGGAGGCCACGGCGCCGATCACTCAGCCCCCTGAGGAGGCCACGGCGCCGATCACTCAGCCCCGTGCGGAGCCGATGGCGTCGAGGATCAGGCCGATCACCTCGTCCCGGCGCGGCACCAGGTAGAAGTGGCCGCCGGGCAGCACGTGCAGCTTGAACCCGGCGCGGGTCAGCTCGCCCCACCCCTCGGCGAGGGCCGCGTCCACCTCGGGGTCGGCGTCGCCGATGATCGCCGTGATCGGGCAGTCCAGCGGCTCGGCCGGACGGCTGCGGTAGGTCTCGGCGAGCCGGTAGTCGGCGCGCATGATCGGCAGGATGTACGCGCGCACGTCGGGCTCGTCCAGCAGCTCGGGCGCGGTGCCGCCGAGCCGCCGCAGCTCGGCCACCAGGTCCTCGTCGGTGGCGCGGTGCACGGTGCCGGGGCGGGGCACGTGAGCGGGCCGGCGCCCGGAGACGATCAGGTGGGCGGGCCGGATCCGCAGCGCCGTCTCGTACGCGAGCACCGAGCCCATGCTGTGCCCGAACAGCACGGCGGGGCGGTCGAGCAGCGGCCCCATGGCCTCGGCGATCTGGTCGGCGAGCAGGTGGGCGTCGCTGACGGGCGCCTCCCCCATCCGGTCGGCGCGGCCGGGGTACTGCACGGCCCGCACCTCCACGCTCGGCGGCACCGCCCGGTGCCAGTCCCGGTAGGCCGCGGCGGCGCCGCCGGCGTGCGGGAAGCAGAACAGCCGCAGGGCGGCGTGAGGGCGGGGGTCCAGAGCGTGGAACCAGGTCATGCGGTCTCCTGCGACGGCCGGGGGTCACGGTCATGTCCTACTGAACCAGCCGTCCCGGACGGACGTCACGCGGGCCCGGCCGCGAGCGGCAGCCCGCCTCTGGACGAGCGTCGCACCGGCCCGGCCGTAACCGGAAGCCCGCCTGTGGACGAGCGTGGCACCGGCCCGGCCGTAACCGGAAGCTCGTCCCCGGCGGCATCGCGGCAGGGACCCGGGCCCGCGTAGGATCCGTGCGTGATCTCCTTACGGGTCGTCATTCCCGCTGTCGTGACGGCGGGTGTGCTGATCGCGGCCGGGGTCCTGGTGCTCGGCCGCGACGGTGACGCCGAGCCGGCGCGCGAGCGCCTGGTGCGGGCCGCCACCACGCCCGGCCCGACCGTGCTGGTGGACGCCCGGGGCACGGTGCTGGCGGAGTTCACGGGCGAGTGCGGGAGCGGCCGGTACGCGTACGTGTGCGAGCGGGTGCGCACCGAGCTGGAGGCGAACGCCCCGGAGCTGCTGACGGGCAAGCCGGGCCTGACGGTCAGGACGGCGATCGACCCGCGCGCCCAGGAGGCCGCCCAGCAGGCCGTCGACCGCTACGTCGGCCGCGCGGACGAACATCTCGCCCTGGAGGCGATGGTCGTGCCGGGCAGCGGCGAGATCAGGGCGCTGGCCGCCAGTCACGACGAGCTGCGCGGTTACAAGGGCTTCCAGCAGGGCAGCACCGCCATGGTGTACACGCTGGCGGCCGCTCTGGAGGGCGGCCTGCGCATCGGCGACGGTTTCCCGTTCGCCGCGAGCTACCGGGCGCCGACGTACGCGGCGTTCAAGAACTGCAAGGGCCAGAACGTCGGCGACCCGACCCACAGCGTGCTCAACTTCGAGCGCGGCGGAGGTGGCTTCACCACGCTGGAGTCGGGCACCCTGGCCAGGCAGAACACGTTCTTCGTGCAGCTGACCGAGCGGGTCGGGCTGTGCGAGAGCGTGCGGATGGCGCAGCGGCTCGGGCTCGAACGGGCCGACGGCCTGCGCCTCCAGGAGTTCGAGACGTTCGCGCTCGGCGTCAACGAGGTGGACCCGGTCGCGGTGGCCACCACGTACGCCACGCTCGCCGCCCGCGGCCTGCACTGCGCGCCCCGGGTGGTGACGGAGGTCAGCGACCGGAGCGGTTACCGGCGCTCGTTCCCGCCGCGCTGCGAGCAGGCGGTGGAGGCGCCGGTCGCCGACGCGGTGACGGGCGTGCTGGAGCGGGCGCTGGCCAAGGGCCCGCTGAAGGGCCTCGGCCGCGACGCGGCGGGCATGGACGGCACGATGGACTCCAACGTCAGCGCCACTTACGCCGGATACACGCCCGCCCTGGCGGCGGCCGTCGCCCTCGGCCACCCCGACGGCTACCGGCGCCCGCTGACCGGCGTCACCATCGGGGGCAAGCGTTACGCGGAGGTCGAGGGCACCACCATCCCCGGCCCCATCTGGAAGGACTCCATGAAGGCGGCCCTGGACGGCACCGGGGCCACGTCCTTCGCCCCACCCGACACCACGCGGTTCGGCGGGTGCAGCAGGGCCTGCGCCGACTGACCCGCGAGCCAGGAGGTCCGATGAGACCCGTGGATCGCGCCGAGTACCTGGGGTACACACCCGCCACCGAGAGCCGCCGGCTGATCGCGAACGGCCTGCCCAAGGAGCTGCCGGAGACGCTCGGGGGCCGGCACCGGTTCACGCCGCTGTCCCTGTTCGTGGGCGACGGCCTGGCGGCCACGGCCTTCGCCCGGCTCGACGGGGTGGGCGCGTTCTGGCTGGACGTGTGGCTGCTGTCGCCCAGGCGCGGCGGCCGCTGGAACCTGCGCACGGGCGGCACCGTCGCGGCCGACCCGTGCGACGAGAACGTGCTGCGCCCGCGCCCGGCCGCCGCCGCGCTCGACGGGCACGCCGACGCCGGAGACAGCACCCGCTACAACGCCAGCCCCGTGCCGTGGCTGCGCCGCCCCTACCGGTGGGTCGGGTACGGGATCGTGCGGCTGTCGGCCGAGGTGGGCGTGGTGCGGCTCGGGGAGCGGGATGTCATGGTGCCGGAGCACGGGCTGCAGGCGCTGGCGTGGCGCCCGGGCCGCCACGGCGTGCCGGCGGACCTGCTCGGCCACCGCGGCGAGCACCTTGCGGTCCTCACGCTGAGGTGATCGAAGGGTTCGCCAGGCGGGCGAGGTGCCGGTCGACGAGCGCGATCACGTCGTGCGGCGAGTAGAGCCCGATCAGCGCGGGCTGTCCCAGCCCCTGGGCGAGGGCGAACAGCGCCCGCGCCTCCTGGTCGGGGTCGAGCCCGGCGGCGAGCTGCCCGGCGGCCTGCGCGGCCCGGATCTGGCCGGCGTAGAAGCCGAGCACCAGCGGCAGCCCGGCCCGCACCATCGCGCCCAGCTCGTCGGAGACCACGGACCTGGCCAGGAAGGCGAGCCCGACGCGGGCCTCGAAGCGGCGGGTCTCGTCGAGCGGCAGGACCTCCAGGATCGCCGCCCGCAGCAGGCGCAGCGGATCGTGCTGGTCGGCGGCGGTCACGCGGAGCGCGATGCGCGCGTTGAGCTGCTCCAGCGCGACCCGCAGCATCTCCTCCTTGGTGGCGAAGTAGTGCTGGACCGCGCCCATGGAGATGCCGGCCTCGGCGGCGACCTCGCGCAGGCTGACGCTGTCGAGGCCCTTGGCGTCGATGATCCGGTGCACGGCCTCGGCGATCAGCAGCCGCCGCGCCTGGTGATCGACGATCTTAGGCATCCAGGAGCGGCTCCAGCTCGGCGACGGCGTGGTCGCGGTGGACGTTGAGCGTGGTGACGGCGTCGTCGGCGGAGCGGCGGCGCAGCGCGTCGAGGGCGGCGCGGTGCTCCTCGATCACCCGCTCCCGGTTGCCCGCGTCGCCGTAGTACATGGACCGGTAGGCGTCGGTCGTGTCCCACAGCGTGCGGATCAGGCGGGCCAGGCGCGGCCGGCCCGCGCAGTCGAACAACGTCATGTGGAAGGCGCGGTTGGCCGTCGCCATGGCGGCGACATCGCCCGCCGCCGCGGCCCGCTCGACCTCCTCCTGCGCCGCCTCGATGCGGCCGAGGTCGTCGTCGGTGAGACGGGCCACCGCCGCGCGCACGGCCTCCTCCTCCAGCAGCTCGCGGATGCGGTAGACCTCGCGCAGGTCGTCGAGGGAGAGCATGACCACGCAGTAGCCCTTGTGCGGCTTGTAGGTGACCAGCCCCTCGCCTTCGAGCGTCTTGAGCGCCTCGCGCAGCGGGACCCGGCTGACCTGCAGCTCCTCGGCGAGCGCGTCTTGCCGGATGGGGGTGCCGGGGCGCAGGCGGCCGGTGGTGATGGCGCGGCGCAGCTCTCCCAGCACGAACTGCTGGGCGGTGGGCGGCCTGCGTCGTGCCTCGTCCGGACTCACTGCCTCAATATCTCACGAACCCAGGCGTCGTCCTGCCCGAGCGCGGGCGGGGGGCGGTGGTAGGAGGGCGGAGTGGCGCTGAGGCGGATGGGGTTGGCGACCTGGCCGGCGCCGCCCAGCTCGACGGACGGCTCCAGCCCCAGCTCGCCGGCCAGGGCGAAGGCGGCGGCCAGGTCGTTGATCGGCCCGCACGGCACCCCGGCGGCCGTCAGCCGCTCGAACCACTCGTCGGCCGTGCGCCCGGCCAGGGCCGCGTTCAGCTCGGGGACCAGGGTGTCCCGGGCGGCGACGCGGGCGGCGTTGGTGGCGTGGCGGGGGTCGTCGGCGAGGTCCTGGCGGCCGAGGGCGAGGCAGAGCGCGCGGTACTGGCGGTCGTTGCCGGCCGCGATCACGATCGGGCGGTCGGCGGCCTGGAACACCTCGTACGGGACGATGCTCGGATGCCGGTTGCCCATGGCCTGCGGGACGACGCCGGCGGCGGCGTAGGCGGAGGCGTGGTTGGTCAGCGCCGACAGCAGCGACGACAGGAGCGAGACCTCCACGTGCTGACCGGCGCCTCCCGGCGCCTGCTCGGAGGCGGCGCCGCCCAAGCGGCCGCCCTGGCCTGTGTGGTCGCGGTGGCGCAGGGCGGCCAGGATGCCGAGGGCGGCGTGCAGGCCGGTGATCACGTCCACCAGCGCCACCCCCGCCTTCGTGCCGGGCCCGCCGGGCTCGCCGGTGACGCTCATGAGCCCGCCGACCGCCTGCGCGATCAGGTCGTACCCGGGCAGCTCGGCCCCGGCCCCCGACCCGAAGCCGGTGATCGAGCAGTACACCAGGCCGGGGTTGAGCGCGCGCAGCGCCTCGTAGCCGAGCCCGAGCCGGTCCATCGTGCCGGGCTTGAAGTTCTCGACGAGCACGTCCGCCCGTGCCGCGAGGGCGCGCGCCACCTCGGCGTCGGCGCGCAGGTCGAGCGCGATGGAGCGTTTGTTGCGGTTCACGCCGAGGAAGTACGTCGCCTCGCCGGAGGGCGCGTAAGGAGGCCCCCAGGCGCGGGTGTCGTCCCCGGTGCCGGGCCGCTCGACCTTGACGACGTCGGCGCCGAGGTCGGCGAGCAGCATCGTGCAGTAGGGCCCGGCCAGGACGCGGCTGAAGTCGGCGACCAGCAGCCCGGACAGCGCTCCGCTCACGCCGGCGCCCCCAGGTAGACGGTGACGGTGCGGGTGTAGAACTCCCTGGCGGCCCGCCCCTGCTCCTTGGGCCCGAAGCCGCTCTGCTTGGCGCCGCCGAACGGCACGTACGGGAACGTGCCCGCCGACTCGGAGTTGACGTGCAGCACGCCGACCTCCAGCCGGTCGATCGCCGCCAGCGCCGTGCCGAGGTCGCGGGTGAAGATGGCGGCGGACAGGCCGTGCTCGCTGAGGTCGGCCAGCCCCAGCGCCTCCTCGGTGCTCGACGCCCGCACGGCGCCCACGACGGGCCCGAACAGCTCGGTGCGCCAGAAGTCCACGCCGGTGCCCGGCAGGTCCAGCACGGTCGGCGGCACGAACCAGCCCTCGCGCTCCAGCGGCTCGGCCCCGGCCAGCGGCTTGGCGCCCGCGCCGACGGCCTGCCGCACCCCGGCGGTGACGCGGTCGCGCGCGGCGGAGCTGACGAGGGGGCCCATCTCCACCTCGGGCGCCAGCGGGTCGCCGACGACGAGCCGGGCGGCGCGGTCGGCCACCCGTTCCAGCAGCTCGTCGGCGACCTGGGTGGCGACGACGAGCCGCGAGGTGGCGGTGCACTTCTGCCCGGTGGACCGGAAGGCTCCGAGGCAGACCTGCTCGGCGGCGTGGTCGAGGTCGGCGTCGGCGAGGACGACGGAGGCGTTCTTGCCGCCCATCTCGGTCTGCACGGGCTTGCCCAGCTCGCCGCAGCGGGCGATGACGGCCCGGCCGACGGCGGTGGAGCCGGTGAACGACACCGCGTCCACGCCGGGGTGGTCGACGATGGCCGAGCCGGCCTCGGCCTCGCCGTACACGAGGTTGAGCACGCCGTCCGGCAGGCCGGCCTCGGCCAGCGCCCACGCCAGCCGGTAGGCCAGCAGCGGCACCAGCGAGGACGGCTTCCAGACGACGGTGTTGCCGTAGGTGAGGGCGGGGCCGATCTTCCAGGCGGGGATGGCGATCGGGAAGTTGAAGGGTGTGATGAGCCCGGCGACGCCGATCGGCTTGCGGACGACGAGCACGCTCTCGCCGGGGCGCGGGGAGGCGAAGACCTCGCCGCTGTCGCGGTCCGCCTCGCTCGCGTAGTACCGCAGGACGCGGGCGGAGCCCCGGACCTCGGCGACGGCCTCGGGCAGCGTCTTGCCCTCCTCGCGGGCCAGCTCGGCGCCCCACTCCTCGGCGGCGGCGTCCACGAGGGCGGCGGCGCGCAGGAGGATCTCGGCGCGGGCGTGGTGCGGGGTCGCGGCCCAGCCGGGCGCGGCGTCGCGGGCGGCGGTGATCGCCCGCGCCACCTCGCGCGCGGAGGCGAACCGGCCGCGCGCCACGACCTCGGAGGGCCGCGCGGGGTTGGTGTCGGCGAACTCCTCGCCCTCCCCCTCGACCCAGCGGCCACCGATGAGATTCAGAACGTCCATGGTCAACGCACCCTAACTGTGCCATATTGGATTTTCAATATTGGATCCAAAATATGGAGATCGCCGATGATCGCACCCACCGCCCTGTTCGCCCTGGACACGCTGCTGACCGACGAGGAACGCGAGATCAGGAGCACGGTCAGGCGCGTGTGCGACCGGGAGATCCGGCCGCACGTCGCCGGCTGGTTCGAGGCCGGCGAGCTGCCCGCGCGCGAGCTGGCCCGCACGCTCGGCTCGGTCGGCGTCCTCGGCATGCACCTCGACGGGTACGGCTGCGCCGGCATGGGCGCCGTCGCGTACGGCCTGGCCTGCCTGGAGCTGGAGGCCGCCGACTCCGGCCTGCGCAGCCTCGTCTCGGTGCAGGGCTCCCTCGCCATGTACGCGATCTGGAAGTACGGCAGCGAGGAGCAGAAGCAGGAGTGGCTGCCCGCGATGGCGGCCGGGGAGCGCATCGGCTGCTTCGGCCTGACCGAGCCCGACTTCGGCTCCGACCCCGGCGGCATGCGCACCACCGCCAAGCGCGAGGGCGGCGACTGGGTGCTGAACGGCACCAAGCTGTGGATCACCAACGGCTCGGTGTCGGACGTCGCCGTGGTCTGGGCCCGCACGGACGAGGGCATCAGGGGCTTCCTGGTGCCGGCCGGCACCCCCGGCTTCACCGTCAACGACGTCAAGCACAAGATCTCCCTGCGCGCGAGCGTGACCAGCGAGCTGGTGCTCGACGGCGTGCGCCTGCCCGCCGACGCGATGCTGCCCCGCGCCAGGGGCCTGTCCGGGCCGCTCGGCTGCCTGAACGAGGCCAGGTTCGGGATCGTGTTCGGAGCGATGGGGGCGGCGCTGGACTGCCTGGAGACGGCCATCGCCTACGCCTCCGACCGGGAGGTGTTCGCCCGGCCGCTGTCGTCGTACCAGCTCACCCAGGAGAAGCTCGCGGACATGGCGCTGGAGCTGGGCAAGGGCCTGTTGCTGGCCGTGCACCTCGGGCGGCTGAAGGAGGCCGGCACGCTCACCCCCGAGCAGGTGAGCGCCGGCAAGCTGAACAACGTGCGCGAGGCCCTGGAGATCGCCAGGAAGTGCCGCACGCTGCTCGGCGCCAGCGGCATCACCCTCGAGTACCCGGTGATCAGGCACTCGGTGAACCTGGAGTCGGTGCTCACCTACGAGGGCACCTCCGAGATCCACGCGCTGGTCATCGGCAAGGCGCTGACCGGGATCCCCGCGTTCAAGTAGGGCCGCTCAGAAGGTCTGCCAGGTCGCCTCGGTGACCTGGCAGGGCCCGCCCTGGTGCACCCGCAGCCGCCCGGCCGGCAGGTCGAGGCCGATCGTGGCGAGCGTCTCCCAGCGCTGGTTGAGCGGCTGCGTGAGGTCGGGGTGTGCGCAGACGGGCGCGCCCTCGGGGGCGTGGCTGAGCATGGCCAGCGCCCGCGCGTTCTGGTCGGGGCCGCTCAGCCCCTCGACGTGGGCCTCCAGGTGGCGGAAGCGGTCGTAGGTGCCGGGCCGCTCGGTGGCGTGCCGCTCCCCCGCCGCCAGGCCGGCGTCGAGGAAGTGGTTGCAGTGCAGCAGGACGCCGTCGGGGCCGGGCGGGATGGCCGCCGCCCCGGCCGGGGAGATTTCGATCGAGGCCGCCTGGTGCTCGGTGACGACGGTGATGACGGTCGAGGCCGACACCCGGGCGGAGCGGGCGATGCCGGTCGCCTCCTCGACGGTGGCCGCCTCGTCGAGGATGCGGCGGGCGATGAGGTGCACCGGCACGCCCAGGTCGGCGGTGTCGGAGTCGTGGCGCAGGATGTTGAAGTGCACGCCGAGCCCGGCGTCGGTGACGCCGATCTTGGCCAGCGTGCCCGCCTCCGTGAACGTGCGCACCACGCGGCCCGAGTCGAGCTCGTACTCCCACAGCACCGGCGCGTCGCGCAGGTGGTCGTGCCAGTCCCACGTCTGCACCGTGCGCGGCGGGCCGTCCGGCGGCAGCACCACCGACGTCGAGCACTCGCCGTGCCCCACCATGTCGATGGCGGCCAGGATCTCGGTGCGGGCGTTGATCACCGCGACCTGCCACGGCTCCAGCCCCGCGCCCGCCGCGATGCCGGCGATCTCCTCGGCCTGCGCCGGCGCCCAGCCGGCGACGGCCTCCAGCGCCCGCTCGCCCCACGCGCGCACCTGCCCCGCCCCGGCCCCGGCGACCGCGAACAGGTCGGTGTAGCCGGCCAGGTTCGCGGCGATCCGCCCGCGCAGGTGGGTGCCGAACTCCTTGCCACGGGCCCGCGGATCGGTCTGGCTGCTGGTGAACGTGGGAAAACTCATGACCTGCCCATCAACTCGGCGAGCCGCGGGTTGTCGGCGGCGGCGGAGGCGCGGACGCGGGCGTACCGCTCGGCGTCGATGTCCTGGCTCAGCTTGAACACGCTCTGCTGCGTACGAACACGCACGCGAAAGGCCACTACCCCGGGCAGCAGCGCGCGGAACCTCTCCCGCGAGGCGGGCGTCGGCTCCCACGACGGCGAGCGCAGCGACTCCGCCGCCGCCACCGTCCGCTCCACCACCTCCAGGGCGTCGTCGATCAGCTCCACCCGGCCGGTCACGTGCACGGCCGCGTAGTCCCAGGTCGGGACGGCCGGGTCAGTGCCGTACACGGTCGGCGAGACGTACCCGTGCGGTCCGGAGAACACGACGAGCACGTCGGGCGAGGACGCGAAGGAGCGCCACTGCGGGTTGGCCCGCGCCATGTGCCCGACCAGCGTGCCGTCCTCGCCCGGCAGCACAGGGGCGTGCGTGGCCACCGGCACGCCGTCCACGGTGCTGACGACCAGGGCGAACGGGTTGCGCCTGATCAGCTCGGCCTCCTGGGCGGGGTTCTGTGCCGCGTACCGCGGTGCTGTCCACATGCCGTTACTCCGCCGCGCTCAGGATCGCGTCCCACGCGACCTCGGAGGCCAGCGTGCCCAGGCCGGTCGGCTTGACGCCGCTCAGCTCGACCTCGTCGGTCGTCATCGCGAACATCGTGTCGCCGTCCGTCAGCGTGTGGAACGGCTGGATGCCCCGGTGCATCGAGCTGTGCACCTGGCGGCCCACCTGCAGCAGCTCGACGTCCGACAGCTTCACGTTCGTGACCATGACGGTCAGCGTCGTGTTTCCCATCACGGCCGGGGCCTCGGTCAGCTCGGCGTAGTCGGCGCTCGGGTGGCGGCGCTCGCCCAGCTCCGGATGGTAGTTGCCGCGCACGACCCGGCCCTGCCGGTCGATCACCGCGCCCACCGAGTTCACCACGGTCGCCACCAGTACCTTGATCTCGCCGAACGTGCCGAACGCGGCGCCCTGCCCGGCGAACTCGGCCCGGCCGAAGTCCACCTTGCCCGCGCTCGCCGTGCGGCCCGCGCCGCACCGGCCCACCGGGAACTCGCCCTCCCTGGCCCACCGCAGCGCGGCCCGGCCCAGCTCGGCGTCCGGGTAGACGGCGGTGTCGCGGCAGGAGAAGTCGTAGATGACCGCGCCCGACACCAGCTGCAGCTCGTCCCACTTGGTGACGTTGTTCCGGCGCGACAGCAGCTCGTCGCTCACGCCCGCCGCCGCGGCCAGCCCGTACACCGAGCCGCCCGCCAGGCAGATCGCGTGGTTGAAGTCGTAGCCGCCGCTCATGCCGACCGCGCCGCCGCGCGCGTCCACGGCCGTGCGGGCGCCCCTGGGCAGGTGGATCACGGTGCAGCCGGTGGGGCCCTCGCCGTACTCGGCGGTGCCGACGAGCACGCCCGGCAGGTCGAACGCGACCGAGCCGCGCCCCGGGCTCGGCTGCGGGGTCAGCGGCAGGTCCGCGTTGCGCGGGACGCCCGGCGCGAACGCCGACGGTGTGGCGAGCCGATGGGTCACAGTGCCTCCAGCAGTTGCTTCGAGTACTCGTGGGAAGGGCTGGTGTAGAAGGTGCGGGTGTCGGCGGTCTCGACCACCTCGCCCCGGCGCATGACGGCGATCCGGTCGGCGACGTAGCGGACCGCGCCGAGGTCATGGGAGATGAACAGGGCGCTGAAGCCGTACTCCGCCTGCAAGTCCTTGATCAGGTTGAGGATCTGCACCTGGACGGAGACGTCCAGCGCGCTGACCGCCTCGTCGAAGACGATGAAGCCGGGCCTGGTGACCAGGGCGCGGGCGATGGAGACGCGCTGCCGCTGGCCGCCGGACAGCTCGTGCGGGTAGCGGTCGGCGAAGTCCGCGCCCAGGCCGACGTGCTCCAGCATCTCGGTGACGGCGGTCCGGTCCGTGCGGCCCAGCACGTCCAGGGGCTCGGCGACGCTCGCGCCGACGCGCATGCGCGGGTTCAGCGACCAGTGCGGGTGCTGGAGCACGGCCTGCATGCGGCCGGCCAGCTCGCGGCGGCGCTTCGGGAACGGGCGGCCGTCGAACCTGACCGTGCCGGACGTGGGGCGGCGCAGGCCGAGCGCGACGTGGCTGGTGGTGGTCTTGCCGGAGCCGGACTCGCCGACCAGGCCCAGCGTCTCGCCCTCGGCGACCTGGAGCGAGACGTGCCGCATGGCGTCGAGGTGGATGCGGCGCAGCGGCGGGCCGGCGGCGAAGGTGACGGTGACGTCGTCGAGTTCGAGGATCACGCGGTCACCTCCGTCGTGTTCGGCGCGGGCTCGATCGGCGCGGCCAGGCGGTCCTCCAGCTCGATCGCTTTGTGGCACAGCACGTCCTGCTCCCTGACGCGGACCGGGGCCGGGCGCTCGTGCGCGCAGCGTTCCTCCGCGAACGCGCAGCGCGGCGCGAAGGCACAGCCCGGGGACGGGCCCGTGAGCACGGGCGGCCGGCCGGGAACGGGTTCGAGCCGGACCCCGTGGGCCGCGGCGGCGGGCGCGGACCGGGCCAGCGCCGCCGTGTAGGGGTGGGCGGGGTGGCCGAGCACCTGGGCGGCGGGCCCCGACTCGACCACGCGCCCGCCGTACATGACCGCCACCCGGTCGCAGCGGCGGGCCACGGCGGGCAGGTCGTGGCTGAGCCACAGGATGCTGGTGCCCGCCTCGGCGGCCAGCGCGAAGATCACGTCCGACACCTCCTCGCGGACCTGGCTGTCCAGCGCGGCGGTCGGCTCGTCGGCGACCAGCAGGTCCGGCGAGGTGGCCATGGCCATCGCGATCGCCACCCGCTGCGCCATGCCGCCGGAGAGCTGGTGCGGGTACGCGCGCAGCACCCGCGGATCGTCGAGCCGGACCCGGCCCAGGTGGAAGCGCACGTCGCCGCCGCGCCCGAGCACCAGGCGGAGCTGGTCGCCGACGCGCATGGTCGGGTCGAGCGAGCCGATCGGGTCCTGGAAGACGAACCCGAGGTGCTTCCTGCGCAGGTGCCGCAGCCTGGCGGCGGGCAGGTCGAAGACCGGCTCCCCCGCCACCAGCACCTCCCCGTCGGTGCGCCGGGCGGCGCGCGGCAGCAGCCGGCCCACGGCGGAGCCGAGCGTGGACTTGCCCGACCCGCTCTCGCCGACCACCCCGACGCTCTCGCCCTGCGCCACCTCCAGGCCGGCGCCGTCGAGCGCGCGGGTGCGGGCGTAGTCGATCACCAGGTTCCGTACGGAGAGCAGGCTCATGTCAGTGACCTCGTCTCTCGGGGTTCGAGCCGGTCGCGCAGCCCGTCGCCGACCACGTTGATCGCCAGGATCGCGGCCACGAGCACGACGCCGGGGCCGAGGATCAGCCAGGGCGCGGCGATCATGTACGTGCCGCCCTGCTGGATGAGCACCCCGAGCGAGGCCTGCGGCGGCTGCACCCCGAAGCCGAGGAAGCTCAGCCCGCCCTCGACGGCGATGCCGACCGACAGCGCGTAGGTGCCCTGCACGGCGATCGTGCCGGCCACGTTCGGCAGCACGTGCCGCACGAGCACGCGCGGCAGCCGGGCCCCGCTGATGACGGCGGAGGTGACGTAGTCGCGCTGCGCGACGGCCACGGCGGCGGCCCGCACGAGCCGGGTCATCAGCGGGATCGTCACCAGCACGATGCTGGCCAGCGCCGCCGTCTGCCCGGGGCCGAGCACGGCCGCGACCAGGATGGCCAGCACGATGGCGGGGAAGGAGTAGAGCACTTCCACCAGGCGCATCACCAGCTCGTTCAGGTAACCGCCACGGTATCCGGCGAGGATGCCGAACGCCGCGCTCAACACCGCCGTGACCAGCACGGCGATCGACGACAGCAGCAGGGTCGTGCCGACGCCCTCCATGACGCGGGGCAGCACCGAGCGGCCCAGGTTGTCGGTGCCGAGCCACCAGCCGGGGCCCGGCGGGCGCAGGCGCGGGCCGACGATCGCGTCCGGGTCTCCCCCGGCGCCGACGAGCGAGCCCAGCGCGAACAGCACCAGCACCGCCAGGCAGGCGAGCCCGCCGATGGACAACCGATCGAGCCTTCTCATGCCCGCCTCCCCGCCATGACGCCCAGCCGGGGGTCGATGGCCCCGACGAGCAGGTCGATCAGCACGTTCATGACGATGAACACCCCGGCCGCCAGCAGCACCCCGGCCTGCACCACCGCGTAGTCGCGGCGGCCGACGGCCTGCACGATGTAGGAGCCGACGCCCGGCAGGTTGAACACGTGCTCCACGATCAGCGCGCCGCCCAGCAGGTACGCGGTCGTCGTCCCGATGAGCGTGACCACGGGGGTGGCGGCGTTGCGCAGGATGTGGTGCCTGACGATGGACCACGGCGACTCGCCGCGCCCGACGGCGGCCGTCACGTACGGCTCGACCAGCACGCCCATGACGGCGTCGCGGGTGGTCCTGGCGGTCACCGAGATGGAGAAGACCGACAGGACGGCGGCGGGCAGGATCATCGTGGCCAGGTTCGCGGCGGGGTCCCGGGTGAGCGGCACCCACGAGCCGACCTGGAGGCCGAGCGCGTACCGGGAGAAGACGAACACGACCAGGCTGCCCAGCACGAACTCGGGCACGCTGACGCCGAGCCCGCTGAGCAGCCGGCCGGCCGCGCCGCCACCGGTCGGGCGGGCCCGCACGGCGGTCAGCACGCCCAGCGGCACCCCGAGCAGCACGCTCGCGGCCACCGCCAGCACGGTCAGCTCGGCCGTCACCGGCAGGCGGGCCAGCAGCTCCGCGCCGACCGGCTGGCGGCTGATCATGGAGAAGCCGAAGTCGCCGCCGGCGACGGCGGCCAGCCAGTGCCCGTACTGCACGAAGACCGGCTGGTCGAGCCCGTAGCGGGCGGCCAGCTCCGCCTTCTGCTCGGGGGTGGCGAACGGCCCGAGCACGGTCTCGGCGAAGCCGCCCGGCATCAGGCGGACGGCGGCGAAGATCAGCACGGAGACGCCCAGGAGCGTGGCGGCCGAGCTGAGCGCCCGGCCGGACCACCACATCAGCAGCCGCATGGCTATTGGGACTTCTTCACGCGGGCGTCGGCGACCAGGCGCAGCACGTTGCCGTAGCCCTCGGTGGCGTACAGGCTCGGGCTGAGCTGGTCGGCCCGGTAGGCGACCGTGGCCGGGCGGGTCACCAGGGGGATCATCTGGGCGTCCGCGTCGGCCTTGGCGCACACCTGGGCCAGCGCCTCGTCCCTGCCCTCCGCCTGCTTGTTGGCCGCGTCGATGAGCGTGCTCAGCTCCTTGTCCGGCTTCATGAAGCCGGCGTTGAAGCCGGCCGTCTCCGGGTTCCACCACTTGGTGACCATGCCGGGGTCGGCGTAGCCGGCGAACCACGACAGGGCGGCGTCGAACTCGGCGGGCGCCTTGCCGTACACCTTTCCGGACCAGCTCGCCTCGTCCATCTGCTCGATCTTGACGGTGATGCCGGCCTGCTGCAGGTTCTGCTGGATGACCTGGGCGACGGCGGGGGCGGGCTCGGTGTTGAAGATCGTCAGCGTGAACGACAGGCCCTCGGCGCCCGCCTCGGCCAGCAGCTTCTTGGCCTCCTCCACGCTCTTCGCGGCCGACGGGAGCGCGGCCGGGTCGCACGAGCCGGGCAGGCCGGCCGGGGTGATCGCGGTCGGCTTCCCCTTGCCGCCGAGCGCGATGTCAGCGATCTGCTGGGCGTCAAGCGCGATATTGATGGCCTGGCGCACCTTGGGGTCGGCGAGCTTCGAGCCCGGCTTCAGGCTGTTGAGCATCAGGTAGTAGAAGTCCGTGGTCGCCTGCGTGACGACCTTGACGTCCTTCGCGCCGGCCAGCATCGACGCCGAGTCCACGTTGCCCAGCGTGGCCAGCGCGGCGCCGCCGTTCTGCAGGGCCGCGATGCGCGCGGCCTCCTCGGGGGCGATCGTGATGTTCAGCGTGTCGGCGGCCGGCTTGCCCTGGTTCCAGTACGTGTCGTTGCGCCTGAACGTCCACGACACGTCCTGGCGGTGATTGTCCACCACGTACGGGCCGGTGCCGAGCAGTGTCGTGGCCGGGTCCACCGACTTGTCGTCGATCTCCTTCATCGGCAGGATCGCGGCCGGCACGTTGGCCAGGGCCGCGAGGAACGGCGTGTACGGCTCCTTCAACATCACCTTGACCCGGTCGTCGCCGTCCTTCGCGATCTCGTCCACCGGCCCGAGCTGGCCCGCCCACACCCCCTTCGAGGCCAGCAGCCGCTTGAGGCTGCCCACGACGTCGTCGGCCGTCATCTTCCTGCCGTTGGAGAAGGCCACCCCCTTACGCAGGTGGAAGACGTACGTGCGGTCGTCGGGGGTGTCCCACTTCTCGGCGAGCAGCGGCTGGACGCTGAAGTCGGGGCCCACCGTGACCAGCGTCTCGTACGACAGCGACAGCAGCTGCCAGGTCGTGGCCACGTCGGCGAGCTGCGGGTCGTAGCCCGTGGCGGCGCCGCTGTCGATGTGCACTTGGAGGTTGAGCGTGCCGCCCGGGGCGAGCGCCTGGTCGGCGACGGCCAGGAAGCCGGGGGCGGCCGTCTCCTGGGCGGCGGCTTGCGGGGTGGTGGTCGTTCCGGTGGCGGCGCAGGCCGAAGCCAGCAGGGCTGCCGCGGCACCGCAGGCCAGGCGCGGGTAACGCATGGGCCTCGTCTCCTCTTAGTGGCAGGATGAGCGTCCGGAGGCGCTCGGCGGGACGTCGAGCGTGGGGTTGCGGTCGAAGAAGCCGACCGGCTTGAGAACGAACCCGCAGGTGTCGACCGGCATGATCGGCCAGTCCTCGGTGCGGGGGAAATGCGTCAGGCCGAACGTGTGCCACAGCACGATGTCCTGCCCGTCGATGTCGCGGTCGGCCCTGGTGTAGGCGGGCAGGCCCGCGCCGCCGGGATGCTGGTTCACCAGGTCGCCGGCGGGATAGCGCTCCGCGGGGTGGTAGCGGGTGACCCACAGGTGCCGGGTCGCGAACTCGGCCCTGCGGTGGATGCTGGACCCCTCGGCCGCCATCAGCGTCGGCTTGCCCTCGGGGAACAGCGCGTAGCCGACCGGGCCGCCGAGGCGGTTGCGCACGCCGGGGTTGACGACGTGCCACGTGCGCTCCGCCTTCAGGTCGGCGTCGCGCCCGGCCTCCCGCTCGGTGCGCAGCCGGGTCGTGGCGCGGCCGAACGCGTTGCCGTGCTCGCTGTCCAGCCGCCTGGCCTCGACCTCGTCCACGGCGTTGGCCACGCCGTCCACGGTCATGTCGAGCCGGGCGCTGAACAGGTGCTGGTGGTACGGCGCCGCCAGGCCGGGCGCGACCTCCGAGGCGTACGGGGCCGCCCGGTCGTCGTAGGCGCCGGTGAAGACGATGCCGGTGGCCTTGACCTCCAGCTCGATCGTGCCGTCGAGGTAGAGGTACCAGTAGAAGCCGTAGTCGTAGTTGCCGACGGTCACGAAGAACGAGATGACCAGGCGGCGCTGCCTGCGCGTCTCCCGGGAGCCGTTGGCCGGGTCGGTGTGCTTCCACAGCACCCCGTAGTCCTCCTCGTGCATGCAGATCGCGTTCTTGATCACCTTGGGGACGCCGGCGCCGTCGGTGACGACGACGTCGAAGTAGGTGATCTCGCCGAGGCAGTCGCAGCCGAGCTCCAGGGAGTTGGCGAGCTTGCCGAGCTGGTACTCGCCGGTGTCGAAGTAGTTCTGCCAGAAGCGGATCGGGCTCGGGTCGCCGTACGGGACCACCATCTCGGCCACCGACGCCCGGTAGACGATCGGCCGGATGCGGCCGCCGTCCTCGAACCCGATGCGGTGCAGCGTCAGGCCCTCGCGCATGTCGTAGCCGAGGCGCAGGCTCCACTTCTCCCACGTGACGAGCGGGCCGTCGACCGTGAAGCTCGGGCCCTCCGGCTGGGTGATGTGGATGGGCTTCTGCGTGGTGCGGTGCTCGACGTTCGTGTAGTCGCCGCTCTCCTGCGGGATCGGCTGGGGGCCGGTGTCGACGATCTCCAGCACCTCGCCCTTGACCAGGTCCACGTATGCGACCAGGCCGTCCACGGGGTGCGCCCACGGAAGGCTGTCGGGGGTCGGCATCAGGTGCGCCAGCACCCTGGCGACCCGCCGGCCCTCCTCCTTCGGCAACGCGAAGTGGCCGGCGCTGAGCGCGGCCAGGTAGACGCTCGCCGGGTCGTCGATCCCCCTCCTCGCCAGGGCCTTCGCCCAGTCCGGGTCCTCGCGGAGCACCTTGCGGACGAGGGCGTGCTCCTCGTCCAGCATCGGCACCTGGCCGTCGGCCAGCGGGTCGATCGGCCCCGTGGCCGCCACCCGGCCTTCGCTGATCGACACGACCACGTCCTGCGCCGCCTCGGTGGCCAGGTCCAGCAGGAGCGCGCGGGCCTTGCGGGCGGGGCGGGCGGCGCCGTCCTCGTACGCCAGCACCTCGTCCTTCGGCGGCTCCTCCAGCCCGAGGTAGGCCACCCGGACCGTCTCCGCCAGCAGGCCCTCGGTCATGAGAACCCGTCTGACCTCGTCGATCTCCTGTGCGGCGAGCG
Source organism: Nonomuraea composti (assembly GCF_012034275.1). NCBI lineage: Bacteria > Bacillati > Actinomycetota > Actinomycetes > Streptosporangiales > Streptosporangiaceae > Nonomuraea > Nonomuraea composti. The sequence goes on along the minus strand of NZ_JAATEP010000042.1, from coordinate 46,670 downwards.
GGTCGAGAGGGTGGGGACACTTTCCGGTGGACAGGTGCAACGTTCGGCCCCTTTCTGCTGCCGGAACGTTCCGGCAAGTTTCGCGATAACCTAACCGCGTCCGCCGGAGGGCACAAGACCTGGAGCCCAGCCGAAACACATCGTTTACGGGACGTGCGGCGCGGAAGGGGCGCGGACGGGTCGCGACGAGCAGGGCACGGAAGGACGTGGGCGGGTCGCGACGAGCGGGGCGCGAAAGGGGGCGCGAATGGGTCGCTACGATCAGGGCGTGCACGCAGACGAGCCGGTCACGATCCTCACCGTCGCCCGCGAGGCGGGGGTCTCCAAGACGACCGCCTCCGACGCGTTGCGCGGCTCAGGACGCGTCTCCGAGCGCACCCGCGAGACCGTCGTGGCCGTCGCCGAACGGCTCGGCTACGTGCCCAACGGCTCGGCCCGCCACCTGCGCAAGGCCAGCACCGGCACGATCGGGCTGCACGTGCCCGAGGTGCTGACCCGCTCCTCGTACTACATGTCGTTCGTGTTCGGCGTCGTCGAGCAGGCCGCCCGGCACGACTACGACGTCACCCTGATCACCTCGGGCCAGCGCCGCGCCCGCCCGCCCCGCGTGGACGGCCTCGTCCTCGGCGACCCGCTCGGCGGGGACCCCGTCGTGGAGAGCCTGATGGCCACCGGGCTGCCGACCGTCTCGTGCGAGCGCTTCCCCGGCTCCCGGCAGGCGGACGGGGTCGTGTGGTCCGAACACGCGCTGATGCTCACCCGCCTCCTCGACCACCTGCTCGCGACGGGAGCCAGGCGGCCGGGGCTCATCGTGGCGGGCGACGAGAGCGACTGGGCGGCCAGCGTGCACCGGGGATACCAGGAGTGGTGCGCCGGGCGGGGGGTCGCGCCGCTGGTGAGCAGGGTCTCGTTCGACGCGACCGGCGACGAGGTCCGCGCCGCCGCCCGCGCCCTCCTCGGAAGGGGCGGCGGCGCGCCCGGGACCGGCGGCGCCGAGGTGCCGATGGACGCGCTCGTGTGCGCTCCCGCCGGGGCGGCCACCGAGGTGGCGCCGCTGCTGCGGGAGGCCGGCGGCGGGGTGCGCCTCGCCTCCTGCGTCGACAGCGCCGCCACCCGCCAGGCCGACCCGCCCATCACCGCGATCGACCTGCGCCCGCGCGAGGCGGGGGCGAGCTGCGCGGAGCTGCTGTTCGAGCTGCTGTCGGGCACGGCACAGCCGGGCACGGAGCGCGTCCACCCGATAGAGCTGCAGATCCGCGCCTCCACCCGATAGATCTGCAGATCCGCGCCTTCACCCGATAGATCTGCAGACCCGCGCCTCCACCGCACCCCGCCCGTAGGCCGCCTGGCCGGTCAGTCCAGGGTCGCGGCGATCCGGTCGGCGGCGGTCGCCAGCCAGTCGGGCCGGGCGTTGCCCAGCAGGTGGTCACCGTGCGGAATGCGCAGGTACTGCCCGCGGGGCGCCAGCCGGGCCAGCGCCGCGCCGTCGGTCACACCCGGGATGACGTCCTGACCGCCGTCCACCACGAGCAGCGGGCAGGTGATCGCCGGGGCGAGCGCGGACAGGTCCACCCGGCCCGCGAAGCGGCGGGCCGCCTCCTCACCCCCGGCGCGGCGGACGAGCAGGTCCCGCACGGGTGGCGGCAGCTCGTCCCAGTCCAGCCGGAAGGGGCCGCTGACGGTGACGGCGGTGACGACGCGGGGCTCCTTCGCGGCGCTCTCCGCGACGTAGTAGCCGCCGAGGCTGAGCCCGACGAGCCCCACGCGCCGGGCCCCGAGCGCGTCGGCGACCTGGCCGATGACGTGGTGATAGTCGGCGCGGATCGTGGTGGTGGCCGCGAGCACGCCCTGGCCCGGCCCGTCCATGGTGAACACGGTCAAGCCCCTGCGCAGCAGCTCGTCCGTCACTGCGTGGAACTCCTCCTTGCTCGAGTCGAGCCCGGGCACCACCACGGCCACCGCCCCGCCACCGTCCGGCCCTCCCGGCCCGCCCGTGCGATCCGGCCCGCGCAACCAGCCGGCGAAGCCCGGCCCCTCGATGCGGCGCGCTCGCGGGTCCAGCAGCTCCAGCGCGCGGCCCATGGCGGCGTCGGCCTCGGCGGCGGCGAGCGCGCTCTCCTCGCCCGGCCCCAGCGTGGCGAAGTGGAACCAGCGTGCGGCCGTCATGAGATGCCCGCCCGCCGAGATCGCCGTGGCGGCTCTGTCGGCCCGCGCCAGGTGCCCGCGCGCGACCCGCATGAAGGTCTCGCCCCATCGGCCCAGGCCGGTCAGCTCACCGGTGACGCGCAGGTACTCGTGCACGTCCAGCCCGGCTCCCGTCGCGCGCGACAGGTTCGCGGCGGCGAAGGCGGCAGCCGAGGCGTCGGCGGATGTGGTGGTAGAGGTGGTGGCGTTCATCGTGATGCTCCGATCGTCAGGACGGCCTTGCCGCGGATCCGGCGTCCCCGCAGGTCGTCGAGCACGTCGGCGGTCCGGCTCCAGTCGGCGACGCGGCCGATCTCCGGGTGCAGCCGCCCACCGGCCACCAGGCGCAGGAGGGTCTCCAGGTCCGGACCGTAGGGGGCGCCCGCGTAGTGGAAGTGCCTGATCACGCCGTTCTCCGGCCCGGCGAACAGGTCGAAGAAGTTCAGGGTCACCGGCGTGCGGCTGACCTGGCCGAACCAGACCAGCGTGCCGCCCGGGACCAGCCGGGCCAGCGCGACCGGCAGGGCGGCGCCGCCCGTGGACTCCAGCACCACGTCGAACGGCCCGTCCGCTTCGCCGGCGTCGCGGACGACCGCCGTGGCGCCCAGCTCGCGCAGGCGCGCGCCGCGCTCCTCCGTGGCGGTCACCGCGGTCACCTCGGCCCCGGCCGCCGCGGCGAGCTCGGTCAGGTAGTGGCCCACCCCGCCTGAGGCGCCGGTCAGCAGGACGCGCAGGCCCGCCACCACGCCGGCCGCGCGCAGCAGCCGGAGGGCGGTGATCCCGGCCAGCGGCAGGGCGGCCGCCTGGACGGCGGTGACGTCGCGGGGCAGGACGGCGACCGAGTGGGTGGGCACGGTCGTGTACTCGGCCCACCCGGCCATGGGCGGGTGGCCGGCCACGCGGGCGCCGACCGGCGGGCCCGAGCCGTCCGCGGCGGCCTGCACGACCAGCCCGGCCACGTCCTTCCCCGGCCTGAGCCCGGGTCGCGGCGCTTCCAGCAGGAACGTCTCCCCGCGATTGGGCGAGAACGCCTCGACCTTGATCAGCACTTCGTCCGGCGCGGGCACGGGCTGGGCGTCCTGCGCGAACTCGACCAGCCGGGCCGGATCCCCTGTGGGCAACAATCTCCGCATGCGGCCATGGAACCGGCATCCGGCCTGGCTTCTCCAACAACAGTCGATCCAGCGCGACAACCATCGGTTGTCGCCTATGGTGACAGGCGTGGACCTCGACCTGGCGCAGGTGCGCGCGTTCGTCCTGGCCGCCGAGGAGCTGCACTTCGGCCACGCGGCCGAGGAGCTGTCGATCTCGCAGCAGGCGCTGTCCAAGCGGATCGCCCGCCTGGAGTCCGTCCTCGGCAGGCGGCTGCTCGACCGCGGCGGCCAGGGGGTGCGCCTCACCGAGGCCGGGCGGCGCTTCCTGGAGCCGGCCCGGCAGGCGCTGGCCGCGGCCGACCGGGCCGTGGCGGCCGTCCTCGGCACGCACCGGCCGTTGCGGATCGACGTCTGGGGCCACCTGTACGCGCCGATGCGCACACTCGCGCTGGTGGCCGGCGGCGAGCCGCGGCCCGAGCTCGGCCACGGGCGCGACCTGCCCTCGGTGAGCACCGCGCTGCTGCGCGGCGACATCGACGCCGCCTTCGGCCGCGTCCACGCCCCGCTGCCCGCCGGCCTGCGGTATCGCCTCGTCCGGCTGGAGCCGGTGGACGCGGTCCTCAGCGCGGACCATCCGCTCGCGCACGCGGCGGCGATCCGGCCGGCGCAGTTGCGCGACAGCCTGCTGTGGGCTCCTGGGCCGCTGCACCGGCTCGACTTCCTGCACCGCTTCGCCGACTCCTTCGGCATCGGTGACCGTGCCGAGGGCACCAACCTGGGGCTGGAGCACTTCCTGGCCGACCTGGCGGCCGACCCGCGCCGCTTCAGCCTGCTGCCCGCCGACGTGCCCCTGCCCGCCCACCCGGCTGTCAGGACGGTTCCGCTGGTGGCGCCCACGCCCCTGTACGCCTGGTCGCTGCTCTGGCGCTCCGGCGCCGACCATCCGCTGCTGGGCACCCTGATCAGCGCGTTCGTCCGAAAGGCCGAGCGCAGCCGGTGGCTCGAATACGATCCGGCCCGCGACTGGCTGCCCGAGAGCGACCCCGCCGGCCACCTCAGGTCAGAGCCGGCTCCACCGACCGGGGGCGGCCCTTCACCCACCTGACGGAGCCCGGCCTGCGGGCCTCGCCGCGGATCCTGCTCACCGCGAACGCGCAGGTCACCTCCTTGATGACGGCACCGGCGCGCCCTCCGACGTAGATGTTCACGGCGGTGTCGTCCTTGCGGGCGAGCTGCCGGATGCCGGCGTGCCGGCCCAGGCTGGCGCACGCCCCCGTGAAGCGCACGTTGATCGGCTCCGGGTCCGTTCCGGCGATGCGGCTCAGGATCGTGCCGGCGGCCAGGGCGCCGAGCGGGCCGGCGGCGTAGCAGCTCATCCGCAGCGGCCGGCCCGATGGGGCGGCGCAGTCGCCCGCCGCGACGATGCGGTCGTCGTCGACGCTGGTCAGCGTCTCGTCGGTGAGCAGCCGGCCGAGCTCGTCGGTGCGCAGGCCGCTCGCGGCGGCGAGCGGGGGCACGCCGAAGCCGGCCGCCCAGATGGTCAAGGCGCTCGGGCGTTCGGTGCCGTCGGCGAGGACGACCGCGTCCGGGGTGACGGCGCTCACCTCGGCGTTCTCGATCACGGTGACGCCATGCCGGGCCAGCCAGCGGGCGGCGTACCGGCGGGCGCCCGTGCTGAAGTACGGCGCCAGGGTCCGGCCGCACACCAGCGTGACGGCGCGCCCCCGCTCGGCCAGCTCGGCGGCCGTCTCGATGCCGGTGAGCCCGCCGCCGACCACGGTGATCCGGGCGTCGGGGGGCAGATCGGCCAGCCTGGTACGCAGGCGCCGCGCGGGCTCGTACGCGGAGATGTCGAACGCGAGCCCGGACGCGCCGGGCACCTGCGGCGGCGGGGCGCCGGTGCTGCCGACCGCGTAGACGACGTAGTCGTAGCCGAGCGCGCGGCCGGACTCCAGCCGCACCTCGCGGGCGGCGGTGTCGATGCGGGCGGCGCCGTCCACGACCAGCTCGATGCCGTCGCCGAGCAGCGTGCCGTAGTCGATCGCGGTCTCGCCGGTGCCGGCCACGTACTGGTGCAGCCGGATGCGGTCCACGAACCGCGGGCGGGCGTTGACGAGGGTGATGGCGAGGTCGTCACGCAGGCGCAGGTGGTTGGCGGCGAGCGTGCCCGCGTAACCGCCCCCGATGACGACGACCTTGTGAAGTGCGGGCATGGTGCGGATTCCCTTCGTCGGCGGTCGGTCGGTGGTCAGTCGGTGGTCACGGCGTCTTGAGGACGCGGCTGAGGTGGAGGAGGCTCAGGCCGAACATCAGCACGCCCAGCGGCACGTGCAGCGTCGTCAGGTGCGCGATGCCGAGCGCGACCTGCGCCGACGTGGCCGCCAGGAACCCGGCCGCCGGGAGGACGGGCCTGGGCGAGCCGCCGCCCGGCCGCCACGCCAGGACGGCGGCGGCCACGTGCACCACGGCCACGACGAAGATCGTGTAGGCCGCCGCGCTGTGCAGGACGTGCCCGTTGGGCGTGGTCAGCAGCAGCCCGGCGGTGACGGGGGCGGCGAAGACGGCAAGGGTCTGCAGGGCGATCACGGCACGCAGGAACGTGCGGTCGCCCCGCTTGGTCGTCGTCGGTGCGGACATGATGTGGCTCTCCTCATGGTCGGTCAGTACATCCGACAAGGCAGTCATCAGGAATGTGAGGCGGGGGGCGGCCTCACAGCTCGCCGCGCTGTCCTGTCGAATGGGTGAGGCCCGACACGAATGAGGGAGTCAGCACCACGATGGGCAGCACCCGACCCGACCCCGCACTGGCCGTGATCATGAGTGAGCGGCGGCACCTGCTCAACCTCGGCTACCGGCTGCTGGGCTCGCTCGCCGACGCCGAGGACGTCGTGCAGGAGACCTACGCCCGCTGGTACGCCATGTCACGGGAGGAGCAGGACGCCATCGAGTCGCCGGGCGCCTGGCTGACGAAGGTCGCCGGTCGCCTCTGCCTGAACGTGCTGTCCTCGGCGCGGGTCCGGCGCGAGACGTACGTGGGCGAATGGATCCCCGAGCCGCTGCCCGACCTGCCCGAGGGACCGAACGGCGACCCGGCCGACCGGGTCACCCTCGACGAGTCCGTCAACATGGCCTTCCTCGTCGTCCTGGAGTCGATGACGCCGGCCGAGCGGGTGGCGTTCATCCTGCACGACGTCTTCCGCTACCCGTTCGCCGAGGTGGCCGAGATCGTCGGGCGCAGCCCGGCGGCCTGCCGGCAGCTCGCCACCTCGGCCCGCCGCCGCATCCGCGACGCGCAGGCCCCGACGTCCGGGCAGGCCCGCCAGGCGGGCGTCGTCAGGGACTTCAAGCAGGCGTGGGAGGCCAAGGACATCAACGCCCTCGTCGCGCTCCTCGACCCCGGCGCCACGATCACCGCCGACGGCGGCGGCATGGTCAGCACGCTGATCAGGCCGGTGGAGGGGGTCGAGCAGATCGTGCGCGGGCTGACCAGGTTCACGCAGGTGCTGCAGGACGTGACGATCCTGGAGCGCACGGTCAACGGCCGGCCGGGGCTGATCGTCCAGCGCGGGGGCGTCACCGTGACGGTGTGCGCGTTCGAGATCGCCGATGATCGCATCAAGCACATCTGGGCCGTCCGCAACCCCGACAAGCTCCGCCTGTGGACCGCGCCCTGAGGGGGACGGCCCTGCCGGGCGGGGGTGACCGGCAGGGCCGTCGCGGCGGGGCGGCTAGCTGAAGTTGACGTCGCTGCAGAAGTAGTACGTCTGGTCCATGTGCGAGGCCTTCCAGATCGTGACCACGACGTGGCGGCCGGTGCGCGAGCCCTTGCTGATGCCGGTGATCGGGTACGTGCCGGCGGGCGCGTACTTGGGCGTCGTCCGGACCAGCTCCAGGTGGTTCCAGCCGAGCGGGGTGGTCGTGGCGTCGTACCCCTGGCGGGTGATGTAGACGAGGATGTAGTCGGCGCCGTGGTAGGCCTGGTCGGTGAGGCGGATGTCGAACGTGCTGCCGAGGTTCGTCGTCTTCCACGCGCCGGGGGTGTCCATCGAGCGGTAGCGGCCGTCCTGGGTGCGGCCGGCGCTGCAGAGCTGGCCGTTGGGGATGACGCCCTGGTGGTTGCCGGCGACGCCGTCACGGTAGAGGCCGTTCCAGTTCCACATGGCGTTCGCGTTGTCCTGCCAGGCCTGCCAGCACATGGGGTCCGACTGGGCCATGGTGGGGTTCTGGAAGTCGCTGCCCCAGCGCAGCCAGCAGCCGTAGTTACGGGAGGCCGGGTCGACGACCGAGCCGTGCGCCGAGGCGGTGCCGGTGAGCGGGACGGTGAAGATCATCGCCAGGGCCATCAGCAGGATCAGGGCGCGCTTCGCCCGGCGGGATGGTGCTCGTTGGGGCATGTGCGGTCTCCGTGTTCCGGTCGGGGGTTCCGGTGGTGAGGAGCGCTCCCGGTGGGGGACGGTATCTGACCGCGCCTGCCAGGCCAAGTGAGGGCGGATGTCAGTGGGGTGGCGGGTGGGTGGGACGGCCGGGCTGAACAGCGGAAAGGGCTTTCCGGAGGTGGGTCACAGAGTTGAAAGTTTCAACCACACGATCGCGCTGTCCGTTGTGTGACGGCGTCAGAACGTAAAGTGACGGAATTTGGGGAAGTAGCATCTGAGCGAGGGCGAGACTCCCGATACTGAGTGGGTGACCGCAATGGCAACGATCGAACCGGCAGGACGGCCGGCGTCTCCCTACGGAGATCCGCCGTTCACGGTCGACGACCTTCTCAAGTTCCCCGAAGACGGGAACCGCTATGAGCTCTTCGACGGGAACCTGCTGGTGAGTTCTGCCCCCACCATCCTTCACCAAGTGGCCATCACCAATGCCATGCACGTACTCCTGAACGCGGCTCCACGCGAGCTGTTGACCTTGACGAACGTCAACTTCCGGGTGTCGGACAAGGACTACTACATCCCCGACCTCGTCGTCGTGCCGAGGAGCGCGGCGTTGCGTGGCGGGCTCATGTTCTCACCTCGCGACATGCTGCTCGCTGGAGAGGTCGTGAGCCCAAGCACTCAGAAGCAGGACAAATCACTCAAAGCTGTGGCGTATGCCGAAGCCGGCGTCCCCGCTTACTGGCGGTTCGAGCTGAACGAGGGCCCCACGCTCTACGTCTACGAGCTCAACGGCGACAGCTACGACCCGCCCACTGCCTACAAGGCCGGCACCACGGCCAGGCTGACCTGGCCGTTCCCCGTGCGCTTCGACCCCGCTCAGCTTCTCGACTAGACCTGGACCCCGGCTCTGCCGGCCCCCTCCTGCTGGGAGTGCCGGGGTCCAGGAGCTTCATTCCTGCCGGTCCGCAGGGGCCTGGGCGGCCAGTGACGTGTAGACGGTCACCTCATCAGGGCGTACCAGGCCGTCCTGGATGGCGCAGATGAGCAGTTTCTCTTTGGTGGGCGCGGGTCTTCCGGCCGCCGCGTATTTGACCCGCGCCCGGTCTATGTACTGCCGCACCGTCCGTTCCTTGATGCCCATGCGGGCCGCCACGGACGCCTTGGACATGGACTGGAACCAGTACAGCAGCGCCGCCCGCTCCTTGTCGGACAGCTGGGGCCGGTGGGGGCCCTCGTCGGTGGCGATGGCCTGGGCCATCGGCGGGGTGACGGTGGGGCGGTCGGCGGCCACCTCCAGGATGGTCTCCAGGCAGGACTCCCGGGTGGCGCGGCCCTTGCCGATGAAGGCGGAGGCGCCGGCGTCGAGGACCCTGCGCACGATCTCGGGCTCCTCGTGCTCGGAGAAGACGATGACGCGCTGGCCGCCGGCGCACAGCTCGGCGACCCGGTCCACGACCATGGTGCCGTTGAGGTTGAGGTCGAGCAGCAGGACGTCGGCGGGCGTGCCGCGGACGGACTCGATGGTGGGGCCCTGCGCGACGAGCTCCACGGGCGTGGGCGGCGCGAACCACGACCGTACGCCGTCCACCACCACCTGATGGTCCTCCACGAGGGCGACCGTCACGACCGGCCCTGCCAGATGCTGTTGACCCATACCTCACCTCCCAGCCGCTGATAGCTGACGACGACCCCGCTGGCCTCTTGGACGGGGGTGGGGCTGATGGGCAGGTCGTCGTTGTCGGCCACCACCGCCACGCTCACCATGGTGGACATGGCGGACACGGTGACCCTGGCGCGGGTTCTGGCGCCGTCGAGGGCGCGGACGGGTGCTCGGAGCAGGTCCTCGCGCACGCCGTCCGGCAGGGCGGGCAGGTGCTCGCCGAACGGCGGGGCCGTGACGAGGACCTGGCGGCGTTCGGCGGCGTCGATGCGCTCGCGCAGCACGGACACCAGCTCGTCGGGGACGTCCTCGCGCTCGGTGATGAGCCGCCGCAGCCGCATGGCGCCGGCGGTGCAGTCCTCGCGGACGCGCGGGTCGCCGGGGTCGGCGCCGTCGGCGAGCTGGGTGAGCAGGGATTCCGCGACGTCGCGGATGGCCTCGTAGCGGCGCAGCCGGTCGGCGTGGATGCGCTGGGCGGACTCGCGCCAGGCGTCGTCGGCGGCGAGCTTGCGGGCCAGCAGCACGGTCTCCTCGGCGCGGGTGCGCAGCAGGTGGCAGCCGGCCATGTAGCCGAGCTGCATGGTGACGCCGCCGGCGATGACGACGAGGTATTTGGCGATGGAGACGCGGTCGAGGGAGCCCGCGACGGCCATGGCGGCCAGCATGATGCCGGCGTTCGCGGACAGGAAGGCGATGATCTCGGTACGCCAGCGCGGCCGCCCCCACATCAGCATGACGCCGATCCAGCCGATGGAGCCCCAGCCCCAGTCGCTGATGCCGAGCAGCTCCTCGGGGCGGGAGGCGACGATGACGGCGACGTCCACGGCGAGGGTGGCGAGGGCGAGCTCCAGGACGCGGTCGGGGCCGCGGGAGGTCCTGGACAGGGCGAGCGCGCCGACGACGAAGATCGCGGAGTAGAGCACCCAGGCGGCGAGGGCGACCCAGGGCCAGCGGAAGGAGCTCCAGCCGGTGAGGGTGACGGTGAGGTCGTAGCCGAGGTGCCAGACTCCGGCGATGACGACGGCGCCGAGTGCTGTGTAGCGGGCGTAGCGGCGGGCGACCTGCTCGATCTCTTCGGTCATGGCCGCCACCACAGGCTCACGCGGGTGCCCCGGTCGCCGGAGGAGATCTGGGCGCCGCCGTTCGGCAGGGTGCGCATCGTGTCGAGGATGGAGCCGCGCACGCCGAACCGGTCGGGCGGCAGGCGGTCCTGGTCGAAGCCGCGGCCGGCGTCGGCGACCTCGACCACGATCTCGCCGTCGCGCCGGGAGGAGACGAGCTCGGCCTCGCGGACGCCGGCGTGCAGGGCGACGTTCGCCAGGGCCTCGGTGACGGCGCGGGCGAAGCGCTCGGCGACCTCGCCGGGGACGGTCTCGGGGGTGAGGCGACGGTGCACGTCGAGGCCGGTGGCCCGCCCGGCCACCTGGTCGAGCAGCGCGTCGAGGGCGATGGGCACGGAGCCGGCGTGCGGCTGGTCGCGCAGCTTCTCCAGCGCCGCCAGGTCGGTGGCCACCTGGTCGCGCAGGGTGGGGGACGGCTCGTCGTAGGTGCCGAGGCCGACCATGGTGAGCGTGTGCAGCGAGGTCTCGTGGATGCTGCCGACCTGGCGCAGCTCGTCCTCGCGGCGCAGCCGTTCGACCATGAGGGAGATGTCGGCGCGCACGCTCTGCCGCAGGAAGGCGTCGGCGGAGGCGGCCGAGCGCCGCAGCAGCGTCATGAGCAGCACGATCGCGAGGAGCTGCACGAGGTGGATCCCGAGGGAGCCGTACACGTCGTGGGTGGGCGAGGCCAGCCGCACGCCGGCCGCGAACGCCGCGGCCAGGGCGAGGCCGACGGGGATCGCCACGATGGGTCGCCAGGTCACGCCGGCCATGACGACGGTCATCGTGACCAGCCCGTGCACCCAGCTCGACCCCGTGACGAGCGCCTCCGTGGGGACGAGGTGGACCTGCGCGAGGCAGAGCCCGACGGTGATGGCCACATCACCGGCCACCAGCCAGTACGGCAGCAGGTCCGCGCGCCAGAAGACGCGGACGTACAGGAGCGTCCACACGAGGTGGACCAGCAGCATGGGCGCCAGCCACGCGAGGGAGACCGGCGGGACCGCGCCGAAGAGCGCGGCGACGACCGCCACCGACCCCACCGCGCTGCGCGCGCCGGCTCCTGTCCGCGCGACGGCCTTGGTGAGCTGCCTGGTGGCCGAGTCGTATCTCGTGGAGCCGGTGAGAGCCATGAGCCGTCCGCACGCGATATGGGCACCGAACGGATCTCACGATAATGGCTGAAAGTCCACACGAAAGGGTTTCTCCCGCGTATTTCGTGGTTTGTATGGTGACGCGTGGCGTCGTGGGCCTCATGGTCGTCTTCCTCGGCTCTGCTGCGGTGATCCCGCCCCACCCGAACCCTGTCTCGCGGCCCGGCCCGCGGCATGACGGTCGATCGGCCGTCAGAGCGCTACGACGGCCGATCGGCCGTCAGCCGCGTCCCTTCACAAGAGCGTGTACTAGGACGCGATGTGCCGCGGAGATCGCGGCGGGAGGGGACTTCATGACAGCGTTCGTGATCACGGTCCTGCTGGGCTGCCTGTCCGTGATGACGGTCAGGGGCCGGCAGGGGAACTGGCCGGCCGGGATGCCGGTGGCTCGGCCGCGGCTCGTGGCGGTGGGGGGCACGTACGAGGGCGGGCTGGGGCGCCCGTCGGACGCGTACGTCGTCCAGGAGCGGTTGATCGCGGCGGCCAGGGGCGTGGGCGGCGGGGAGACCGCCCACGCGGCCGCCGCGCTGACCCTCGGCGCGGTCATCGCGGCCCGGCCGCAGTACGGCGAGGAGGGTCTGGACGAGTGCGCGCAGGCCGCGCACCGGGCGGTGCGGACCGCGTCCCTGCGCGACCCGGCCGTGCCCGATCTGGTCGCCACCCTGGACCTGGTGGTGCTGGAGCGGGCGGAGAGCCCGCGGCTGCGGTTCGCGCACGTGGGCGACGGCGAGATCTGGCACTGCCCGAAGGGCGCCGAGCCGCGCCGGCTGACGACGCCGCACGTGGTCGGCGAGGGCCCGCCGGTACGCGGGGTCGGGCTGCCGCCGGCGCTGAACCCGGAGCTCGGCACGGTGACGCTGCGCCCCGGCGACCGCGTGGCGATCGTCACGCACGGGGCCGTCAAGGCGCTGGGGGCGGCGCGGGTGAAGGAGCTGCTGGCCGGGGGCGCGTCCCCGGCGGCGTGCCTGGACCGCATGTACGACGAGATGGCCGCGATGGAGCCGAAGGGCGACGCCACGGTGATCATCGCCGAATTCGTGACCGCGTGACAGTCGTCTGACTTAAGATCGCGGTGTGAGCGCACCGCACGGCATCAACCCGAACATCCCGCACTCCGCCCGGGTCTACGACTACTGGCTCGGCGGCAAGGACAATTTCGAGGCCGATCGCCGGGTGGCCGAGCAGACCATGGCCGCGGTGCCGGGCGTGCGCGAGAGCGCCAGGAACAACCGCGCCTTCCTCGGCCGGGCGGTGCGCCACCTGGCCGGCCTCGGCGTACGGCAGTTCCTCGACCTGGGCACCGGCATCCCCAGCCAGGGCAACACCCACGAGGTGGCGCAGGCGGTGGCGCCCGAGTCGCGGGTCGTCTACGTCGACAACGACCCGATCGTCATGGCCCACGCCAGGGCGCTGCTGACCAGCACGCCCGAGGGCCGCACGGCCTACATCGAGGCCGACGTGCGCGAGCCGCAGTCGATCCTGGAGCACCCCGACGTGCTGGCCACCCTCGACTTCACCCAGCCGATCGCGCTGGTCATGGTCGCCATCCTCATGCACATCCCCGACGAGGACGACCCGGAGCGGCTGGTCAAGACGTACGCGCAGGCCCTGCCGTCCGGCAGCTACCTGGTGCTCAGCCACCTGACGCTCGACCTCGTGCCCCCGCAGGTCGCGGCCGACTACCTGGAGGCGACCCGGCCGCAGGCGATGCACCGCACGCCGCGCTCCGGCGAGCGGATCCTCCGCTACTTCGACGGCTTCGACCTGGTGGAGCCGGGCCTGGTGGCCGTGTCGAAGTGGCGCGACGAGCCGCTCTTCCCCGACGAGGCGGCCTGGATGTACGCCGGGGTGGGCCACAAGCGCTAGCCCGAACCTGAGGACGTTCACAGGTGGCGCCGCGCTGCCTGCGGCGATGCCGTTTAAGGTTCAGGCTGTGCATCAGTTCGGGGACGACAGGACGGCGGCGTGAGCACGACGGCCGGCATCGAACGCGCCGAGACCGGGAAGCGGACGAAGCAGAAGAGACGGCGCAGGCGATGGTTCTCCTGGACGGTCGCCGTGCTGCTGGCGGTGTGGGCGGCCGTCCGGGTCGGCGGGTGGGAGCAGGGCTCGTTCCCCACGCAGCTCATGACCGTGACGCCGTGGGGCGCGGGGCTGGCGGCGCTGACCGCGGTCGTGGCGCTGCTGCGGCGCAACCGGTGGGCGGCGCTCGTGGCCGCGCTCGCGTGCGTGACGATGACCGCGGGCGTGGCGCCGCGCGCGTTCCCCGCCGAGCAGCCCCCGGCGAGCGGGCCCGCGCTGCGGGTGCTGGCGGTCAACCTGTTCGGCCGCGGTGACGCCCGGACCGTCGTCGACTTCGTCCGGCGCAACGACGTCGAGGTGTTCAGCGCCCTGGAGCTGACCCACGCCGAGGCCGCGCAGCTCGACGCGGCCGGGCTGAAGCAGCTCATGCCGTACCGGGTGCTGCAGCCGGAGATCGACGTGACCGGCAGCGGCATCTACTCCAAGCACCCGCTGACCGAGCTGCCCGGCCTGTTCACCCCGATCGGGCACAACATGCCGGCCGCCTCCGTGACGCTGCCCGGAGGCGCCAAGGTCGAGGTCGTGGCCGTGCACCCCAACCCGCCGCTGGGCCGCAAGGAGGCGGAGTGGAACGCCGCCCTGCGCGCCCTCCCCTCCCCCTCGCCCTCCGTCGTGCGGGTGCTGGCGGGCGACTTCAACGCCAGCCTCGACCACCGCGCCTTCCGCGACCTGCTGGGACGCGGATACGTGGACGCGGCCGAGCAGGCGGGCGAGGGCCTGACGCCCACCTGGCCGAACTTCCGGCCGATCCCGCCGATCATCTCCATCGACCACATCGTGGCCGACCCCCGGGTGGCGGTGCGCCGGGTGGACTTCCTGGACGTGCCCAGGACCGACCACCGCGGCATCTTCGCCGAGCTGCGGCTGCCCTGACCGCGTTCAGTCCTCCAGAAGCGTGGCCCTGGTGGTGAGGCGGCGCGGGCCGCGCAGCACGCGGGTGGCGCCGGTGAGCCGGATGTCCTGACGCAGCGGCGGCTCGTCCGCCGACGGGCCGGCGGACAGCGTGATGAGCCCCGGCTCGACGATGCGGCGCAGCTCCACGCCGGTGTACGAGAACGCGTCCGCCGGCACGTCGAAGACCACCGTGCGGCTCCGCCCCGCCGCCAGGCGCACCCGCGCGAACCCGACGAGCTGGAGGGCCGGCCTCGCGACCTGCGCGACCGGGTCGGAGGCGTAGAGCTGCACGACCTCCTCGGCGGGCCGGTCACCGGCGTTGCGCACGGTCACCGACACCTCGACCGTGCCGTCCACGGGGTGGTCGGTGCGGTCGGTGGTCATGGAGACGTACTCGATGTCGGCGTACGACAGGCCGTGCCCGAACGCGTACGCCGGGGTCGGGTCGAGCACCGTGATGCCCTCGGCCTTCCTGCCCAGGGGCGGCTGCAGGTAGGTGGAGGGGTTGATGGCGGGCGCGGCCGGGATCTGCACCGGCAGCCGCCCCGACGGGTTGACCCGGCCGCTGAGCACTCCGGCCAGCGCCGCGCCGCCCTCGACGCCGGGGAAGAACGCCTGGATCGCCGCCGCGACCCGCTCCTTGTACGCGCCGAGCGCGTACGGCCGCCCGGACACCACGACGAGCACCGTCGGCGTGCCCGTGGCCAGCACCGCCTCGACGAGGTCCGGCTGGAGGCCGGGCAGCCGCAGGTCGGCGGCGTCGCAGCCCTCGCCCGAGGTGCCGCCGCCGAACAGCCCGGCCCGGTCGCCGACGAACAGCACCGCCAGGTCGCACCCGGCGGCCAGCTCCGCGGCCGGCGCGATGCCGGACGCGTCCTCGCCGGTCACGTCGGCGCCGAGGGCGTAGCACAGCTCGGCGTGCGGGAACTCGGCCGCCAGCCGCTCCCTGACGGAGGGGATCGGCAGGCCGGTGCCGTGCTCGGGGTAGCGGTCGAGGACGTGGTTGGGGAAGGCGTAGCAGCCGAGCAGCGTGCGCGGGTCGTCGGCGCAGGGGCCGAGCACGGCGATCCGCGCGGTGGTGGCGGGGTCGAGGGGCAGGACGCGGCCGGTGTTGCCGAGCAGGACGATGGAACGTTCCGCGACGGCGGTGGCGAGGCGCCGGTTGCGGGGGCTGTCCAGGTCCAGCTCCGGGGCCAGGTCCGGGGCCAGCTCTGGGGCCAGGTCCGAGTCCGGGTCGCCGTCCGGGGCGGCGTCGAGCAGGCCGAGGTCGATCTTCTGCCGCAGCACCCGCCGCACCGCCGCGTCCACCAGCGCCTCGTCCACCCGCCCCGCGCGGACGTGGCCCACCAGGTGCTCGCCGTACCCGTGGGTCTCGGGCAGCTCGACGTCGATGCCCGCCAGCATGGCCACCGCCCCCGCGTCGGGCAGGTCCTCGGCCACGCCGTGCATGGACGCCAGGAACGGGATGGACCAGTAGTCGGCCACCACCGTCCCGTCGAACCCCCACTCCTCGCGCAGGACGCCGCGCAGCAGGTGCGGGTTCGCGCCGACGGGCACGCCGTCGACGTCGGCGTAGGAGTTCATGACCGAGCGCGCCCCGCCCTCGCGCAGCGCGGTCTCGAACGGCGGCAGGATCACGTCGGCCAGCTCGCGCGGCCCGATGCTGACGGGCGCCTGGTTGCGGGCGGCGCGCGAGGCGGCGTAGCCGGCGAAGTGCTTGAGGGTGGCGATGACGCCGGCGCCCTCCAGGCCGCGGACGTAGGCCGCCCCGAGCTGCCCCACCAGGTACGGGTCCTCCCCCAGCGTCTCCTCGACCCGGCCCCACCGGTAGTCCCTGACGACGTCGAGGACGGGCGAGAGCCCCTGGTGCACCCCGGCCGCGCGCAGGTCGGCGCCGATGGCCGCGGCCATGCGCTCGATCAGGCCGGGGTCGAAGGTGGCCGCCCAGGCCAGCGGCGTCGGGTACGCGGTCGCCCCGTACGTGGCGAACCCGGTCAGGCACTCCTCGTGGGCGATGGCGGGGATGCCGTGCCGGTTGGCGGCCATCACCTGCTCCTGCATGGAGCGCAGCCGGGCCGCGCCCTCGGCGGGGCCGACCGGCGCGGTGCCGTAGACGCGGGTCAGGTGGCCGAGGCCGTACCGCAGCCGCTCCTCCATGCCGTCGGCCACGGTGAAGCGGTCTTGGAGGGGGGCGACGTTGCCGGGCTCGTCGCTCTGGACCCACACGGAGCCGAGCTGCGCGACCTTCTCCTCAAGGGTGAGGTCGGCGAGCAGGCTCTCCACCCGCTCCTCGGTCGTGCGGGCGGCGTCCCGCCAGGGCGCGAGGCCCGGCACGTTGACAGATGTCATGGTTGCGACCTTCGAGAGATTCATCCCGATCATTACGCCGGGACTTTAGGTGTCCCTCGCAAACTCGTCAAGAATATTTCGACACTATTCCGAAAATTTCGGGAACGGATTTCCGGAAGAATGGAAACGGCCCCCCGCCAACCCTGTTGACCAGCACTTCTGTCGCTGTTACGCCGGTGAAACTTTCAAGAAACTTGTCCGCACGGAAGCGCCCGCCCCCTGACAGGGAGCGGGCGCCGTCGTGCTGCGGAAGGCTGTCAGGCCACGTTGCTTCCCTCGGCCTGGCGGTTGAGCGTTTCGAGGTCGAACGCGCCGGACTTGACGGCCGCGGTGAACGCCTCCCAGTCGCGGCGAGGAACCTCCAGCACCGCGTCCGGGTTGTCCACGTGGATGAGCTCCACGTGATCGTTGATCCGCTTCGCCGCGACGCGGCTGGCGTCGTGTGACATCTGCAGCACTCCTCTCGGTGCACCTGCGGTCTCCGCCCCGGTCACCCGTTCGCAGGAGGACCGGGGCGGTTGCGGGCAGCCTCGCATCCCGGTGGGGCGTTCGGCCAGTGATATGGCGAGCCGTCCGGTGAGGAAAACCCCTCCATGGATGACGATCTTTAGACCTCGGTGGAAGAAAGGCTCCCCGCGCGGCGCCTGAAGGGAAGAGACAGCGCTGGATTTATGGATGTTTCTAGCTTCGTTGAAGCATTCATCCGGCGATGTCCGAGCTGTCTACAGTCCTACCCGTGGGGGCCCAAGTAACAAGGACGAACGTGTGGAGCGAGCTGCGCGTGAGCTCCACACCGAAGCTCTACATCTCGATCTCACCCAACCTCACCGCCCTTGCCATGCTCACCGACGCCCTCGCCGGCCGCCGGCGGGGCCTGCCCGAGTTATGGCGCCGGGCGATCAGCTCGCGCGTCGGCCCGTACGGGCACGAGGCCGTGCGGCCTTTGTCCGCGCCGGGCATCGCGATCGCGCCCGACAGCCTCGTCCCGCACTCCCCCGTCAGCGGCGACTTCTCCATCCAGGCCCAGATCAGCGCGCTGCACGAGCTCCCCGGCGAAGCCCTCGTCGAGGACCTGGAGCGCACGTTCGGCCCCGGCACGCCGCCGCCGCACTGGCGGGCGGCGGCCGAGCGGCCCACCCGCTGGCTGCGCGGCTACGCCGGCGCCCTGGCCGACGTCTGGAGCACCACGGAGCCCCTGTGGAAGCGGGCCCGCCCGCTGCTGGACAGGGAGGTCGAGCGGGTCGGCGTGACGACCGTACGGGGCGGCCCCGAGCTGCTGCTCGGCGCCATCAGCGACCGCATCGTGTACGGCGAGCGCGGCCTGCTCCTGCCCGGCCCCGACCTCGGCACGCACGAGCTGGGCGACCGCCGGCTCGTCCTGGTGCCGATGCTGGCCGGCAAGGACGCGGTCGTCCTCGGCCTGGACGACCCCACCGCCGTGTGGATCGCCTACCCGGTGCCCGGGGCGGAGTCCCTGTGGCGCAAACCCGTCGCGCCCGCCCTGGACGAGCTGTCCGCGCTGGTCGGGCCGGTACGGGCGGACCTGCTCTGCGCGCTCGACCAGCCCATGACCATGTCCATGCTGGCCACGGACATGAAGATCGCGCCCAGCGGCCTGACGTACCACTGCGACCGGCTGCGCGCCGGGCGGCTCATCACGCGGGAGCGGCGGGGCCGCGAGGTGTGGATCGCCCGCACCCACCGGGCGGAGGAGCTGCTGGAGCTGTTCCGGCGCTGACGTGAGGAAGGGGATCCGGTGCTGAAGTTCCACCGCGACGCTCTGGACGGGTGCGCGGCGGCGGCCAGGGCGGCCTCCGGCGCGTTCGCCGCCCTGACCGGCCCCGCGCCGGACGCCGCGGCCTTCGGGGACGTCTCGGGCTCGGCGGCCATGGCCAGGGCGGCGGGCGACCTCAAGCGCGTCTCGGAGGAGGCGGCGCGGCTCCTGGGCAGCCGCCTGGAGGCGGTGGAGCGCGCCCTGGACGCCGTCGAACGCACCCTCACCACCGCCGACAGCACGGCGGTCCGGCGATGAGCGCGATCGACGAGGTCAGGGCGGCTCCTGGGGGTGGGGAGCTGGCCGACCTGGCCGCGAAGCTGGTGGGCGATCCCGGCGCGATCGGCGCGGCGGCCGGTGCGTGGCGCGCCGCCGCCGGCACGGGCGAGCGGCACACCGGCGCGCTGAGCGCCGCGGCGGCCGAGGTGGACGGGGCGTGGGAGGGCGCCGGCGCCGACGCGTTCGCCGGCTACCTGGGCAAGGTGACCGGCTGCGGCGACCGGCTGCGGCAGGCGCTCACGGAGTGCGCCGACCACCTCGACGCGGCCGCCCGCACGCTGCGGGACGCGGAGGCGGCGGCGCAGGACATCTGCCGCCAGTACGCCACGGCGGCCCAGGAGCTCCGCGCCACCACCCAGGCACCGGCCACCCGGGCGACCGGCGGGCCGACTTCGAGCGGGCAGGCTTCGAGCGGGCCGGCGCAGGCCGCGCAGGCTTCGAGCGGGCAGGTGCAGGCCGTGCCGCTCACCGAGGAGCAGATCGCGCAGGCGCTGCGCCCCATGCTCGACGAGGCCCGCACCGCGTTGCAGCGCCTGGTCACCGACACCGGCGCGACCCTGTCCGGCACCGCAGGAAAGATCCAGACCGCGCTCGCCGCCGTCCCGAACGTGGCGGCCGAGCTGCCCGAGCCCGACACTCAGCCGTTCACCCCCGCGCCGGGCAGGCCGATCGGCTGGTCGCCCGCGCGTCTGGAGGGCCAGGAGACCGCCCTGGCCGCCGCCCCCCACGGCTCGGGCGGCGGCGGTTTCGGGGGTTACGGGCCGAGCGGCCCGCCGCCCCCGGGCGGCGGCCCCGCCCCACAGGGCCAGGTGGCCGACTGGATCAACCAGGCGATCGCGATACTCAAGGCGAACGGCGTCCCCGCCGACAAGATGAACCCGAACGACATCTGGCTGATCATCAAGCACGAGTCGGGCGGCAACCCGCACGCCATCAACAACTGGGACTCCAACGCCGCCAAGGGCACCCCGTCGAAGGGCCTGATGCAGACCATCGACCCCACGTTCAACAGCTACAAGCTGCCCGGCCACGGCGACATCTACAACCCGGTGGACAACATCATCGCCGGGGTGCGGTACAGCATCGCCCGCTACGGCTCGGTCTCGAACGTCCCGGGCGTCGTCGGCATGAAGACCGGCGGCGGTTACCGGGGCTACTGATCGAGCGCGGGCTTCGCGGCCCGCGCCGGGTCGAGGACGGGGCCTTCGGGGATGAGCTGGAGCAGGTTCACGGGCACGGGGGTGGCCTGGGCGGCCTGGTAGCCGAGCTTCTCGAGGACGTCCGTGCCGGGCACGGCGTAGCGGCGGCCGTCCTGGGTGACGAGGTAGTACGACTGCACGGCGTCGAGCCGGCCGTCGCCGGGCAGCACTCCGGCGAGGACGGCCTGGCCGGGCGGCAGGCGTACGAGGTCGGTGGCGTCGCCGTGCGGCGGGGGCAGGGTGGCGCCGGTGGTGAGGCGGACGCGGGTGGAGCCGGTGCCGGCGTAGACGGCGCAGAGCGGGGCGGACGGGTCGTGGGCGGTCATGCGCGGCATGGCGGCGGGCAGGCCGTCGGCGGCGACGGTGTCGCGGGAGCGGGGGGCGGCGTTGGCGGTGGCCGCGTCGACGGGGATCTCCCTGACCGCGCCCCCGCCGTAGGCGGCCCGGCTGGCGGGGTCGCTGAGCAGGAGCGTGGCCTGGCCCTGGGTGATGGGGGCGAGGCCGTCGCCGAGGAGCACGTACCAGCGGGCCTCGCCGCCGGCCACGCCGTCGGCGCGGAACACCTGGCCGACGGCGGCGGCCTTGCCGCCGGGGCCGGTCACGGGCCGGCCGCGCCCGGGGATGGCGGGGGCGGCCAGATCAGGGCCTTCGGGCAGCGCGTTCAGCCAGGAGACGGGCACGGCGGCGGGTGTGGCGGAGGTGAGGCCGCGGGCGATGCCGGGGGCCACCCGCATGCGGGTGCCGCGCCAGATCGCCCACGTCTGCCCGCCGACGTCCACGAGCACCGCGTCCCCTTCGGGGACCGGCGTGCCGCCGACCTGGCGGCCGGCGACGAGCGTCACGTACGGCTCGCGCCCGGTCCGCCCGGCCCGCTCCTGCACGCAGGCGGCCCAGGGGCCGCGGGCCAGGCTCGACGGGGCGGGCAGCGAGTCGGGGGCGCCGGGGATGCCGATGGCGGCGCCCCGCTCGTACGTGGCCAGCGCCTCACGTGCGACGACCCGCTCCTTGACCTGCCCGGCGGCCAGGACGAGGCGGGCGGAGGCGTAGTTGGCGACGGGGATGAGCCGGCGCTGCTCCTGGCTGTAGACGAAGCGGGCGCCGGTCTCGCGCTCGATGATCAGCGTGCCGGGGCTCTCCAGGGACAGGGTGCCGCCGGGGCGCAGCAGGCCGTACACCGCGAAGCCGACGCAGAGCAGGACGGCGACCATGACGCCGGCCAGGAAGCCGACGGTCTGGCGGCGCAGCGGCCAGTCCGGCTGGTTGGGCTGGGCGCGCAGGAGGGCCAGCCCGATGCGTTGGAGGGTGAGGCGGTAGGCCTGGTAAAGGTCGCGCTGGCTGTGCACTCCGCCCCTCTGATCACACGAATACCTTCTTACTCCAATTTATCGGGATAAAGGCCGGGAAGCGGGTCGGTTTCCGATTTGCGAACGGTTATTGATCAGTTAATGACATCCGCACGTGACCGCGGCCGGATGTCACAAGGTGGAGAACGTGAAACCGGATACGCGTTATCTCACTCCCGACGCGATCGGCGAGGTCCGGCGCAGCATCAGGGAAGAGCTGCTGCCGATCTTCACCGAGGTGCGCCAGATCTTCGAGGAGAACAAGGCGGTCGACTTCCCCGGCTGGGGAGCCGTGGGCGAGTGGACGGTCGGCGCGCTCTACCGGTCACTGCTCGACTCGTTCCTGCGCGACGCCGACGCCGTGCTGGCCGTCCTCGGCAAGTGGGAGGGCGAGGACCTGAAGCACGCGGAGCAGAACTGGCGCACCGCCGAAGACCTGGCCGTCCAGCGGGTCAAGCCATGAGCCGCAGGGTCGCGGATCCCGCCGTCCAGCGGGTCGAGCCGTGAGCCGCAGGGTCGCGGGCCGGGCCGCGGACGGCTCGGTGCTGCGGCACGCGAAGCGCGCCCCCGACCCGGCCGAGGTGCAGCGCACGCTGCGCCTGGCGGCCAGGCTGGAGCCGTCGATCGCGCTCGGCCTGCTGGCCACCGTCCCGGCCGTCGCGAACGTGCCGGGCATCTGGACGGCGGCCTCCAACCTCCAGGCGGGCGCCGGCGGCCGGCTCGACAAGCCGGCCAACAACGCGCTCAACGACGTGATCAGGACGTCGGGCGAGAAGTGGATCGCCGAGGACCAGAAGGCGTTCGCCGCCGCGGCCACCGAGCTGCGCGCCCACCTCGACGCCTTCCGCACGAACGTGCAGTGGGCGGCCTCGCACGTGGACGGCATCGGCGACGGGTTCGCCGTGTACTGGGGCGCGGCGGCCGGGATCGCGCGCACGACGTACCTGCGGCTGCTGCGGCTGCAGGCGCTCGCGCTGGTCCCGCAGACCAGGGTGGCGGCGCGGGTCGCCATGCGCGCGACCGCCGCTCAGGCGAACGCGGCGCTGGCCGCGGCGGGCGGCCGGTTGCAGGCGTTCCTGGGCTCGACGCTGAGCGCGGTCGCCGCCTACAGCGGCGGCACGGCGGCCCTGCAGCTCAGGTTCATGCGGCCGGACGGGGCCGCGGCGATCGACTTCGGCCGCGCGGCCATCGACACGGCGAAGGCGGGCACGTTCGCCGAGCCGCCCGCGAGCGGGCTGCCCGCCGCGACCGGCACGTTCGGCTGGCGGGTCAGGACGCCGGACGGCGACATGGACCTGGACGACGTGGTACGCAACCAGCCGTAGGGGGCGGTCGGGCAACGTAAGGGGATCAGTCGGCGGAGGGGGTGAGCCGGCCAAGGGGGTCGGCCGGCGAACCCGGTCGGCCGGCGAAGGGCGGTCAACCGGCGAAGGCGGTCTGGACGAGCTTCTCGCCGGACCGCCGGTCCACGTGGATGCCCCGCCCCGGAGGCAGCTGCCGGGGCCGCACGTTGCCGAAGAGCTGCCCCTCGTCCCTGGGCCCCGACAGCAGCAGCGCGGGCGTGCTCATCTCCTTCAGCCGCCGCACCACCGGGTCCATCATGCTGCGCCCGGCGCCGCCCATGGCGCGGGCCAGCACCAGGTGCAGCCCGATGTCGCGGGCCTGGGGCAGCAGGTCGCCGAGCACGGCGAGCGGGTTGGCGGAGGTGGCGACGAGGTCGTAGTCGTCCACGATCACGTACAGGTCCTGGCCGGTCCACCAGCTGCGCGTCCTGAGCTGTTCGGAGGTCAGGTCGGGGGGCGGCAGCCGCTCCTGCATGACCTCGTGCACCCCCTTGAGCAGGGTGGTGGCGGCGGTGCTGGAGGCGGCGTAGCCGATGCGGTGCGGGGTGTCGGTGGCGTCGAGCAGCGAGCGCCGGTAGTCGACGACCACGAAGCGGGCCTGCGCGGGCGTGCGACCGTCCGCGATGCCCCGGGCGATGACCTTCAGCAGGTTGCTTTTGCCGCTCTCGGTGTCGCCGAACACCACGAAGTGCGGGTCGGCGTCGAAGTCCAGCAGGACGGGCGCGAGCGCGGCCTCGTCGATGCCGATCGGCACGCGCGTGCCGCCGGGCGGCGGCGCGGGCAGCGTGTGGGCGGGCAGCAGCGCGGGCAGCAGCCGCACCGGCGGGGCCGGATGGTCGTGCCAGGCCGCCCGCGCGGCCTCGACCAGGGCCGCGACGCCGTCGGCCAGGTCGTCCACGGTGGAGCGGCCGTCGATGCGCGGCAGCGCGGCCAGGAAGTGCAGCGACTCGCGGGTCAGGCCGCGCCCGGGGGCGCGCTCGGGCACGTTCGCGGCGGCCCTGCGGTCGATCTCGGAGTCGAACGCGTCGCCGAGCCGCAGCTCCAGCCGGGTGCCGAGCAGGTCGCGCACGCCGGTGCGGAACTCCATCCACCGGTTGGCGGTGCCGACGACGTGCACGCCGAACCCGAGCCCGCGCGTCACCAGGTCGCCGAGGTCGCCTTCGAGCTGCTCGTACTCCTGGCGCAGCACCGACCAGCCGTCCACCACCAGGAACACGTCACCCCAGCCGTCGCCCTCGTAGGCACCCGAGGCGACCATCCGCCGGTAGGTGGCCATGGAGTCGATGCCGCGCTCCACGAACAACCGCTCGCGCCGCTCCAGCACGCCCCGCACCTCGGCCACGGTCCTGCGCACCGCGTCGGCGTCGAGCCGGGCGGCCACACCACCGACGTGCGGCAGCCCGGACAGCGCCGACAGCGTGCCGCCGCCGAAGTCCAGGCAGTAGAACTGCACCTCCTTCGGGGTGTGGGTGAGCGCGAGCGAGGCGATCAGCGTGCGCAGCAGCGTGCTCTTGCCCGTCTGCGGCGCGCCGACGATCGCGACGTTGCCCGCCGCACCCGACAGGTCCAGCCAGTACGGGTCCCGCCGCTGGTCGAACGGGCTGTCCACGATCCCGGCGACGGCGTGCAACCGTCCCGGCCGCTCCTGGGCGGTGCCGGCGGCGGTGAGCCCGTGCGCGGGCGTGGCCTCGATGCGCGGCAGGAGCCGGTCGAGCGAGGCGGGCTCCTTCAGCGGCGGCAGCCAGATGCGGTGCGCCTCGGGGCCCTGCCCGGCCAGCCGCTCCACCACGATGTCGAGCAGCGTGTCCTGCCTGCCCGGGTCGTCCTGCACCGGGGGCGCCTCGACGGCGGGCGGCGCGGGCACCCGTTCCGCGCCGTACCAGACGATCTTGCCGCGGTGGCTCTTGGGGGCGGCGGGCGTGTGCTGCTGCTGCCTCGGCCGGTACGGGCCGGAGACGTAGGCGGCCTTGAACCGGGTCATGCCGGTCGTCTCGAACATCAGGTACGCGTTGCCCGGCTCGGGCGGCAGCGCGTACGCGTCCGCGACGCCCAGCACCGCCCGGCTCTCGGCGGCCGAGAACGTGCGCAGCCCGATCCGGTACGACAGGTGCGTGTCGAGGCCGCGCAGCCGCCCCGCCTCCAGCCGCTGCGAGGCCAGCAGCAGGTGCACTCCCAGCGAGCGGCCGAGCCGCCCGATCATCACGAACAGCTCGATGAACTCCGGTTTGGCCGACAGCAGCTCGCTGAACTCGTCCAGCACGATGAACAGCGTCGGCAGCGGCTCCAGCGCGGCGCCCTGCTCGCGGGCCTGCTCGTAGTCGCGCAGCGAGGCGTAGTTCCCGGCCGCGCGCAGCAGCTCCTGGCGGCGTACCAGCTCGCCGTGCAGCGCGTCGTGCATGCGGTCGACCAGCGGCAGCTCGTCCTCCAGGTTGGTGATCACCGCGGAGACGTGCGGCAGCGCGTCGAGCCCGAGGAACGTGGCACCGCCCTTGAAGTCGACCAGCACGAAGTTCAGCACCTCGGAGGAGTGCGTGATCGCCAGTGCCAGCACCAGCGTGCGCAGCAGCTCCGACTTGCCGGAGCCGGTCGCGCCCACCACCAGCCCGTGCGGGCCCATGCCGCCCTGGGCCGCCTCCTTGATGTCCAGCTCGACCGGCCGCCCGTCGGCGCCGAGCCCGATCGGCACCCGCAGCCGGTTCCTGACCGGGCGGGGCTGCCAGGTGAGCCGGGGCGAGAGCTGCCGCGGGTCGCCGAGCCTGAGCAGGTCCGTGAGCGTGGTGTTGGTGGCGAACACGTCCTGCGACTCCGCGCCGCCCGCCGCGGTCAGGGGCCGCAGGGGTGCGAGCTGCCTGGCCAGCGCGGCGAACGCGGCCGGCGCCATCCGGTCAGGACGCCCCAGTACGGTCCTGACCTCCTTGCCCAGCTCGTCCTGCGCGACCCGGACCAGCTCGCCGGGCGTCACCTCCAGCCGCAGGGTGAGCTGCGCCGGCGCCTGCGGAGTCGAGCCGCTCAGGTCGATCACGGTCACGCCCTCGATGACGTCGAGCCCGAGCTGGCTGCCCGCCGGCACGGTCCCGCCGTCCACGACCACCACGTGGTACGGCACCACGTCCGACAGCCCCTTGCTGAACCGGGGCCGGTCCTTCAGCTCGAACCCCAGCAGCTCGTCCAGCTCGCCCAGGTCCCCCACGATCAGCCGCACCGGCCCGGCCCCGTCCTCCTCCTCGGGGTGCAGGGCGTGCGGCAGCCACTTCACCGGCTCCCACTCGGCGGCGCGCTCGCCCCCGGCGCACACCGAGATCCGCAGGTCCTCCGGCGAGTGCAGCGCCGCCGCCTGGGCCAGCGCCGCCCGCACGAGATCGCGCGCCGCCGCCGGGTCGCCGGTGAGCACGATCCGCGCGAACGAGTGCAGCGCCAGCGCGACGGGCAGCCCGGGAACGGTCGCGTGCGTGCGCACGAACCGGCGCAGCGCCCCCGCCGTCATCGGGTCCAGGTCCTCGACCGGCCTGGTCTCGGGCGGGATCATCGGCAGCGCCAGCCGCTGCGCCGACGTGGCGATCCTGACCTGCGCGAAGTCGTCGTCGCGTGGCCGCCGCTCCCACAGCCGGGTGGTCATCACCAGCGACCACAGGGCGGTCGGGTCGGGGTGGCTCCACGTCATGGCGCGGTGCTGCTGCGCGGCGGCCTGCCGGACCCGCTTCCTGACCTGCTCCAGGTAGCGGTAGTAGTCGCGGCGCCGGCCGTTGAGCTCGTTCTTGCGCTCGCCGGCGTTGCGCATCATCTGGCCCACGCTCATGCCGACCATCGAGATCGCGAACAGGCCGCTGGAGACCAGCATGATCGGGTTGCCGGTGGAGCCGCCGGTGAACATCAGCGCCATCGCGCCCGCCCCGGCGATCATCGGCAGGTACGTCAGGAGCTGGGTCAGCCCGCCGCCCGTCACGGTCTCCGGGATCTCCGGCGGGGACTCCAGCAGCACCTCACCCCCGGGAGGCTCGGGCGGCCTGCGCCGCTCCGGCCTGCCCACCACGATCAGGCTCACGACCCCCATGGAAGTCGCTGACGTAGGGATATATCCGATATTTCAAATTTCCTAGACGCTTTTCGCCCGCCACACTCGAGATCCGATCCATACACTCGTCCGTTGTGAGCGCCACCGGAACCGACCTGTGCCGGGTCACCGTCGTGACCCCGCGCGGCTTCCTGGACCTGGGCCTGCCGCCGGACATCCCGCTGGGCAACCTCCTGCCGACGCTGCTGCGCATCGCGGGCGAGAGCCTGGCCGAGGCGGGCCTGGCCCACGGCGGCTGGGTGCTCCAGCGGCTGGGCGGGCCGCCGTTCGCCCCCGACGCGACGCTGTCGGAGCTGGCCGTGCACGACGGCGAGCTGCTGCACCTGCGCCCGCGCGGCCACGAGCTGCCCGAGGTCGTCTTCGACGACGTCGCCGACGCGGTGGCCACCGGCGTGCTGGAGCGCACCGGCCGCTGGCAGCCCGCCACCACCAGGACCTACGGCCTGCGGGCCGCCGCCGCCCTGCTCGTGCTGGGCGCCGCCGCCCTGCCCGCCGCCGGGCCCGCCGCCTGGTCCGCCGCCGGGCCCGCCGCCGGGCCGCCCTGGACCCCCGTCGCGCTCGTCGCCGGAGCCGTCGCCCTCGTGCTGCTGCTGGTCGCCGTGGCCCTGTCACGGGCGCTCGGCGACGCCGCCTCCGGTGCGGCCATCGGGTACGCCGCGCTGCCCTACGGCTTCCTCGCCGGCCTGACAGGGCCCGCCTCCGGCACGGCGCTCCTCGAACCGGACAACCTGCTGGCGGGCTGCGGCGTGCTGCTGATGCTCGCCACGGCCACCGGGTTCGCGGTGGCCGGCGGGCTGCCCGCCTTCCTCGGCGTGGCCGTCGCCGCGCTCGCCGGGCTGGTGGCGTCCGGGCTGGTCATGGCGTACGACCTGCACGCGGCAGGCGTGGCGTCGGTGCTGGCGGCCCTCGCCGTGGGGCTGACCACCGCCATCCCCGCGCTGTCGGTACGGCTGGCGGGCATGCCGCTGCCCGCGCTGCCCACCACGGCCGAGGAGCTGCGCCGCGAGGGCGGCGAGCTGGACGGCGAGCTCGTCCTCGACCGGACCGTGGTGGCCGACCGCTTCTGCACCGGGCTGCTCGGCGCGGTCGCGCTGATCGTGCTCGCCGCCCAGGCGCTGCTCCTGATGGAGGGCACCTGGGCGGCGCTGGCGATGAGCGGCGCGCTGACGCTGTCGCTGCTCATGCGGGCCCGGGTGTTCGAGGGGCGGGGGCAGCGGGCCTGGCTGCTGTCCGCGACGCTGCTCGGCGTCGCCCTGCCCGCCGCCGGCGCGGTCATCACGGCGGCGGACCCCACCGTGCTCTACCTGATCGTGCCCGGGCTCGTCGTGCTCGCCCTCGCCGTGGCCGGGACGGCGCTGTGGCTGGCCACCGCCCGCCCGTCCCCCTTCTGGGGCCGGGCCGGCGACATCCTCGACATCCTGCTGATGATCGCGCTGATCCCGCTCGCGCTGGCCGTGATGGACCTGTACGAGACGATTCGCGGGCTGGTGAGCTAGAGGGAGCTAGAGGGTGCGCTCGATCCTGGCCAGCTCGGCCGTCGCGCGGTCCATGGCCTCCTCGTACGCCTCCCGCGCGGCACGCAGGCGCACGTCGGCCGGGTTGTTCTCGGCGGCCAGGTCGAGCGGGCCGTCCCCGAGCACGTCGCGCAGCAGCTCCGCCGACCTGGCCTGCATGTCGGCCAGGGACTCGGCGAGCAGCAGCAGGATCGTCTGCGACAGGCGCTGCGAGCCCCAGCGCAGCGCGCGCGGGTCGATGTCCAGAGCCGTGACGCCCTGGGCCCCGCACTCGACCCGGACCAGCCTGTCCGGGTCCTGCGCGACGCCCTTGACGGCCATGATTTGCCGGTAGAGCTCGTCCAGGCCCTGCTCGTCCGGTCGCTGGGCCTCGGCGATCAGCTTGTCGATGGCGCTGTCGTCCAACATCGCCTTCACACCTCCGTTCCCGTGGCGCGGCCGGCGGCCGCGTCGAACGGTGACTGCGACCGGCTCGGCGTCGCTGCCGGGCCGAGTGGCGACTGTGACCCGCTCGGCGTCGCGGCCGCGTCGAATGGTGACTGCGACACAGTGGCCTGGCCCGTGCCCGTGGAGGCGTCCAGGGCCGTGCTTCTGAACCGGTCCGCGACCGCCGTCTGCGCCGTCATCCCGCCGGCCACCACCGCCGCGCCGCCCAGCGCGACCTTGCCGCCCGCCGACATGCTCGCCAGCCGCTGCACCACCCGGGACAGCAGCCCGGAGTTGCTCGCGATCCACGCCCTGGCCCTGGCCGCGATCTGCCCGGCCTGCTGGTCGGCGCGGCGGCCGAACCCCGTCGCCGCCACCTCCGCGGCGACCTTCGTGTACGGGTTGAACTGCGCCACCCGGTACATCACCCCCGCCGTCAGGATGCTCGCCCCGGCCAGGAAGGCGGCCTTGCCGAGCACGTCGTACACGTCGGCCGTCAGGTTCAGGATGTCGGCCGACGCCTGCGGCGAGGCGGCCTTGTTCTCGGCGTCGTCGGCGTACGCGGTCACCTCCCGCGTGGCCAGATCGGCGCTGAGCGAGGTCCACTCGACGTCCCGCTTCGCGGCCTCCACCAGCTCCGGATGCTCGCGCAGGGCCGTGGCCAGCGCCTGGTACGCCTGCGCCGCCGCCCGCTGCTGCGCCGTGTCGCCGTACAGGAGGGGCAGGATCAGCGTCGCGTAGCGGGCCCGGCCCAGGCCGAGCATCATCGCGCCGGCGGCGGCCATCGCGGAGCCCTCGATGACGGAGTACGGCTGCTCCATCATCGCGGCCTCGTCACGTTCACGGCGCCCCGCTGGTCGGCGTCCAGATAGGCGTTGGCCGAGTCGAACGCCTTGTCGTGGATGTCCGACACCTCGTCGCGCTTGGCCAGCAGGTACCGCTGCGCGGCCCGCTTCACCTCGTCGAACGCGTCCCCGAGCGAGGTGCCGAGCAGGCCGAACGCGCCGTACGCGCCGGAGGAGAGCTCCACCTGCGAGATGCCCCGCAGCATGGTCTCCAGCTCGCTCATGGGCCGGTCGGCCATCGAGCGGCCCAGCGTGCGGATCGACTCGATCTGTGCCGCGACGGCGTCCCGGGAGGTCATGCCGTCACCCCACCACCGGCGGGCCAGCCTCGATCACCGGGCGGAAGAAGTCGTCGTCGGCGCTCCGCGCGGGCGTGGCGCGGCCGGCGGGCCTGCCCTCCTGGGGTGCGGCGCCGCCGAACGGCAGGAACGGCGCTCCCGCCGTGCCGGGCGCGGCGGGCTCGGCGCCGGTCGCGGGCGGGCGGGTGGCGGGCCAGGAGCCGTCCACGACCGGGACGCTGCCGGGCCGCACGGACGGGCCGGCGCCCTGGGCGGCGCTGGCGGTGGACGGGTCGCGGAAGGGGCTGACGACCGGGCCCTGGGCCGGCTCGCCTGCCGGGCTCTTCAGGCCGGGCCGGGCCGAGGGAGTGGCCGGGGTGAGGGACGGGCGTGCGGTGGCCGGCTGCCCGGCTCCCGCGTAGGGGCCCGCAACGCCCGCCGCAGTACCAGGAACGCCGCCCGCCGTGGCGCCCCCTGGCATGTTGCCGGGAACGCTGCCCGGCGTGGCGCCGGCCTGGCCCTGGCCCGGGGTGAGGCCGCTGAGCTGCCCGGCTCCCACCGGCGCCGGCACGGTCGGCGGCTGCGCGGAGGCCGCCAGGTTGCCACCGGGTGGCTGCGCCCCAGGGGTCGCCTGGTATCCGGCCGGCTGGTAGGGCTGCGGCGCGGTGGTCGCCTGGCCGCCGGAGTGCTGCGCGAGCTGGGTCGCCGACCGTACCGGCACCGTGTCCTCGTACGGCAGATCGCCCCCGCTCACCGGCGTCACCGGCCGCTCGGCGGGCGGCAGGTACGGGGCGGGCGAGGCGAGCTGGGCGTCCCACGGCAGCCGGTCCGGCAGCGCCGTGTGCGCGTTGTGGAACGCGCCGTTGAGCCGGGTCATGAACTCCTTGGCCCTCCCGTCGCCGTTGTCGGGCGATCCCGACCCCATCGCGTAGTAGTTGTGAGGCGCGGTCTCCTGCTCGAACCGCTCCTTGGCGGAGGTCAGCGCCTGGCTGACGGTCTGCAGCGAGGGCGGGACGCGGTCCACGGCGTCGCGCAGCGCCATCAGGTACGTCTGGAGCCGGTTCATGCGGGTGAGCATGGCCTTGGCGGACTCCCCGCCCCAGTTCCCGTCGGCCACGAGGCGGGCCGCGGCGTCGCCCAGCGTGGTGATCGCCGTGGTGAGGAGCCGGGAGGTGGCCAGGTACCCGTCCGCGACGTGGCCGAACTCCTCCGGCCTGGTGCCCATGACCAGCGCCTTGATGGCGTCGCGGCCGCCGTACAGGGTGGGGTTGCCGCCTTGCAGGCAGCCGTTCTTGATGGGGGTCGGCTCGGGCACTACTCGCTCCGTGGCACGGCGCGCCGGTCGGCGTCCCGTACGGTGTCGGCGGTGGCGACCAGGTCGTCGATGACGCGCTGGACCTGCTCCGCCACGAACCCCACCGACTCCCCCGTGGCCTGCCGGGCCCGGCCCACGGTGTCGGCGTACCCCTGCGCGATGTCCCACGTGCCCGCGGCACCCTGGGGCAGGTCGGTCACCTGGTAGCGCAGCGCTTCGAGCTGCGGCAGCAGGTCCCTGGAGAGCTTGCCCGCCACGTCGTGCAGCGCCTCCGGCCTGCACCGCGCCTGGTCCTCGGCGGCGTCCGGGTCGATCAGCGGCTCGTTCACGTCGGGTCAGGTGCCCCAGCGGCGGACGTTGGCGTTCTCCGCGTCCCGCATGATCTCGGTCGCGTCGTGCAGCGCGGGCCCGAAGCGCTGCATGGTGTCGCCCATGGTGACGACGGCCTCGTTCCACTGGCGCTTGGCGTCGAGGTAGACGTCCTTGGCGGAGCCCGCCCAGGTCTCCAGGACCTTCAGGTCGGTCTCGAGGTCGGTCAGCTCGCCGACGAGGTTGGCGTACGCGCGGCCGAGCTCGGCCGCGATCTCCTCCATCTCGTCGAAGTTGGCGAGGATGATGTCCGGGTTGCCGCTCATTCTGATCTCCCCTCCGGCTCAGCGGGCGGTGCCGTCGAGCGCGGACCTGAGTGCCGCGGCGACGTCGTTCGCCTGCGTGTTCGCCTCGGTGTACTGGATGCCGGTCGCCTTCAGGTTCTCCGCGATCGTGTTGAGCGCCTGGATGACCTTCGTGAACTGCGGGGTCCACTCGGTGAGCACCTGCGTGTAGACGCGGGCGGCGTCGCCCTGCCAGGACGCGCCGAGCGTCTCCGGGATCTGCTGGAGCCGGTTGCGGATCTGCTCGATGTTGCCGACCGCGAGCTGTGCCCGTTCGGCGGCGCTGTGCTGGCTGCCCTCGGCGTAGGTGGTCGGTTGGAATGCCACGGTGCACCTCTCGGATCTCGTGAACCCGGGTTCGTGAATTGCCGGATCAACGTAAACGGGCCGCGGGGGCCGGATCTACGATTTCAACTTTCCTGTAAATGTCGGGTCCGTCCCGGCCCGCCATCCTCGCCGCCTGGCTCTGGGCAGCATCAGCGCCAGGAACACCACCAGCGCGGTGACCCCGGCCGCGCCGGCGGTGATCGCGACGGCGATGGCGCGCCCGCGCTCGTCCTGGGCCGGCGCGCGGGCCAGCACGACGGCCCCGCCCTCCCCGGCGGCGTGGCTCTCCTGCGCGGCCGGGAGCACCGACGTGACGGCCTGCAACGGGTTGACCAGCCCGGCTCCCGTGCCCGCCGCGCCGCCGCCCTCGGCGGTCCGCTCCAGCCTGCGCTTGACCTGCCAGTGGTCCAGCTCCGGGTGCCTGGCCCTGACCAGGGCGGCCACGCCCGACACGAAGGGGGTGGCGAAGCTCGTGCCGTCCAGCCCCGTACGGTAGCCGCCGCCCGTCCAGGCGCTCGTCACGCCCGCGCCGGGCGCGGTCACCGAGATGCGGGTCGCGGCGTTGGAGAACTCCGACTTCTTGCCGTCCGGCGAGGCGGCGCCGACGGCGATCACGCCGGGGTACTCGGCCGGGTAGGCGGGCGTCACGGCGCCGTCGTCCTGCTTGACGTTGCCGGCCGCGGCGACGATGACGGCGTCCTTGCCCTGCGCGTACGTCACCGCCGCCTTCAGCACGGGCGCGTCGTGCGCCTGCACCGACACGTTGATCACGTCCGCGCCGAGGTCGGCGGCCCGCCTGATGCCCTCGGCCAGCCGTGTCACGTCGCCGGACGTGCCCTCGGTCTGCTTGATCGAGACGATCTCCGCCGCCGGGGCGACGCCCAGCACGGGCACGCCGCGCGAGGTGAGGTCGCGCCCGGCGATGATGCCGGCCACCGCCGTGCCGTGGCCCACGCAGTCGCGCAGGTCCGTGCCCGTGAGGTCCACCTGCCGCGCGACGGCCCCGGCGAGCTGCGGGTGGGTGGCGTCCACGCCGCTGTCCACGACGGCGACCGTCACGCCCTCGCCCTTGGTCAGCCGCCACACCTGCTGGAAGCGCAGCCGCTCCTGCGGCCACGGCGTGCCGGTGACCTCGGCGACACCGGGCTCGGGGTCGCATGTCACCGTACGGGCGGGAGTAGGGGCCAGAGTGGTGAGCGGGGTGGTGGGCGGGGCCGGGGTGGGCGTCAAGGCCAGCAGGACAGCCGCGGCGCCATACCAGGAGAAGTGCACGGCATGAAGTCTGCCGACCATTCCGATTCGTTCGGCTTTCTTACAAATATCTTGAAATGAGGCCGTAGCCGGCATGGCGGCAGGTAGGCAAGTGTCGGCATATCCGTCGACGGGGACGCGGAGAGTGAGCATGACGGGGATTCCTACAGCCGAGGGCGGCGACGCCAGCGGCAAGCCGAGGCCCGGGCTCGGATACTCTGAGGAGTACCGGGAGACGGTGATCACGTATGTCCGCGACGTTCCCAAAGAGAAACCCAAAGACCCCACTGTCGAGGACGCGTACGCCCAGCACGTCCACGATCACCGCAACGGTTCCTACCCCGCCCCCCTCTCAGCCCCGACGCAGCAGGACGACGCACTCGCCAAGTACCAGGTGGACCCGGGCAAAGCGCAGAAGACGTTCTTCGTCAAACTGGCCGAGTACGAGGACGCGAGCGGCAGGCCACTGCCCTCCTCCCCCGTGGAGCAGCTGCGCCGGGACCTCCAGCGACTGCAGGGCGAGGGCGGGCCGAGCCTCAAGGTCCACCTCCAGCACGCCCGCCTCACCGAGGACCACCTCGGCAAGTGGCAGGCCGCCCAGGAACTGCTGGCCACCACCGAACGGACGCAGACCACGCTGGGCCTGGCCATCGAGCGCGTCTACAGCGTATACGCCGACATCGTGGAAGCCCTCGCCGCCACCGTGGAAACCGCGAAGTCAGCCGACCGGACCGCCGCGAACGGCATCAAGAGGACCTGATGACGGGCTACTGGCAGGAACCGCTCAAGGAGCAGAAGACCCCGCAGATCGACGGCACCCAGGTCCTGGACGGCGACCCGGAGACCAGCGACGGCGTCTCCGCCCTCATCCAGAGCACCAAGCCCGACGAGATCGTCGCGGCGGGCCGGCAGTACGGCGAGATCGCGCGGCTGTGCGAGGTGTCGGTGGACGCCCTGCACCGGGAGGCGGGCCGCATCGCGGAGACGCTCGGCGGCGAGTACCTCCAGCAGATCTTCGAGAAGATCGGCGAGCTGCAACGCGACCTCGCCCGCATCGCCTTCGCCGCCAAGTCGGTCAGCGGGCCGCTGGTCTGGTACGGGGATCAGGTCCTGCCCTGGTTCCACCACAACGTACCCAGGACGGGCGAGGTCACCTTCCTCGGCCTCAGCGACCTGGACGACTGGGTCGGCGACAACGTCAGGAACACCGACACCAACGCCCACGCCCTCGCCCGCCACCACCTGCAGCAGCTCAACCGGTTCATCGTGAACGTGTACGACGCCATCCCCCGTTACTTGGAGCAGCGGGCCGTGGCGCCGCGAGGCGGTCTGACCGACGTGTCGCTGCCGCAGGGGCCCGGCCTGCCGGGCGGGCTCACGGGCGGGCCCGGCGGTCTGGTCGGCGACCCGTACGCGGGCTCCGGCCTGGGCTCCCCGTACGGCGGAACGCCGGACCTCGGCGGCCCGACCGGCCTCGACCCCTCCATCCCTTCGACCCCTTCCACCCCCTCCACTCCTTCCGATCCGGACGTTCCGAACCTCCAGGATCCGTCCCTGCAGAACCCCTCCCTCCAGGACCCCTCCCTTCGGGACCCCTCCCTCCAGGACCCTTCGCTCTCGGCCCCCTCCCTGCAGAACCCCCCGAGCACCCCGTCCCTGCAGAACCCCTCCCTCAACACTCCGCAGATCCCCACCACGAACCTGTCCGGCCTCCCCCAGGCCACCCTCCCGCCCACGACCGTGCCCGCCCACCCCGTGACCGGCGGCCCCGGCATCTCGCCCGGCAGCGCGCAGGCCGCCCCGTTCACCGGCAACACCCCCGGCCCGGGGAACGCCGGAGCCATGGGGCCGAACGGCATGCCGATGGGCGGCATGTACCCGCCGGGCACCGGGGCCGCCGGGCAGGAGCGCGAGCGGGAGCGGGTCAAGCTGCCACTGGTCGAGTACGACGCGTTCGCGAGCGATGACCTGGGCGGCGAGTCCGTGATCGCATGACCGTGACCACCGAGCGGGTCCGCGGCTACGAGCTGCTGGAACAGATCGGCCAGGACGGCCCCTGGGCCGTGCACCGCGCCCGCCGCACGTCCGCCGGCGGCGGGGAGGTGCTGCTCAAGACCCTCACGTGCCGCCGCGTGGACAAGCGCGCCCTCAAGCGGATCATGCGCGGCCTCGCCTTCCCCGAGGAACTGGCCGCGCACCCGGGCGTGATCCCGGTGCTGGAGGTGGGCGCGACCGGGGACGGGCGCCCGTACCTGGTGACACCGCCGCACGAGGGCCTCACCCTGGCCGAACGCCCGGGACGCGGCCGGCCCATGCCTCTGGAGCAGGCGACCGGGCTGCTGCGGGCGGTGGCGCGGGTCGTCGCGGCCACGCACGCGGTGGGCGGGGCGCACGGGCGCGTCAAGCCCGAGAACGTCGTCATGACGGCCGGCGGAGTGGTGCTGACCGGGTTCGCCATGTCGGCGCTGATGTCCATCGTCGAGCTGCCCGACGGGACACCGCCCTCGGTGCACGCCTCCCCCGAGGAGCTGGAGGGACACCCGCCGGTGCCGGCCTCGGACGTGTACGCGCTGGGGTCGATGGCGTACGAACTGCTCGCGGGACGACCCGCGTTCCCCCTGGACGGGCCGGGCAGCACGGCCCGGTTCGTGCTCGGGGTCCTGACCGAGACCCCGCCGCCGCTCCCCTCCTCGGTGCCACCGGACCTGGCCCGCGTCCTGTCCAAGGCCATGTCCAAGAACCCGGCCGCCCGCCCCACCGCCGACGAGCTGGCCGCCGCCGCCCGCACGTCCACGCGCGGCCCGGACGTGAGCGGCCCCCGCCTCTCCCCAGCCGGAACGACCGCCGCCCACCTCCCACCCACCGACATCAGCCACCCCTCAACACCCCTGCCTCCGACCGGCAGACCCGCACCACAGCTCGCGACCGCTGGGCCCGAGCCGCGGCTTCCCGCCGCTGGGCCCGCACCACAGGAGGGGTCCGGGGCGCGTGAGCTGGTGTGGACCGTGGACCCGGACCGATCCCAGGTCAGGCCCCCGGCGGGCCCCCGCCCGTTCCTCCCGCCCGCCCCCGAGGCCGCCCCTCACCCCGCGGCACCGCAGCAGGCCGCCAAGAAGGGCAGCAAGGTGCCACTGCTCGTGGCAGGCGTGTCGGCGCTGGCCGTGCTCGTGGGCGTGGGCAGCGTGGCCCTGGCGATGCGCGGCGCCGTCAACACCACGACCACCGCCCAGAACCAGGCCGCCGACACCCAGCCCGGCGACGGCGCGGCCAATACGACCGGCGACCAGGGCGGCGACGGTGCGACCGACGGGACCGGCCACCGGACCGGCGACGGCGCGGCCGACACGACGGGTGACCAGGCCGACACGCCGACCGGTGCACCGACCGCGGCCGATCAGAACCCGCAGCCATCCGTCGCCCCCACCGCATCCGCTGACCCCACCGCGTCCTCGGGCGTCACTACGTCACCCGGCTCCGCGACCTCCCCACCGACCGCCACCCTCCGCGCCACGAACCCGGCGACGGTGGCCGCGTACCGCCCGAAAAGTCTCAAGCTGGTGTCCGACAACGGGGCCACGGTGACGCTGTCCTGGAAGGCCGTCCGCAAGAACGACTACCCCACGATCATCCAGCAGTCCCCCGGCGACCGCCTGATGACGGCGCCGAGCGGCAGCACCACCTACACGGTCGGCGGCCTGGACGCGGCCAGCGGCTACTGCTTCAAGGTCGGCACCGTGGTCACCCTGGGCCAGCCGTCCTCGGTGGCGTGGTCGTCCGCCCTGTGCATCAGGGGAGCGGCGGAGACGGGCCAGGACGACGAGGTGCAGCCCCCGATCGTGCTCCCCCTGGCCACCCCGCCGACCGCGCCACCGGAGCAGGGCTAGTCACCGGAGCCGCCGGAGCCAGGCTGGCTACCGGAGCCACCGGAGCAGGGCTGCTCACCGGAGCAGGGACAGCGGCGACAACCTCCGTACCAGCCGGCGCGCCACCGGCACCCGCCGCCTGACCAGCGCGTCCACGGCGGCGTGCTGCCGCCAGGCGAGGTCCGCATCCGCCTGGTCGACGGGTGCGGCGCCGAACGTGGTGAGGTTCGCGAGGTCGGCGAGCAGCGTCAGCGGCTCCCGCGCCTCGGGCCCCAGCTCCGCCTCCGCCCGGGACGCCACCTCCCGCGCGGTCAACGCCCCGGACGACACCGGAACCCCCGCCCCGCGCAGCCGCGCCACGGTCTGCCGCCACGCCCCGGCCACGCGCGCGCCGGGCGACGCGGCCCGCCGCGCCCGCACCCGCCTGACCGCCGGCACCACTCCGACCGCGACCAGGTAGAACACCACCAGAGCAGCGGGCACGACCAGCCAGAGAAACATCGACCCCCCGGAGCCGGGCCGCGGCTGAGGGGTCGGGGTGGACCGGCCGGTGGGCGTCTTGGCGGGCTTGGGCTCGGAGGAGTCGCTGTTGATCGCCTGCTCGATCTCCCTGGCCTGCTTGGGTGCCCCCTCGGCCACGTCACCACCCTCACCGGCCCGCGTACGGGACGGCGTCGGATAGAACGGCACCCACCCGATCCCGTCGAACGCGACCTCAGCCCACGCCAGCACATCCCCACCCCGCACCTGCCGCACCCCACCGTCGGCCCCAGCACCGGCAGCCCCATCGGCCACCGCGCCAGCAGCACCGCCAGCCGGAGCGCCGGCCGCACCACCAGCGGCAGCGCCAGCCGGACCACCGGCATCATCACCAGCGGCGCCACCAGCCGCACCACCGCCGGCACCGCCAGCCGCACCACCGGCCGGACCGTCGGCGGGCCCGTCGGCCGCCCCGATGGTCGCGCCGCTGATCGCAGCCCCGGTCGGTCCCTTGGGTGCGGCGGCGACCGGGCCGCCGGGGCGGAAGCCGACGACGATGCGGGTCGGCAGGCCGATCGAGCGGGCCAGCAGCGCGAACGACGCCGCGAACTGCTCGGTCGTTCCCCGCTTCGACTCCGTCAGGAAGAACTCGATGCTGCGGTACCCGTGCCCGGGCGGCGCGTTGACGTCGTTCACGGCGAGCTTGCGCAGGTACGCGGCCAGCCGGGCGGCCTGCTGCGCCGGGTTGCGCGCCCCGGCCGTGGCGCGGCGGGCGAGGTCGCGCAGGCGGGCACGCTGCGGCGGCGTACGCCCGTCGGGCCCGTCGGGCAGCCGCAGCGCGGCGGGGTCGGCGGCGGGGGTCGCGTCGCGCAGCTCCTCGGCCGTGTACCGGCGGATCCCCGACGTCACCTGGTACGTCATCCCTTCGCGCGCCCGCGTGCCGGCCAGCGCGCCCGTGGCCGGATCGACGACGAGTCCGGGCCCGGTCGCCCGCACCGGCCGGTCGGCGGCGGGCAGCCACGGCCCGGGCAGCTTCTGCAGGGTGAACCGCTGCTCGACGATGTCCCGCCGCTCATCGGCGCCTCTCTGTGCCGTGTCCTGCTGTCCGGGGGTGTCACGCTCCCCCGCCGCTTCAGGCACCCGGCCGCCCGTAGGCACGAATCCGGCGCTCGACGTCCAGCTCACCCCGTCGAACGTGTCGAGGACGGCCAGCCGCAGGTTCGCCTCCGACGTGGTGCTGACCGTGAACAGCTCGCGTTGCGGGTTCTGCAGCCAGGCCGACACCTGGTCGAGCGCGCTCACGCCGCTCATCGGGCGTGGCGGCGGCTGCTCCACCAGCTCGCGCACATCGTACGGACGCCCGGCCACGGGCAGCACCGGCCCTGCGAGCACACCCACGAGCACCAGCACGCCGAGCATCGGCACCCCGGCCGCGAGCGATCCGAGCGACCGGCCCGACCTCACCAGCGCCAGCAGCAGCACCAGCCCGGCGAACACCGCCGCGTACGGCACCGCGCTGCCCGCCCCAGCGACGCCGAACACGATCGCGACGGCCAGCACGGGCAGCGCGGCGAGCGCGGGCAGCAGGACGGCCCTCGACCGGAGCGCCAGCTCCGCCCCTGCCGTGGTGGCGGCCCAGACCAGGAAGCTGACCAGCACGACGGCCGTGCTGTCCGGGGCGGCGGGCAGGATCGTGGTCAGCAGCTGCCCGCCCGCGTCCCGCACGCCGACCAGCGCGGCCCGCACGGCGGCCGGGCTCGGCACGAACCCCAGCCACGCCTCCGCCCTGAACAGCGTCGCCGACACCGCCGTCAACCACGCCAGCACACTGACGGGGATCACTCCCCAGAGCGGCACCCTCCCGGCGAGCAGCAACGCCACCACCCCGGGCCCTCCGGCGGCCACCGCCACGACCGGCCACAGCGCCTCCAGGGCGAACACCCCGTCGAACGCGAGCCCGGCCGCCGCCCCCAGCAACACCACGACCCCAACGGCCACCAACCGCCGCACGGGCGACTCGACCGGAAGCACGGACGGCACCTCGCCCCCCGACCGCTCCCTCGGCCCGCCACGCCCGGACCCGCCGCTTGGGGACGCGGCGCCTTGAGACGCGGCGCTGCTGGACGCGACGCCCCCGGACGTGGCGCCATGGGGTGCGACGCCTCCGGACGCCGCCTCCCCGGCCGCGCCCCGAACCGTTCCGGCGAAGGAGCCCGCACCCGGCGCTGCCGCTGGCGCCGAGCCGGCGGCGGCCGAGTGCGCGTTGGGCGGGCCGGTGAGCGGCGAGCCGTCGGAGGCGAAGCTGAAGGGGCCTGAGCCGGCGTGCCGTGCTCCGGCGAGCGGCGAGCCGCCCAGCGACGCGGCACCGCCCGACGGACCGCCGATGGGCGGCCCGGCAGGGTGCGGGCCGGCAAGGTGCGGGCCGGCGGGGGAGGCGGCGGAGGGCGCACCCGAAGAGGGCGGGCCGACAGGCTGCGGGCCGGCGGGGGGTGGGGTCAGTGTGGCCATGATGCCGCCAGGTCGGCCAGATCTCCCACCTCGACCACCGTCACCCCCGCCGCCCGCGGCACCGGCCCCTCCCCCGCGTCCCCCACCCGTACGAACACCACCTGGTCGAAGCGTCGCCGCACCGCGGCCGCGTCGGCCAGGGCCGTGAAGGAGCCGCTGACGAGCACGAGCGCCCCACCGCCGCGCACCCGGCGCAACGCGTGCAGGGGTGGTTCGGCGGTGGCGGAGCGGTCCACGGTGGCGAGCCGGTCGAGGACGTCCTCGTCCTCTCCTGGGCCTCCGGTGGCGTGGGCGATCTCGCCCTCCCCGGTGAGGACCCGCACGGGGAAGCGGTCGCGGGTGACGGCGCAGGCGGCGGAGGCCACGACGTCCACGGCGAGCTCGAACTCGTCGTCCCCTTCGTAGGACGACGGCCGGGTGTCGAGGACGGTGACGGTGTCGGGGAGGTTGACGTCGGTGAGCTCCTTCACCATGAGGACGCCGGTCCGCGCGGTCGAACGCCAGTGCACGTGCCGGAGTTCGTCGCCGATGACGTATTCGCGCAGCCCGTTGAAGCTGCTGGCCCCGGCGGGCGCGGAGCGGGAGGCGAGGCCGTCGAGGTGGCGGCGGCGGCCGGAGTGGAGCGGGGTGAGGGGGACGGTGCGGGGCCGTACGAGGAGGAGGTCGGTGCGGCCGTAGGCGAGGGAGCGCCGGGCGAGCCCGAACGGGTCGGCGCGGTCGAGCAGCAGCGGCCCCACGGGGGTGGGGCCGCGGCGGCGGGTGGGCAGCCGGTAGGAGACGGTGCGCGCGGTGTGCCGGGCGAGCGCGGGCACGTCGACGGTGACGGTGGTGTCGCGGCAGGTGTCGCGGGCGACGAGGCCGGAGTGCCGCCACCGGCCGGTGTTGCGTACGTGGAGAATGGCCACGGCGGGCTCGCCGCGGGTCACCTTCATGGGCGTGACCTCGCGCCGCACCTCCAGTCGGGCGCCGCGCAGCGTCCACAGCGCGCCGGCGCCGACGGCGGCGAGCCCGGCGGCGGCGAGGACCGCCGACTGGGTGTATCCGAACGGCGCGCCGGCGGCGTAGACGAGCACCGAGGCGACCGCGAGCCCCCACCCGGACCTGGTGATCATTCGCACTCCCAGAGCGGGGCCGCCGGGAAGCCCCCCTTCGGGGTGGCCATCATGACGTCGTTGATCCAGCCGTTGCCGTACTGGGTCTCGACCTTGTTCCACACGTCGCTGCTCTGGCCGTTGTAGGTGTCGGTGTAGGCGGCGCCCTTCTGCTGGCAGAGCACGGTCACGGTGATGTACTGGCCCTGCGGGATCTTGCCCGCCTCCCCGCCGGGGCCGGGGCCCGGGCGGATGATGGTGTTGGTGTCGTTGTTGTTGGCGTTCTGGAACTGGGCGGGCGGCGGGCGCAGGTCGGCGGTGGCCTCGGCGCGGTCCTGGCTCTCGCCGGCCTCGTTCTTGGCGCGCAGCGTCCACGTGTACGACTGGCCGTTCTTGAGCCCGGTCACCTCGGCGCTGGTGCCGTCCGGCTGGGCCGGGTGGGTGCCGGGGCCTTCGAGGAGGTACGTGACGCCGTTCTGGGCGTTGTCCGGGGCGGACCAGGTCAGGTCGGCGCCGTGGTTCTTGCCCTTGGCGGTGAAGCTCGCGGGCCGGCCGGGGGCGACGCAGGGGCGGACGGGGATGGTGGAGGCGGAGGGCACCTCGCCGCCGTCGTACTGGGCGGCGACCTGGAACGTGTACTCCTGCCCGCAGCTCCCGCCGGTGACCTTGAACTGGTAGGGGCCGTCGCGGTCGACGCGGGACGGGGTGACGTCGGCCCCGCCCGGCGCGCCCTTGAGCGTGTAGCCGGTGACGCCCTCGCTCTGCCCCGACGGGGTGAAGACGATCTCCATGTAGCCGGGTCCGGACTTGGCGGTGACGGACGCGGGCGGCTCGGGTTTCGGAGGCGTCGGGGTGGGGGTGGGGGTTTCCGAGCGCGTGGGCGTCGGTGTCGGTGTGGGGGTGGGCGTGGGGGTGGCGGTGACGGTCACCGTCGGCCTCGGGGTCCTGGTCCGCGTCGGTACGGACGTCGGCGTCCCCGTGGGCTGCCTGCCCTTGGTCGGCACGATCGTCGGCTGCACCACGGTCGGCGTGTAGGTCGGGATCGGCAGCGGCGTCGGCGAGTCCTTCTGGCCCACCGCCTCGTCGTACTTGCCGACCCGGTGCCCCCTGCCGTCCTGCTCGATGACCAGGGCGGTCTCGCTGAACTGGTCGTTGACCCAGAGCAGCCCGTCCTTGACGAACACCTCCAGCGGCCCGGCCTTGCCGGTGACGACCTTGTCGGCCTCGAACTGCTTGGCCACCGTGTCGTACACGATGAGCTTGCCCGTGCTCTCGTCGGCGATGTAGACGCGCCGCCCGAGCGCCTGCGGCGCGCCGAGCTTGCCGCCCTTCACCGACACGGTGGTCAGCGCGCCGGTGCCGGTGTCGACGAGGACGAGCGCGTGCTGCTTGGGCGCCAGCATCGGCACCACCTGGCTCTCGGCGACGGCGGGGACGAGCAGGCCGGCGCGGCCGGCGTCCGTCACCGTGCTCGGCAGGCTGACCTGGAGGCGGGTGCCGGTGGAGCCGATGACGAGGGCGGAGGCGGCGGCGGAGTTGGTGACGAGGGGGACGCCGCTCGCCATCGTCAGCGTGAGCGGGTCGCCCGGCTCGCCGACCGTGACGGCCTTGCCCTGCTGGGCGCCGTTGACCTGGACGAGCGTACCCTCCTCGGGCACCGGCACCCACAGCGTGCCGTTCTTGTCGATGCCGGGGGCGCCGAGCGGTGGCTTCAGCGCGATCGGCGCGCCGATGGTGTCCACGGTGAGCGGGTCGAGCTGCTGCACGGTGCCGGCGCGCGGGTCGATCCCGTACGCCTTGCCGGCCCCCATCACGATCTGCATGCCGCCGGCGCCGAGCGAGCCCGTCTGGGCGACCTCCAGCTGGGTGGGGTCGATGCGGCTGACCTTGCCGGTGGACTCGTCCATGACCAGCACGGTGTCGCCGTCCTGGACGACCTTGAGCTCCTGCCCGCCGGCGGAGGCCAGGTCCACCCGGGCGTCCACCTGGCCGGACAGGCCGTTGGCGTGCACGACCTCGCCGTTGAGGGCGCTGGCCAGCCAGGCGCCGACGTCGGAGAGCTTGGGGCGGGCGCTGGAGACGCCCGTGCCCAGGAACAGCCCGACTCCCACCAGCGCGGCGACCAGCACCCCCGCGACGATCCCCGCCGCCCGCCGTGCCGCCGCGCTCCGCCACCGAAGGGCCACCGATTCACATCCCCGGAAAATGCGTGCGCATACGTGTCCGCGGACGACATTAGGGCGCGCTGCGGTGGTCCAGGCCGTTCTTCAAAAAACCGCGAAATGTCCGGCTCAGGGGGCGTGCCGGTGCCGCTCTTCGAGAGCCTGGAGCTGCTCGTCCATGGACGCCTCGAACGCCTCCATCAGGCCGGCGAACCGCTCGTCGTCGAGGTCGTCCTGCCGGGCGCCGGGGCCCGCCATGATGGCGTCCACCTGGTGGGCGGCGTCGTCGTGCGCCTCCTGGGCGGCCCGCAGCACGGCCTCGGCCAGCTTCTGCGCGTCCAGGCGCAGGGCGCGCGGCGCGAGCGTGACGTCCATGAGCCGCCCGGACGCGGCGGCCGTCACGCGCACCTGCCCGTCGGCGGCCTCGCCGCGGCCGACGACGACGTCGATCTCACCCTTGAGCCGCTCGACGTGGACCAGCATCTCCTCGGCCCGCG
This sequence comes from Nonomuraea composti, assembly GCF_012034275.1. Taxonomy (NCBI): domain Bacteria; kingdom Bacillati; phylum Actinomycetota; class Actinomycetes; order Streptosporangiales; family Streptosporangiaceae; genus Nonomuraea; species Nonomuraea composti. Next base: position 2,557 of record NZ_JAATEP010000042.1, on the reverse strand, counting down.
CCGTGATCCGTTCCAGGTCCTCGGGGTAGAAGTCGCTCACCGAACCTCCTGTCGCTGTTGCCGGGAGCGTACGGGTTGATGCTGTCATTTCGGAAAAATTCGAAGCATGCGGCTATGGGGCGACGGCCAGCAGGGCGAAGCGGCGGGCGGTGGCCCTGAAGGGGCGGCCGCGGGTCAGGTCGTCGTGGACCGCGCGCAGCCGGTCCTCGTACGTGGCCGGCTCGAAGCCCGGCACCTGCCACGCCACGGCCCGCAGGAACAGGACGAGCGCGCCCACGTCGTGGAAGACGGTGGTGTAGGTCGCCTCCTCGCTCCACACGATCTCCAGGCCGAGGTCGGCGGTCGCGCGGGCGAGGTCCCAGTCGCGGTGCGGGTGCGGGGGGCCGCCGAGGGCGGTGTTGATCTCCTCCAGATCGCCGCCCGACACCTGCTGCGTGAGGTACGTGCCGCCTGGGGCGAGCAGGCGGCGCAGCTCGGCCGGGTCGTAGGACGCGTGGCGGTTGAGGACGAGGTCGAAGGAGGCGCCGGGGAAGGCGCGCGTGTCGGCGGCGACCTCGACACCCAGGGGCTCCAGGCGGGCGCGGGCGATCGGCAGGTTCGGCGGGTGGCCCTCGGTGGCCGCCGTGCGCGGGGGCAGCGGGGCCAGGGACGACAGCAGCTCGCCGCCGCCCGTGCCCAGGTCGAGGAGGGCGGCGGCGGTGCGCAGGCGCTCGCGGGCCAGGCGCTCGTAGTCCCAGGGCAGCGTGCCGTCGTAGGTGACGCGACCGCGCAGGTGGGAGAAGTCCCAGCCCTCGAACGGGGTGGCCCACGCCTCGGCGATCAGGTGCTCGAAGTCCATGCCAGTGATCATTCAGGACGGGGGCGGTGGCCCGCATCGCAATAAACCCGTCGGCGCCGTCCGTCCCGTCCTCGCCGCCTTCCGGCCGCACCACGGATGACTCCTGTCATGCGGAGTGGGTGACACCCGCGACTGCCCCGGAGCGCCCCCGGCCGAGGATGCTGGCGGCATGAAGAGACGAGTGTCCGAAAAGAGCGCCTCTCGCCGCCGCGCGTTCGCCGCGCTGGCGCTCGCCGCCCTGCTCGCCCCCCTGCTCGGAGGCGTGTCGCCCGCGCAGGCCGGCACCCCATCCTTAGGAGGCCGGGCGGCCGGCGCGGGTGACGGGCTCGACCGGCGCGCCCTGCGGCAGGCGCTGGACGCCGTGCACGAGGCCGGCATGTACGGCATCTACTCCGAGGTACGCGCCGGCTCCCAGAGCTGGCAGGGCGCCTCCGGCGTCGCGGACGTCGCCACAGGCCGCCCCGTCAAGCCCGGCATGCTGCACCGGGTCGGCAGCATCACCAAGACGTTCACCTCGGTGGCCGTGCTTCAGCAGGTCGCCCGCGGCGCCGTCGAGCTGGACGCCCCGATCGGCCGCTACCTGCCGGACGTGGTGCCGGGCGAGCGCGGCCAGAAGATCACCGTACGGATGTTGCTCAACCACACGAGCCACATCGCCGACCACGTGCTGCCGGCGTTCCCGTCGCTGGCGCAGCTGTCGCCGCAGAGCATCGACGACAACCGCTTCCGCGTCTTCACCCGCGAGGAGCTGGTCCGGCTCGGCCTCGGCGCCGCCCCCACGGGTGAGCCGGGCGCCACGCCGGGCGTCTACTCCAACACGAACTACCTGATCGCCGGCCTGCTCCTGGAGAGGGTGACGGGCACGAACGCGGAGGAGTACATCACCCGCAACGTCATCCGCAGGGCGGGGCTGCGGCACACGTCGTTCCCGCGCACGCCGCACGTCCCCGGCCCGCACTCCAAGGCGTACGAGTCGTTGTACGGCTCCATCGACCCGCCCCGCGACTACAGCGTCTACAGCCCGACGTGGATCACGACGGCGGGCTCGATCGTCTCCACGGTGGACGACCTCAACCGCTTCTACCGGGCGCTGCTGCGCGGCGAGCTGATCGGCCCGGCCGAGCTGGCCGAGATGAAGAGGACGGTGCCGGTGCTGGCGGGCGGCGTGCTGAACTACGGCCTCGGCCTCTACTCCTTCGACCTGCCCTGCGGCCGGTTCTGGGGGCACAGCGGCAGCGTCTTCGGCATGGGCACCGACTCGATGACCAGCGAGGACGGCACCCGCCAGGTCTCCATGGGCGTCAACCGCGCCAAGTACCAGTCCCTCGACGAGAACGGCGCCATCGTGCCGCACCCGATCGACTACGCCGGCGGCGCGTACTTCCTGCTGGCGGCCTGCGGCGAGAGCGGCGCAGCGACGGCCGACGCCAGGGCGGCGCTGCCGCCGTACGTCCCGTTCGCCGTGGACCGGGTGCCGGTGCGGCGCTGAGGTGTGGCCCTGATCACCTCCGGTGTGTGGATTCCTGCACAGATGATCGCTCGAGGTCTCCGTAATGTCCCTGCTGCCGGAACGAACCCCGGCAGCACCGACATGGGGGAGGAAACCCGATCATGCGTAAGACCCTCGCGATCGCCGCTCTGGCCGGCTCGATGGCCGTCACCGGCCTGGCGCTCAGCCCGGCCGCTGCCCAGGCCGCCACGCCCGCCACCACGACCACT
>NZ_JAATEP010000041.1:0-102368 GCF_012034275.1 Nonomuraea composti | reverse complement strand
GATCCGAGTGGACGCGCACGCCGCACCGAAGTGACTGGAGTCTGGAGGTGGCCCCCGAGTGGGCCGGCGATCACGCCGTCCCGGTGGGACTGCTGAAGACTATGTACGGCTCCGGGAACCGTCAAATCGATGGTTCGCCCTCCGCGCGGGGGTAGGTACGGGTGCGTGCGAGATCGATCCGTGCCCAGGGCACTCGTCATCCTGGTGGGCATCGCCGCCGCGGTGGTCGTGCTCTTCGGCATCCGCGAGGTGGCCTCCATCGCCGGCCCCGTCGTGCTCGCGCTCGTGCTCGTCATCGCCGTCGCCCCCATCCGCGGCTGGCTCGACGCGAAGAGCGCCCCGACCTGGCTGCAGGTCGCCGTGCCGTTCCTCCTCGTCGTGCTCGTGCTGCTCGGCATGGTCGGCATCCTCACCATCTCGGCCACCCAGCTCGTCTCGCTGCTGCCCACGTACACCGACCAGTTCGACCAGCTTCTCGCCGACTCCGAGCGGTGGGCGGCCGCGCACGGCATCAGCAACGACGTGCTCAACAAGGGCTTGCAGGCGTTCGACCCTGGACGGGTGCTGGGGCTGGCGCAGAGCCTGCTCGGCAGTTTGATCGGAATACTTTCCGCGCTCTTTCTCATTGTGGTGTTGCTGCTGGCGATGTCGCTCGACGCACCGAGGACGTCGCGCATTCTCACCGCCGGCGAGGGCAGCCGTCCGCAACTGGTCACCGCGCTCGCCGTTTTCGCGCACAAGACCCGGCGTTATTTGGTCGTCTCGACCGTGTTCGGGCTCATCAACGCGATCCTCGACATGGTGGCGCTGTCGTTGCTGGACGTTCCGCTGCCGCTGCTCTGGGGTGTGCTCGCGCTCATCGCCAACTACATCCCGAACATCGGTTTCGTCATCGGGCTGCTGCCGCCGGCCATGCTGGCGTTGCTGGACGGCGGTGTGCGGACGATGCTGCTCGTCATCGCCGCCTACATCGTCATCAATGTCGTGACGCAGTCGTTCATCCTGCCGAAATTCCTCGGCGACGCCGTCGGGCTCTCCACCACCATGACGTTCATCTCGCTCATTGTCTGGACTTTTGTGCTGGGGCCGCTGGGCGCGATTCTCGCCATTCCGCTGAGCCTGCTGACGCGGGCCGTGCTGATCGACAGTGACCCGAGCGCGAAATGGGTGCAGGCGCTGGTCTCGGGGCGGCTTCCGGGCGGCGGGTGAGCGGTCAGAGCAGGCGGCTCATCTGTACGCCGCTGAGACGCTTGACGTCGTTGGCCAGGTGCGCCTGGTCGGTGTAGCCGGCCGTGGCCGCCACCTCCGCCAGGGGGAGGCCCGCGCGGGCCAGGCGGAGGGCGCGCTGGAAGCGGACGATGCGCTGGAGCGTCTTGGGGGCGTAGCCGAAGGCGTGCACGCTGCGGCGCTGGAGCTGGCGCTCGCTGTAGCCGAGGTGCCACGCCACCTCGCTCACCGAGCGGCCCTTTCCGAGGGCGGTGGCGATGGCGGGGGCGGCAGGGTCGACGGACGCCCGGCCCTCCCACGTGGCCAGGCGGCTCGCGACCGCCCCTTGGAGGAGCTGGAGCCGGGCCTCGGCCTGGGCCCGCAGCTCGTCGAGTGCCGCCGCTCCGAGAACGGGGTGGGGCGACGGCGGGGTGCTCCGCGGCTTTCCCGCTGATGGCACGTCGGCGGCGTCGGCGAGGCGGGTGAGCAGGTCGCGGCCCATGGGCAGGGCGTCGAGGGGGACGCGACGGTCGCGGAGCTCGTGCAGCGGCACGCCGAAGAAGTCGCCGACCGCGCCGGGCCTGAACCGCACCGCCACCAGCGTCTCCCCTGCCTGGAGCGCCGCCGGCATGGGGCCCGTGTCGGGGCCCGCGACGTAGAGGCTCTGCGCGCTCCAGATGAGGTCGACGCACGCGTCGGGCACCACGAGCTGGGTGGTGCCGGCCTCGCTGATCCGGTGCCAGCCGCAGGCGAGCCGGTCGGCGAGGGCGGCGCTCGGAGGCCGTTCCACGTACATGCCCCCAACGTACGCGACCCCTCCGACAGAACCGCGTCAGCCGGGCAGCCGGCCGTAGGCGCGCAGGGTTTTGAGGCGGGCGACGGTGAGGTGGCCGCCCCATTCGTGCTCCACGAGCGGCGTCCACATCAGCCAGTTGCCGCTCCACCCTCCGTCGGGCGACTGGGCGGCCTGCATCGCGTCGAGGCCGGCGTCCAGGACGTCCTGGGTGAACAGGGGCAGGCGGAGCGGCTGCGGCGCGAAGTCCAGCGGGAAGTGCACGTGGCCCGAAGCCTTCAGGTCGAAGGTGACGGTGGCGAGGATGGCGTCGCGCAGCCGGGCGAACTCCGACTCCGCGCGCCCCCTGTCAGGCACCCAGTTGAGGAACGTGACCGCCGCGCGCGCCGCGTACGGCGCGAACTCCTTCGCCGCGTAGAGCTTGGACCAGCAGAAGTCGGTGGCGGCGTCGAGCCAGGGATGGGTGACGGCGTGCTTGTGCAGCAGGCCGGCGACGGAGGCGGTGGGGACGAGGTTGCCCGGCGGGTCGTCGTCGCTGTCCCACCAGGGCGCGCGTACGGTGTCGCGCACCGAGGGCAGCACGAACGGCACGCCCCCGTCCCCCTTGGTGATGGAGGACAGGTACTTGCAGGCGGCGGGCACGAGCGGCGAGTCGAACGCGTCGAGCTCGTCCAGGATCCAGAACGCCACCTCGACCGGCTCCGGCTGGCTGCCGGGGCCGCGCAGGTCGGGTTCGAGGGCGTGGCCGAAGCCGCCGTCCTCGTTCTGGTAGCAGCGCAGCGCGTCGAGCACGCGGGTGCGGGAGCCGCCCCTGAACAGCGCCTCGAAGCGCAGCCTGTCGATGAGCCGTCCGTGGTGGTGCAGGTACTGCTCCGCACGGTCGAGTACGTCCATGACAGCGGTCCTTCCGATGAGGGGATGGCCGGGTTGTAGACCGCGAAGCTATCCCCTTGCCGGAGCCGTTCTCTTGTAACAATCAGACACCCTCAGGGCGCGGCCAGGGCCTCCGTGGGGGACATGCGGGCGGCGCGGACGGCGGGGTAGAAGCCGGCGACGCCGCCGATGACGAGCGTGGCGAGGACGCCGCCCGCCATGGCCCAGACGGGCACGATCGCCGGCCACGCCTGGAGGCTCGCGTACGCGGCGGTGACGCCGATGCCGAGCAGCACCCCGCCGACGCCGCCGATGGCGGACAGCAGCAGCGACTCGGCGAGGAACTGGACGCGGATCTGCCCGCGCGTGGCTCCCAGGGAGCGGCGCAGGCCGATCTCGGCGCGGCGCTCCAGGACGGAGATGACCATGGTGTTGGCCACGCCGACGCCGCCGACGAGCAGGGCGACGCCGCCGAGGCCGAGCAGGAGGGCGTTGAGGATGGCGTCGGTGGCCTGTTTGGCGGCCAGGACGTCGGAGGGGCGGGAGACCTCGACCTCGTTGGGGTTCTCGGGGTTCGCGGTGGCGCCGAGGACGCCGCGTACCTCGACGACGTGTTCCTCCTGGGCGCGGGCGTAGATGGTGGTCGGGTAGCCGTCGAAGCCGAGCCGCTCCTGGGCGACCGGCCAGCCGACGAGGGCGGCCGTGTCGAGCTCGGGGGCGAGCGGGGCGGGGGCGAGCACGCCAACGACGGTGAACCACTGGCCGCCGAGCCAGACCCGCTGGTCGGGACCGGCCTGGACGACGCCGAGCCGGTCGGCGGCCTTGGCGCCGAGCACGGTGGCGGGGAAGGCGTGGGTGGCCTCGTTCAGCCAGGTGCCGGCGGTGAGGGTGGCGCCGACGTCGTGGATCAGGTCGAGGCGGGCGGCGGTGACGGAGATGCTGCCGGTCTCGGCCTCGGGGACGTGGTCGTTGCGGTAGACGCGGGCCTGGGTGGTGCCGGTCGCGGTGACGGCGGTGACGGGCGCGATCTGGCCGATCATGCCTTCGGCCTCGGCGGGCAGGTGGGACGACTCGCCGAACAGGGTCTTGCCGGGCGAGACGGTGAGCAGGTTCGTGCCGAGGGCGGCGAGCTGGCGGTTGAGGTTCTCCTGGCTGGAGGCGGAGATGCCGACGACGCCGAGCATGGCGGCGATGCCGATGGCGATGCCGAGCGCCGACAGGAAGACGCGCAGGGGCCGGGCGCGCAGGCCGGCGCCGCCGACCCTGACGACGTCGCGGGGCCGCAGGCGGGCCGGGACGAGCACGGTTTCCGTACGGGTCATGCGCGGGCTCCGTCCAGGACGCGGCCGTCGAGCATCTCGACCTGGCGGGGCAGGGAGGCGGCGATGTCGCGGTCGTGGGTGATGACGACGACGGTGGTGCCGGCCGCGTTCAGCTCGCGCAGCAGCTCCATCACGCCGGCTCCGGAGCGGGAGTCGAGGTTGCCGGTGGGCTCGTCGGCCAGCAGCAGGGCGGGGTCGCCGGCGACGGCTCGGGCGATGGCGACGCGCTGCCGCTCGCCGCCGGACAGCTCGTGCGGGCGGTGGCCGACCCGGTGCGCGAGCCCGACGCGGTCCAGCGCCTCGTACGCCCGCAGCCGCCGCTCGCGCGGGGACGGGCCCGCGTACAGCAGCCCGTCGGCCACGTTGTCCAGGGCCGGCACGCCGGCGGCCAGGTGGAACTGCTGGAAGACGAAGCCGATGACGTTCGCGCGCAGGGCCGAGAGCTGCCGGTCGGTGAGGGCGCCCACGTCGTGCCCGGCGATGCGGACGGTGCCGGCGGTGGGGCGGTCGAGGGTGCCGAGCATGTTGAGCATGGTCGACTTGCCGGAGCCGGACGGGCCGACGATGCCGACGAGCTCGCCGGGCGCGATGCTCAGCGTGACCCCGCGCAGCGCGGCGACGTCGCCGTAGTTCTTGCTGACGTCGTGCAGCTCGGCGATGCACTGCCTGCCGACGTCGTGCGGCCCGGCGATGCACTGCTTGCCGACGTCGTACGGCTCGGCGGTCACTTGGGCACCGCCACGGTGGCGCCTTCGGGGACGCCCTCGATCTCGACCTTGCCGTCGGCGAACATGCCGACCTCGACGGCGGCGTAGCGGGTGGCGGCGCCCTCCACGACCTGCACGCCGTAGCCGCCCTCGGCCAGGGCGAGCAGCGCCCCGACGGGGACGGCCAGGACGTTCTCGCGCCGCTCGGAGACGATGGTGACGTCCACGGGGGCGGCGTCGTACGGCTGTTTCAGCCCGCCGACCGACACCTTCACCTCGATGGTGGTGGCGGTGTCGTTGCCGCTGGTGGTCTCGGTGGCGACCTTGCCCACGCTCTTCACCTTGCCGTTCACGGTGGCGCCGTCGGGCAGCTCGACGGTGGCCTTCATGCCCTTCCTGACGAGGTGCTCGTCGGCGACGTCGAGGGCGACGGTCACCTCGCGGGTGGTGCCGGTGGCGTCGAGGACGGGGCCGCTCGCGGTGTCGCCGAGTGGTTTGCGCAGCTCGGCGACGCGGATGCGGCCGTCGGCGACGACGACGTCGCCGGGCTGCACGGTGCCGGTGACGTCGAGGCCGAGGTCCTCCTGCCAGTCCTCGACCGCTTCCCGGGTGGCCCAGGTGAAGGTGCCGTCGACGTCGAAGCCGTCGTAGCCGAGCTTGTCCAGGTTGCGTTCGAGCAGCTCGACGTCCTTGCCCTCGACGCCGTCGCGCAGCTCGCGGTAGAGCGGCATGGTGCCGTACAGGAGGGGGCGGCGGTCGGCGTCCACGCTGTAGACGGCGTGGCCCCTGGTGATGGTGGAGCCTTCGGCGGGCAGCCAGGTGATGGTGCCCTGGGACTTGGCGGTGACGGTGAAGGTGTCGCCGTAGCCGAGGGTGCCGTCCACGGTCTTGGTGGCGGTGAGCGTGGTGCGGGTCACCTGGGCGGTGGCCGGCGGGGTGCGTCCGGTGGCGGCGGGGCCGGTGCCGGCGCCGCCGAAGCCGGTCGCGGCGGCCGCGACGGCGGCGGCGAGCAGCGCGGTGCCGGCCGTCCAGGCGAGGGCGCGCAGGGGGCGGCGGCGCGGGGCTGACCCGGTTCTCCCGGCCGTGGTCACTTCCCTCCTCCGATCTTGGGGAACGTGGCGCGGCACGCCTCGAACGCCTTGGTGAAGGCGGGGTCGTCGCGCTTGATGGAGCCGGCGGCGCCGCCGAAGGTGCCGTCGGGGGCGGGGTCGGGCATGTTGACGCCGTTGTCCCGCATGCACTTGGCGAACTCGCGGAGCTTGTCCAGGTCCTCCGGGGTCAGCTCGTCGCGGTCCTTGATGGGGGCCAGCTCGCGGCAGGCTTCGAGGGCGTCCTTCGTCTTGCCGTCGCCCTTCTTCGCGATGACGGACAGGCCGCCGCTGCCGTCGGGCGCGGGGTCCTCCATGGGGACACCGTGGTCGCGCATGCACTGGGCGAACTTCCTGCCCCGCTCCTGGGGGTCCGCCGAAGCGGAGGCGGTGGCGGTGGCGGCGGGCGTCGCGCTCGTGGTGGTGGTCGTCCCCGGGGCGACGCCGCCGCCACTCTGCTGGGCGCCGCAGCCCGCGGCCAGGCCGGAGAAGAGAGCAGCGAGGAGGGCCGCGGTGAGAACGGTTCTGGTCATGCTCCGAAGCTGCCGGGCGCCGTTCAGAGCGAGCTGGGAGTCACCTCGGAGCCAGGTAGGAGTACGCGGAACGTGGCGCCCTCGCCCGGCGCGGTGTCGAGCTCGACGCGCCCGCCGTGGGCGCGCACGATGGCGGCGACGATGGCCAGGCCGAGCCCGGCGCCGCCGTCGGCCCTGGATCTGCCCTGGCCGACCCGGTAGAGGCGGTCGAACAGGTGCGGCACGTGCTCGGGCGGCACGCCGGGCCCGGTGTCGGCGACCTCCAGCACGGCCTGGCCCCCGGCGCTGCCGACCCTGACGGTGACGGACGCCTCCGGGGGCGTGTGGGCGAGCGCGTTGCCGATGAGGTTGGCGGCGACCTGGCGCAGGCGGGCCTCGTCGCCGACGACCGTGACGGGGGCCAGGCCGCCGTCCAGCCCGGCCAGCCTGACCTGCCGCTCCGGTACGCGGACGCGGGCGTCGCGGATGGTGTCGGCGGCCACCTCCAGCAGGTCCACGGGGTGGCGGTCGAGCGGGCGTTCCTCGTCGAGCTGGGCGAGCGTGAGCAGGTCGTTGACCAGCACGCCCATCCGGGCGGCGGCGTCCTCGATGCGGCGCATGGCCTCGGCGGCGTCGCCGCCCCTGCGGTGCAGCTCGGCGAAGCCGCGCACGGAGGTGAGCGGGGTGCGCAGCTCGTGGGAGGCGTCGGCGAGGAAGCGGCGCATGCGGGCCTCGGAGTCGGTCCTGGCGGCGATCTCGGACTGGAGGCGGTCGAGCATGACGTTCATGGCGGCGGCCAGGCGTCCTGGCTCGGTGTGCGGGTCGTGGGCGGGGACGCGGCGGGCGAAGTCGCCTCGGGCGATGTGCCCGGCCGTGGCCTCCATCCTGGTCAGGGGGCGCAGGCCGAGGCGTACGACGGCGTCGGCGCCGAGGCCGAGCAGGAGCAGCACGGCCGCGCTGACGGCGGCGGCGATGGCGATGGCGGAGGTCTGGGTCGCCTCCAGCTCGGCGAGCGACTGGGCGAAGACCAGGATGTCGCCGTCGGGCAGCTCGGCGGCGCGGATCCGCCACGAGGGGCCGCTGGAGCCGGGCACGGTGACGTTGACGCCGACCTCGATCGGGCCGATGACGGGGTGCGGCTGGTCGTCGTAGGCGGAGCTGCTCGACTGGAGCGAGCCGTCGCGGTTGTAGACCATGATGCGCTGGGCGGCGGCGATCCGCTTGGCGAGCACGTCGTTCAGCGTGATCGGCACCTGGGTGAGCGCCTTGATGGACTTGACGGTGGCGACCTTGCCGAGCTGCTGGAGCTGGGCGTCCACGCGGTCCATGAGGTTGTCGCGCAGCAGCGCGATGCCGATGACGTTGGACAGCACGAGGCCGAGCGCGGCCAGGCCGAGCACGGCCGTGACGAGGCGGGCGCGCAGGCTCCAGGCTCTCATCGCGGGGTCCGGAGGGTGTAGCCGACGCCGCGGACGGTGTGGATGAGCTGCGGCTCGTACGTGTCGATCTTCTTACGCAGGTAGTAGACGTACGACTCGACGATGCTGGAGTCGCCGTCGAAGTCGTAGCGCCAGACGCTGTCGAGGATCTGCGCCTTGCTCACCACCCGGCCGGCGTTCGCGAGGAGGTATTCGAGGAGGTTGAACTCGGTGGGCGACAGGTCGATGCGCACGCCGGCCCGGCGTACCTCGTGGGCGTGCCGATCGAGCTCCAGGTCGGCGTAGCGCAGCACGCCGGTCTCCGGCTCGGGAGCGGTGCCGCTGCGGCTGCGGCGCAGGATGGCGCGGATGCGCAGCACGACCTCCTCCAGGCTGAACGGCTTGGCCACGTAGTCGTCGGCGCCGAGCGTCAGGCCCCGCACGCGGTCCTCGACGCGGTCGCGGGCGGTCAGGAACAGCACGGGGACGCGCTCGCCGAGCCGCCTGGCGACCTCGAACCCGTCGAAGTCCTCCAGCATCACGTCGAGCACGACGATGTCGGGCTTGAACTCGCGGGCGGCCGTGACCGCCTGCGCGCCCGTCTCCGCCGTCCTGACCTCGAAGGAGACCAGACGCAAGGTCTGGGAGAGCAGGGCGCGGATGTTCGGCTCGTCGTCCACGACGAGCACCCTGGCCGGTCGGTCCATGGTCCAAGGATTACCTGAGCCACTTCAAAGCGGGCTCAAAGCTTTTATTCAGTTGCCCGGCCGGTGATCCGCCACCTAGCGTGACGGGCATGTCATGCATGTTCACCTGCCAGGTCTTCATTCGCATCCGCCACGGCCGGGCTCTGGCCCCGCTGGCGGACGCGTTGACGCACTGACCTGAGCTGAAGCGTCCGCAGGCGCGCCCAGGGCCCTTCGAGACCCGTCAATCTCGAAGACCCGGAAGGGCAGTGCTGTGGCGCAGAATTTCGCGCACGGAAACTATTCACACACCCAGAAGAAGGCCAGGAAAGGCAGCGGCGGCGGTCGCACGCCCACGGATCGGGCGCGGCGCGAGCTGTCTCAGAACTTCCTGGTCGACAGGCATGCCGTCGAGCTGATGATCAAGGCGGCCGCTCCGGAAGGGCTGGTGCTGGAGCCGGGCCCCGGGGAGGGCGCGCTGACCCTGGCGCTGGCCGAGGCCGGCGCGCGGGTGATCGGCTACGAGCTCGATCCGCGGCTGGCCGGGAGGCTGGCCTCGCGCACCCGCGGCGACTCCCGGATCGAGGTGGTCCGGGGCGACTTCACGGCGGCGCGGGCGCCGCGCGAGCCGTTCGCGGTCGTGGGGAACATCCCCTACTCCGTCACCTCAAGGATCGTCGACTGGTGCCTGCGGGCGCCGGGCCTGACCTCGGCGACGCTGCTCACCCAGCGGGAGTACGCCCGCAAGCGCAGCGGCGACTACGGCCGGTGGAGCCTGGTCACGGTGGAGTCGTGGCCGTGGTTCGACTGGCGGCTGGGCGACACGGTCGGCAGGGAGAGCTTCCGGCCGGTGCCGTCCGTCGACTCGGCCATCCTGCGCCTGGAGCGCAGGGCCGAGCCGCTGGTGCACGGCCGCCGCTCCTACCAGGAGCTGGTGGAGCTGGGCTTCGGCGGGGTCGGCGGCTCGGTGCGGGCCTCGCTGAAGGCCCGATACGACGGCGTGGACGCCGCGCTCGCGGCGGCCGGGGTGCCCCGCGACGCCGTCGTGGGGCACGTCCACCCTGACCAGTGGGTCACCTTGTGGAGGCGCCTATGCCGGTGACCTGACGGGAGACCGACGACCTCGGTGCCGGGGCCGCCGCGATGTGGCGGCCCCACGGCATGGCCAGCAGGAGGATCGGCAGCAGCACGATCGACGCCCGCGACCAGTACGAGTGCTGCAGCCACCAGCCGTTGACGTCGAACTGCGTCATGACGAGGTAGCCGTAGCCCGCCCAGACGCAGCAGCCGATGATGGCCGGCCAGGCGAACCGGGTGGGCCGGGCGACCAGGAACGGCATGAACCACAGCAGGTACTGGGCACCGAGCCGGGGCGTGACGACCATGAAGATGAGCAGGATGGCCGTGGTCATGTCGATCGGGTCGGCCCGCCGCCACCAGAGGATGACGAGCACGACGCAGGCGTAGATGAGGTTGGTGCCGAACGAGGCCAGCTCGGGCCGCAGGTCCCAGCTGCCCTCGGTGAACCATGGGGTCCAGCCCCATTCGCCGACGATGGGCCGGATGTCGCGGATGGTGTCGATGACCGCCGGGAGCTGCTTGATCGACGTGCCCGCGAAGATCGGCAGCGTCACGAGGAAGAAGATCGGCACCAGGCCGGTGGTGAACAGGGCGGCGATGCGGGAGCGCAGGTTCGGCAGCAGCAGCAGGAAGCCGGGGATCAGCCAGATCGGCCAGCTCTTCGCGCACAGCGCCAGGCCCATGAGCGCGCCCGCCAGCAGGCCGCGCTTGAGGTGCGCGCGGTCGTCGGGGCCGGGCAGCAGCGCCCGGTGCAGCATGCCGCCCCGGCCGATCACCCGGGGGACGGAGGCGCGCACGCCGTAGGCGGCCACTCCCGCCCGCACCTTCGCCACCACGTCGGTGACCAGGCCCGGCCGCTCAGGGTCGCCGGGGCCCCGCGCCACCACGAACGCGGCCACGCCGAACACCAGCGCGACGGGCTCCACCTGGCCATGGACGGAGGCGATGAGCACCGCGAGCGGGTTGAGCGCGTACTGCAGGGCGCGCAGCGACGCCTTGGGGCCGCCGGCCAGCTTGGCGACCAGCGGGATGAGCGCGATGTCGGCGACCACGGTGACCAGGCGGCCGGCGTACTCCCACGGGATGCCCAGCCACAGCAGGATGCCGTACACGTACGGGATGGTCGGCAGGAAGTGCCAGCCGCCCTCGCTGGCCAGCACCGGGTCCTCGCCGCGCAGCACCGCCTCGCCCGCCGGCTTGAAGCTCTCGACGAAGTCGACCGGCTGCCAGCTGTCGATCGCCGAGGTGTACATGATGAGCAGGCGCACGGCGACGCCCACGAGAATGGCGACGGCGAGCGGCGGGCGCCAGTCACGCCATTGAGCGACAACAGCGAACACGACACCGGCGACGAGGACGATCCCCGTGAGAACTGCGTAATCCATGGCGGCCTCTAGCCTGCCGTAACCGGAGGACTACTGCCACCTGCACGCGCTCGGCTTCCAATTCTTATCCCCGACATGCCGACACGTATCCCGATACGACATCACCGTCTGTGTTGAACTTTTTCCATGGGGGGATCGCAGGTCAACCAGGCACTGGTCAGGCTCTACTTCGAGATGAGAGATGGGCTGCGCGACCCGCTCGCGGCCTGGGCGAAACTCACAGGGAACTCTCAGCTCTACCAGCGCTCCCGGGGCGAGCGGCGGGTGCCGCTGGACGACGCCACGGCCGCCGAGCTGACGGCCGCGGCGATCGCGTACACGGCGGCCTGCCACGGGGCCGAGCACGTGGCGGCGCTGGCCACCTCGCCGCTGGCGCCGCTGGTCGGCGGGCTCGGCGGCGCGGTGCTCACCGAGCATCCGTGCGCGCCCGAGCAGGTGCTCGGGCCCCGCTTCTCGGGGCCGGGCCCCGACGACTGGGCGCGGGCGGCGCACGTGCTGCTGTGGGGAGAGAACAACCGCCTCGTACGCAGCGCGGACACGCCCTGGGTGATCGCCGGGCGGTACAAGGGGCAGAAGGTCGTCGCCATCGGCACGCACCCCACCCGGCTGTCGGACGAGACGCTGGTGGTCCGGCCGGGCACGGACGGCGCGCTGGCCATGGCCATGGGGCACGTGCTGCTCAAGGAGTTCTTCCTCGACCGGACGCCGTTCGCGGCGCACGCCATGGAGCGCACGGACCTGCCGTTCCTGGTGCGGCTGCGCGAGCGGGAGTCGGGATTCGTGCCGGGCGGGCTGACCGGCGGCGCGTACGGGCGGCTCAGCCTGTACGGCGCCGAGGCCGTGGAGGTGCTGCTGCCGCGCTTCGACGACGGGCCCGGCATCCTGCGGCGCGGCGTGCCCGTGCTGCGCGACGGCGGCGAGCTGGTGACGACCGTGTTCGACCTGCTGCTGGCCGCCTACGGGGTGGCCCGGCCGGGGCTGCCGGGGGTGTGGCCGGGCGGGTACGAGGACCGCGCGCAGCCGTACACGCCGGCCTGGCAGGAGGCGTACACGGGGGTGGCGGCGTCGCGGGCGCTGAAGACGGCGCGGGAGCTGGGGGTGACGGCGGAGAAGACCGGCGGGCGGTGCGTGATCGTGCCGGGACGGCTGGAGACGCCGCACGCCGACACCGCCTACCGGGCGATGCTGGCGCTGCTGGTGCTGACCGGGTGCGGCGGCGGGTGGGCGCAGGCGGGGCACGACGGGGTGCCGCTGGTGCCGTACCTGTGCCTGCACGCGTGCGGCGAGGACCGCTCCGACGTGGGCGCGCTGAGCTGGGCGCTGGCGGAGGGCCTGTTCGCGCGCAGGTCGGCGCGCTCGGTGCTGCTGGAGGCGGTGGCCGCCGGCTGGCCGATGGCGCCGCCGCCGCGCGTGCTGGCCCTGCCCCGGCCGATCTACCCGCTGCCGCCCGGCGTGGACCTGCTCATCGGGCCCGACGAGCACTGCGACCTGTCGCCGCCCGACCCCGAGCTGGTCGCCGAGACGCTGGCCAAGCTGTCGGGCGAGACGGTGCCGGCCGAGCCCGCCGGCCCGGCCGGGGCCGGGCGGATGCGGCTGCTGGTGGACCACGCCTGGATGCACGAGTACGGCGAGGCGCTGCCCACCTACCGCCCGCCCGGCCTGGGCCTGCCGGTCAAGCCGACCCAGCTGGTCAGGTGAGCGCGTTCAGGTAGGCCCGGTGGCTTCGGGAGAACTCCTGCCCGTTGTACCGGTCCCAGTTGATCGACCACGCCATCAGGCCGCGCAGGCCCGGGTAGACCCCGCGGGGCCGGTACGTCCCGCAGTTGCTCCCCTTGGCCAGGCAGTCGAACGCCTTCTGCACCTCCGTGACGCTCGTGAACCCGTTGCCCGCGTTGACCGAGGCGGGCAGCCCGATCGCCACCTGGTCCTGGCGCAGCGGCGGGAACACGTTCGCCGGGTTGCCCATGATCGGGAAGCCCGACAGCAGCATGTCGGTCATGGCCACGTGGAAGTCGTGCCCGCCCATCGTGTGGTACTGGTCGTCGAGCCCCTTGATCGGGCCCGAGTTGTAGTCCTGCACGTGCAGGAGGGTCAGGTCGTCGCGCATCGCGTGGATGACCGGCAGGTAGGAGGCGCTCCTGCTGTCGGCGGCGCCGGTCGGGCCGGGGCCGTAGAACTGGTAGCCGAGCTGCACGAAGAACGTCTCCGGCGCCATCGTCAGCGTGAACTTCGCGCCGTAGCGGCTCTTGAGCGTCTTCAGCGCGGCGATGAGGTTGACGACGACCGGGGTGGTCGGGGCGGCGAGGTTCGTGTCGCCCGGGTTCAGGTACAGGGAGTGGCCCTCGAAGTCGATGTCCAGGCCGTCGAGGCCGTACCTGTCGATGATCGCCGAGACGGACTCGACGAACTTGTCGCGGGCCGCCGCCGTGGTGAGCTGAACCTGGCCGTTCTGGCCGCCGATCGAGATCAGCACCTTCTTGCCCTGGGCCTGCTTGGCCCTGATGGCGGCGATGAAGTCGGCCTCGGGCTCGACGTTGGGGCACTCGGCGGCCGAGCACTGGCGGAACCTGATGTCGCCCGAGGTCACGGAGGTGGGCTCGCCGAAGGCGAGGTTGATCACGTCCCACTCGGCCGGCACCTCGCTCATCGGGATGTATCCGGATCCGTTGGCGAACGAGGCGTGCAGGTAACCGACCAGCACCCGCTTCGGCAGCCCGCCCCCGCCGCCGCCGGTCGTCGTGGTGCCGGTGGCCGGGGTGGAGTAGGCGGAGCAGTTGCCGGCGGCGTCGCACGCCCTGACCTTGAACGCGTAGGACGTTTTCGGGCTCAGGCCGGCGGCCGTGAAGGACGTTCCGGTGGCCGTTGCCGGACTGCCGTTGTCCCTGGACACCTCGTAACGGGTGACGCCGACGTTGTCGGTCGAGGCCGACCAGGTCACGTTCAGGCTGGAAGCGGTCGCGCCGCCGACGGCCACGTTGCCGGGAACGGTCGGTGCTTGTGTGTCCGGAGCTCCGCCCGGGCCGTCCAGCACCACGTCGTCGGCGTAGTAGGCGCCCTGGCCGTACCAGCCGTTGACGTAAATGGTGACCGAGGTGGTCGAAGCACCGGTGGTGAAGGAGGTCTTGAGCTGGCTCCACTGGGCGCCCGGCGAGCCCCACGTGCTGGCGTTCACGCCGGTGCCCGTGGCGCCCAGGAAGACATAAGCACCTTGCACCCAGGACGAGAGCTGGTAGGTCGTGTTCGGCTGGACGGTCACCGACTGCTGGCAGCGGGCCAGGTCGTTGCCCTGCGGCGTGCCCTGGAGGGCGCGGGCGCCCCCGTGCACGGGGGACGACACCGCCTGGGCGGACGAGCAGGTCCAGCCGGTCAGGCCGTCCTCAAAACCCGGATTTGTCGTGATGGTGGCGGCGGAGGCGGGGGTGGCGTGGAAGGCGAGGAGGGCGGCGGCGAGCAGGGCCGCCGGTGCTCGGAGTCTCATGGGTCTCCTCACTGCGGCCCGCCCCCGGGGGTACGAGGGGGCGGGCCGCTCAGCGGGTCAGAAGCCCGCGGTGATGCGGGTGAACTCCCAGTCGGACTGCGCGATGCCGCTGCAGTTCGACACCACGCCGCCGCCGGGGCAGGGGCGGTCGCGGTTGACGGCCCAGTACGCGAGCCTGGTCAGGCCCTTCGACCTGGCCCAGTCGCGGATCTGGGTCCAGGTGCCGGTGGAGGTCATCTCCTGCTGGTCGGACAGGCCGTTCATGCCGGAGATGCCCATGTGCGCGTACGCCTGCGCGTCGGTCCAGCCGAACGCGTTCTTGAGCGCGTTCTTCAGGCCCTCGGAGGCGTTGACGGTGTCCTGGTAGATGTTGGAGCTGCCGAAGTCGAACGGCATGATCGTGTAGTTGTCGATCGGGACGCCGAGGGCCTTCGACTGGTTGATGAGCCGGACGCCGTGGCTGTTGGGGCCGCTGGTCGTGGTGCCGAAGGTGACGACGACCTTGACGTTCGGGTTGTTCTGCTTGACGATCTTGAGGCCGTTCAGGATGCGGTCCTGGACGGTGTAGTTCTCGAACTCGTCGGTGTTCTCGATGTCGAAGTCCACGACGGCGGGGCCGACGGCGTTGATGACCTGCTGCACCGCGTTCGCGAACGCCTGCGGGGTGGAGCAGTTGGGGCCGAGCTTGTTGCCCTGCCAGCCGCCGAAGGAGACCTGGACGCTGCCGCCCTTCGACTTGATCGTGTTGATGGCCTGCTGGTCGGCGCCGCCGGTCAGCGGCCGGTTGCCGTCCCAGGCGGGGGTGCAGCCGCCGCTGGACAGGATGAACGCCATGGTGAACGACTTCACGCCGGTCGCGTCCATGACGGTGCCGGGGTTGGGCGGGTTGCCCCAGCCCATGTAGAGGTAGGGCGCTCCGGCCATCTTCGTCGGGTTCTCCCCGCCTCCGCCGCCCGGCGAGGTGGTCGCGGTGACCGAGTTGCTGGTGCCGGACAGGTTCCCGGCGGCGTCGCGGGCGCGGACGGTGTAGGTGTAGCTGGTGCTCGCGGCGCGGCCGGTGTCGGTGTAGGACGTGCCGGTCACCGTCGTGACGAGGGTGCCGCCGCGGTAGACGTCGTAGCCGGTGACGCCGACGTTGTCGGTGGAGGCGTTCCAGGCCAGGGAGACGCTGCTGGAGGTGACGCCGGTCGAGCGGAGGTTGCCGGGCACCGACGGGGCCGTGCTGTCGTTGCCGCCGCCACCGCCGCCGCCCTGCTTCCACAGGGCGGGCACGTTCGGCGGCTCCCAGCCGGGCTGGGAGGTGTGCGCCTGGATGCAGGTGTAGTCGACGCCGTTGTAGGTGACGACGGCGCCGATGGCGTAGGACGTCCACGGCGCCCAGGCGGCGGCCATCTGCCGCACCGCCGCGTTCGCGGCGGGTGCGCTCGTGGCGAGCCCGGCGCCGGTCAGCGCGAGGGTGACGCCGGCCACCAGTGCGGTGAGTTTGCTACGAAATTTCATGGCATTCCCTGGAGGTGGGGCTTGACGGTCTTGGAGAACGACCAGTTGTTGCTCGCGTCCCAGTTGATGGACCACGTCATCGCGCCCCTGATGTCGGGGTAGGCGCGCGGCGGCACGAAGGTCCCGCAACCGGTGCGCTTGGCCAGGCAGTCGAGTGCCTGGTTGACGAGGGAGGGCGCGACGATGCCGCCGCCCGCCGCGCCCGGCCCCGCGGGCAGGCCCAGCGCCACCTGGTCGGGGCGCAGGCCGTTCTCGAGCTGGATGCAGGCCAGGGCGGTCATGAAGTTGACCGTCCCCTGCGTGTACGCCTGGGCCTGGTCGCAGCCGAGCATGGAGCCGGAGTTGTAGAACTGGGTGTGGACGACCGTGAGGATGTCCTTGATGGACAGGGCGAGCTTGAAGTACTCCATCCCGGTCGACTGCATGTCGATGGTCTGCGGGGCCATCGTGATGATCAGGCCGGAGCCGGCCTTGGCGCGCAGCGAGCGCAGCGCCTGCGCCATGTAGGTGGCGTTGAGGCCGTTCTCCAGGTCGATGTCCACGCCGTCGAAGCCGTAGCTCTGCATGAGCGCGTACACGGAGTCGGCGAACCTGGTCGCCGCGGCGGCGCCGGCCACCTGCACGCGGCCCGCCTCGCCGCCGACGGACAGGATCACCTTCTTGCCGCGCTGGTGCAGGGCCTGGACGTCGGCCCTGAACTGGGCGTCGGTGTAGCCGCCGACCGCGGTGGCCAGCCCGGGATCGACGGAGAAGACGACCTCTCCGGCGGTGGACGTGGCCTCGCCGAACGCGACGGCGACGAGGTCGTACTCGTCCGGCACGGCCGAGAGCTTGAGCTCGACGGCGGGGTTGACGAAGTTGTGCCAGTAGCCGGTGAGGAAGTGCCGGGGCAGCGTCCCGTCGCCGCCGGTGCAGCCCGTGGTGGTGGCGGTGGCGTCCTGGCCGGGCGACTCGCCCTGCGCGTTGTACGCCTTGACCGTGTACGTGTGCGTCTGGCAGGCGGCGAGCCCGCCGATCGTCGCCGTGGTGGCCGTGGTGGTGGCCTTGACGGCGGTGCCTTCGTAGACGCGGTAGCCGGTCACCGTTCCGGTGGCGGCTCCCCAGGTGAGGGTGATGGAGCTGCCGGTCGTGGTGGAGCCGACGGCTCCGGGGGCGCCGGGCACGCCCGGGTTCGTGGTGCCGCCGCCGCAGGAGGCGCCGTTGAGCGTGCAGCCGGTGATGCCGGGGAAGTTGCCGGGGCTGCCGTTGAAGCCGAAGCTCGCGCTCGCGCCGGGCGCCAGGGGGGCGGCCCAGCTCGGGTTGGTGAAGGTGTAGTGCTGGCCGTTCCTGGTCATCACCGCGTCCCAGGCGGAGGGGATGGTGAAGCCGGCGGGCAGGTCGAACTGCACGTTCCAGGACGGGAGTGCGGTGGTGGTGCCGTTGGTGACGGTGACCTTGCCCTCGAAGCCGGAGCCCCAGTCCGACACCTTGACGAAGGTGGCGGTGGCTGCGGCGGCGTGTGCGGGGAGGGCTTGGAGGCCGAGTGCGAGGGTCGCCAGGGTCAGGAGGATCGCGCGTAATCTCACGGGTTCTTCCTTCAGGGGGTTGTGCGTGCCGTACGGCTTGCGCCGGGGGGTGAGAGCGCAAGCCGTACGGCACGGCCCGCGGAGGTGATGGCACGGGCCGTTGGGGGGTGTCGGCGCGAGTAACCTTGCAGCGGTTGTTAGGTTTTGTCCGATTGATGATTACTTTTAGGAAAGTTTCCTAAGAGTTGTCGCGATCGTAGCTTTGACACCGGACGCTTACAAGACCCAAACACGACCCAAAACACGACTCCGCCGCACGAGGGCCGGAATCCCGTGCGGCGGAGTGATGGGGGACGGCTACGGCTGCTGGGTGATCCTCACGTCGTCGATGCCCGCCTCGACCAGGGAGGCCCCTGAGGCGTCGGCGGCGTCGACGAGGATGCGGACGGTCTGGCCGGCGAACGCGTTCAGGCTCGCCGAGGCCGTGGCCCAGGCGCCGTTGCGGTTGGAGGCCGCGCCGGCCTGGTTGAGCACCGTGGCGGTGGTGCTGCCGACCACGCGCACCCGCAGGTAGTCGGCGCTGGAGGCGTTCGAGCCGTGCGCCAGGTACCACGAGAACGACAGGTTCAGCGCGCCCGTCGCCGGCAGGGTGATCGGCGGTGACTGGATCGAGGTGACGCCGCCGTCGATGTCGTTCGCGCCCGCGGAGGAGCCCGCCAGGCGGCCGGTGACCAGGTCGTTCGTGCCGCTGACCGTGGTGCCGAGCTGCTTGGCGCCGCTGGACGTGGTGGCCTCGGGGTCACCGCGCTCCCACTGGCCGAGGGTGGCGGTGTCGGTGGCGGCCGGGTTGGCGGTCCAGCCCGTGGCCGTCTCGAACGTGTCGGAGTAGACCGTGATCGGCGGGTTGCCGGTGCCGCAGTACTGGGCCTCCTTGCCGATGATGCGGTAGACGCAGTCGGAGTACTCCAGGAAGCGCAGCACCGCCTCCCTGTTGCGGGTCGTCTGGGGGACGATCTGCTCGTCCGGCGGGTAGAAGCCCGGGTTCGAGCCGGTCGGGTACATCTCGAAGGTGAAGCTGAAGATCTTGTAGACGCCCCACAGCCAGTCGTCGATCGTGCCGTCGGTGATGTAGAGGTCGCTGGCCTGCTCGGGCGTGTAGTTGTTGGTGGAGGCCATGTTCTGGCCGAGCGTGGCGTGCGCGTCCCGGTCGTCCTGGGTCAGGCCGGGGGCGGTGTCGTTGAAGGTGTAGCCGTAGGGCCACAGGATCAGCTCGCTGTAGGTGTGCCAGTCGATGTGCGCCTTGATCTGCTGGGTGCCGCCGATCACGCGGCTGCGCACCCAGTTCGCCGCCGCCCTGACCTCGGGCGCCGACTCGGCGCTCGCGCCCCGGTACGTCTCGCTCGACGTCGTCCCGGAGGAGCCGCCGCAGCAGCCCCAGTTGTAGGCCCAGTTGCGGTTGAGGTCGGTGCCGACGGCCGAGGAGCCGGCGTTGGGCTGGCGGTTCTTGCGCCAGGAGCGGTAGCTGCCCGTGGCGATGTCGTACTCGCCGCCGTCCGGGTTGAGGTCCGGCATGATCCAGATCTCCCGGGTGTTCACCAGGTTGGTGATCCGGGAGTCGGTGCCGTAGTTGTCGGTGAGCAGGTGCATGATGTACAGCGCCATCTCGACCGTGAGGTGCTCGCGGGCGTGCTGGTGCGCGGTGAACAGGACCTCGGTCTCGTTCTCGTCCGTGTTCACGTTGTCGCTGATCTTGACCAGGCGCAGGCCCCTGCCCTCGTACGAAGTGCCGTAGTCGGGCTGGATCGAGAAGATCGACGGATGGGCTGCGGCCAGGGCGCTGATCTCCGCGTTCATCTCCGCGTAGTTGTGGTACTGCGAGTCCGCCGGCGGGAAGTCAAACGCGTCGACGGACGGGGGTGTCGGGCGCGGCACCTCCGCCACCCGGTAGCCGAGCCGCCTGATCGCCGACACCTCGGCCTCCGTGGCCGTGACCAGGACCGAGTCCGTGGCCACCTCCTCGATCGCGGCTCCCGTGGCCGCCACCGCACTGCGCTGCCGGGCGTCGGCCGGGCCGGACACGCGGTACTGCTTGTTGGGCGGTGGCTCGGCGGTGGCGCCCGCGCCCGTCATGCCGGTCAGGCTGATCAGGCTGAGGGCCGCCAGCAGGATGACTAAACGGTGTTTCACCTCGTCCTCCTCAGGCGCGCCTGATGGGGTTGCTGACTCGCGCCTGAACTGAGAGTGATGAGGAAGGACGACCTAGGAAAGGCCCAAATTTACGGACATGGGATCAGGGCTTCGTCCAGAGGTTTCCTGACCAGATCGGGCACTTCGGCCCCCTCGGCGGCGTACCCGACGGGGAACAGGATGTAGGGCCGCTCGTTCGGCGGGCGGTGGCAGATCTCGCTGAGGAAGGCCATCGGGTTCGGCGTGTGCGTGAGCGTGGACAGCCCCATGACGTGCAGCGCCGTGATGAACAGGCCGCAGGCGATGCCGACGCTCTCGTTGACGTAGTAGTGCCGGACCTTCTCGCCGCCGGCGCGGAGCCCGTATTTCTCGGCGAAGCAGACCACGAGCCACGGCGCCACCTCCAGGTAGCCCTTGTCGGAGCCGGTCTCCAGCGGCTCCAGCGCCGCCCGCCACTCGGGCGGCAGCCGGCCGCCCTCGTAGTTCTGCCGCTCCTCGACCTCGGCCGCCTCGCGCACCCGCCGCCGGGTCTCCGGGTCGCCGATGACCACGAACTTCCACGGCTGCCGGTGCGCTCCCGACGGCGCGGTGTTGGCCGCCCGCACGGCCAGCTCCACGCACCGGTACGGCACCGGCTCCGGGCTGAACTGCCGCACGCTGCGCCGCCGCTCCACCAGCCGGTGGAACTCCTCGCCGCGCCGGACCATCTCCTCGGGCGCGTGGCGCCGCTGGGCGTAGGGGACGAACGGGTGTCGATGCTCCATAGGATCCGAAGTCTCGGCCCGGCTGCCCGATCTGACAACAGCGCCCTCTGCGTGCTGCCAGATCGACAGCCAAAACCCTCTTTTGGAGACGAATATGCCGGCACGCCGCCACGGTCTCGATGACCTCGACCGCGCCGTCCTCCGCCTGATCGCCGAGCGCCCCCGCAGCGGCCTGCTGGAGATCGCCCGGCTGCTCGGGGTCGCGCGGGGCACCGTGCAGGCCAGGCTCGACCGCATGATCGACGACGGCGTCATCACCGGCTTCGGCCCCGTGCTCTCCCCCGCCGCGCTCGGCCACCCGGTGCAGGCGTTCACCACGCTGGAGGTCGAGCAGGCGGCCCGCGAGGCCATCTCCACGACCCTGGAGGCCATCCCCGAGCTGCTGGAGGCCCACATCGTGACCGGCCCCGGCGACCTGCTGTGCCGCGTCGCCGGCCGCGACCACGAGCACCTGCAGCAGGTCATCGACCGGATGCTGGCGATCCCCGGGGTGCGGCGCAGCACCACCGTCATCACGCTGTCCACGGTGGTGCCGCACCGTGTGATGCCGCTGACAGGTCCCTGACAGGCCGATGCCAGGACGGCCCGGCACCGTACCTGGCATGACGTACGCGATCGAAGCCGAAGGGCTCGCCAAGAGGTACGGCGACAAGGCCGCGCTCGACGGCATCGACCTCCAGGCCAGGACCGGCACCGTGCTCGGCGTCCTCGGCCCGAACGGGGCCGGCAAGACCACCGCCGTCCGCATCCTCGCCACCCTGATCTCCCCCGACGCCGGGCGGGCCCTGGTCGCCGGGCACGACGTGAGCCGCGAGCCCGGCAGGATCCGCGAGGTCATCGCCCTGACCGGCCAGTACGCCTCGGTGGACGAGAAGCTGACCGGCGTCCAGAACCTGGTGCTGATCGGCCGCCTGCTCGGCCTGTCCAGGGCGGCGGCCCGCGCCAGGGCCGAGGAGCTGCTGGCCCGCTTCGGCCTGGAGGAGGCGGGCGGCCGGGCGACCGGCGGCTACTCGGGCGGCATGCGCCGCCGCCTCGACCTGGCCGTGAGCCTGGTCGCCCGGCCGCGCATCCTGTTCCTCGACGAGCCCACCACCGGTCTCGACCCCAACGCGCGCGGCGAGCTGTGGGAGGTCGTCAGGGAGCTGACCGCCGACGGCGTGACCGTGCTGCTGACCACCCAGTACCTGGAGGAGGCCGACCAGCTCGCCGACGACCTGCTCGTCATCGACCGGGGCCGGGTGGCCGCGTCGGGCACGCCCGCCGAGCTGAAGGCGCTGGCGAGCGGGCACCGGCTCGACGTCCGCCCCGTGCACGCCGGGGACCTGCAGAAGGCGGAGGCCATCCTCGGCGTGCGGGCCGCCGACGGGCTGCTGACCCTGCCGGTCCACGACCTGGCGCAACCGCCCGCCCTGCTGCGGCAGCTCGACGACGCGGGCATCGTGCTCGCCGAGCACGCCCTGCGCCTGCCCTCCCTCGACGACGTCTTCCGCACCCTCACCGGAGATCCCCGATGACCGCCACCCGGATGACCGCCGCGCTCTCGCAGGGGCTGACGCTCGCCTGGCGCAGCCTCGTCCCGTTGCGGAACAACCCCGGGCAGCTTCTCGGGCTGCTGTTCCAGCCCGTGTTCATGATCGTCATCTTCGTGTACCTGTTCGGCGGGGCGGCCGGGGGCGATCGGGCGGGCGCGGTGGCGTACATGCTGCCCGGCGTGCTCGTCCAGGTCGCGCTGATGGCCACGATCACCACCGGCATGAACCTGGCCACCGACATCGGCAACGGCGTCTTCGACCGGTTCAGGACCCTGCCGATCGCCAGGTCCGCGCCGCTGGTGGGGCGCATCCTGGCCGACCTGCTCACGATGCTCGTCACCATCGCCATGTCGCTGGCCGTCGGGTACGCCGTCGGCTTCCGCGTCACGGCCGGCCCGCTCTCGGCGCTGGCCGGGATCGGCCTGGTGCTGCTCATGACCATGGCGCTGAGCTGGGGCTCGGCCTGGATCGGGCTGGTGGCCAAGTCCGTCACCTCGATGCAGGGCGCGGCCACGGCGGTGCTGCTGCCGCTCACGTTCGGCAGCAGCGCGTTCGTGCCGGCCACGGACATGCCGGGCTGGCTGACCTGGTGGATGGGCGTCAACCCCGTCTCGCACCTGGCCGGCGCCCTGCGCGGCCTCATGGGCGGCGGGCCGGCTGCGGCCGACGTGTGGATCACGCTCGGCTGGTCCGCCGGCCTGCTCGCCCTGTTCTTCCCCCTTGCCCTCCGTGCCTACAACAGGAGAGTCCGATGATCGAGACCACCGAGACCATGACCACCCGCGACGGCGTGCGGCTCGTCGCGACCGTGTGGCGGCCGGCCGGGCCGGGCCCCTTCCCGGTGCTGCTGTCGCGCACCCCCTACGGCCGGGGCCTGACCGGCCCCGGCTACCACCTCGACGTGCCCCGGCTGGTGGCCGCCGGGTACGCGGTCGTGTCGCAGGACGTGCGGGGCAGCGGCGACTCGGGCGGTGAGTCCCGGTTCATCGCCGGCGAGGCCGAGGACGGCCACGACGCGGTCCGGTGGGCGGCCACCCGGCCGTGGTCGGACGGGAACGTCGGCATGTTCGGGGACTCGTACCTGGCCATCACCCAGCTCCTCGCCGCGCAGGAGCGGCCCGAGGGCCTGCGCGCGATCGCGCCGCACGTGTGCCCCGGCGGCCTGTACGAGTGCGTCTACCAGCCGGGCGGCATCCCCAACCTCAACATCATGCTCACGATCAGCGCGATCGTGCTGGGCCCCCTGGAGCTCGACCGGCGCATCGCCAGAGGCACGGCCACGCCGGGGGACAAGCAGGAGTACCTGGCGGCGCTCGCCCGGCTCGACGAGCTGTACGCAAGGCTGCCCCTCAGCGACCAGCCCCTCCTGAAGGACCTCGTCCCCATGTACGCCGAGTGGATGGACAACCCGGACCCGCTCGCCCCGCTGTGGCGGGCCGGCGTCGTGGACCACTCCCGCATCGAGGTGCCCGCCCTGGTCAGCACCGGCTGGTACGACTACTTCCGCGACGCCTCGATCGAGCACTACGAGCGGCTGCGCGGCGACTCGCGGCTGGTCGTCGGCCCGTGGACGCACTTCAGCCACGATCGCGACATCTGCGGGCGCGACTACGGGGATCAGGCGAGCCAGGACGCCATCGACTGGACCGGCGTGCACCTCGACTGGTTCGGCCACTGGCTGCGCGGGGAGCCGCTGCGCGACCGGGCCAGGGTGAAGCTCTTCGTGATGGGCGACGACGAGTGGCGCGAGGAGGCGGACTGGCCGATCGCGCGGGCCCGCCGCGTCCCGTACCACCTGGCCCCGGGCGGCACGCTCACGCAGACGCCCGCGACCGGCGGCGCCTGGAGCTTCGCCGCCGACCCGGGCGACCCGGTGCCGACGGTGGGCGGCGCGATCATGTCGTTCGACGCGTACGGCCCCCTCGACCAGCGCCCCCTGGACGGGCGCGCCGACGTCCTGCGCTACCGGACGGAGCCGCTCAAGGAGCGTGTGGAGGTCGCCGGCGAGGTCGAGCTGGTCGCGCGGGTCAGCTCGACCGCCGCCTCCGCCGACCTGGCCGTCAAGCTGATCGACGTGCACCCGTCGGGACGGGCGGAGCTGCTGACCGACGGCATCACCCGCGTGGACGGGCTCGCCCCCGGCGAGGTGCGCGAGGTGACGGTCCGGCTGGGGGCGATCGCGAACGCGTTCCTGCCCGGCCACCGGATCAGGATCGACGTGGCCGGTTCCAACTTCTCCCGGTTCGGCAGGAACCTGGAGAAGGGCACCACGACCGTGCACGCCCCCTCCTACGCCGTGCTGCCCACCATCGCGTAGACCTCCGGCAAAGGCAGGGCCGCGCCCTGGGCGAAGCGGGCGTCGAAGCGCTCCTCGCCGAGCGCGGCCCTGGCCGCCCGCACGGCCCGCTCGGTCTCGGGCGAGGTGTCGTGCGGCTGGATCGCCGCGGCGGCCCCGAACAGCACGGCGGCCCGCTCCTGGTCGCCGCCGGCCTGGGCGATCAGCCCGAACCCGGCCAGCGTCACCGACAGCAGCGGCTGGTCCTGGTTGACCTCGCCCAGCGTCTCCAGGGCCAGGCGGTGCTCGGCCAGCGCCGCCTCCCGGTCGCCGCTCCAGAGCAGCGCGCGGCCGTAGCCGGTCCTGAGCGAGGCCGCGAACTGCACGATCGGCACCACCTCGGGCAGCAGGCCGAACAGGTCGCGGTAGAGGGCCAGCCCGCGCTCCAGGTCGCCGGTGCGGCAGGCGTGGGCGGCCTCGGCCTGGCCGAGCTGCATCAGGGTGAACGCGCTCGCCTCGTCGTCCACCTCGGCCCGCGCCCTGGCCAGGTCCTCGCCCGCGCCGTCCAGGTCACCGGCCATGGTACGCAGGTCCGCCAGCCGGATCAGCGTGGAGACGGCCTCGTCGGCGCTGACCCACCGGCTGGTGAGCGACCAGACCTCGGCGACGAGATCGCCGGTCGGGGCGCCCCGGGTGGCCCGGGCGGCGGCCAGTCCGAGCAGCGCCTCGGTCAGACCCCACCGGTCCCCCAGCTTCCTGAACCCGGCGACCGCCCGCTCCAGCCGCTGCTCGTCGTGGTTCCTGGCGCCGATCATGAGGGCGGAGCTGGCCAGCCAGAGATCGTCGTCCGCCACGTACGCGTCGAGCAGCGCGGCGGCGTGCTCCTCGCGCCCGGCCGCGTACGCCATGACGACCCTGCTGAGCCGGAGCATCGGGTGCACGGGGCCCTCCCGCTCGGCGAGGTCGACCAGGCCCTCGATCCGCTGCCACAGCTCCCGCATGGCGTCCTTGTCGTTGACGATCGAGCCGAACCGGTCGACGCCCCAGGCGAACATGCACGCCGTGTACGCCCCGGCCAGGCCGGGCGGCGGCGTCTCCCCCACCAGGTCCAGCACCTGCCTGGCCCACACGGCGCTCTCCCGCCGGTAGCCGCACATCCACCAGAACCAGTTCAGCCCCGCGCACAGCCGCAGCGCCAGCTCGGCGTCCCGCTCGTCGACGGCCCAGCGCAGCGCCGCCGCGCAGTCGTCGCGCTCGGCGGACAGCCGCTCGATCCAGCCGATCTGCGCGGCCGTGCGCAGCTCGGGGGTCGCGCGCTCGACCAGGTCGCGCAGGCGGACGGCGTGCCACCGCCGGTACGTGCCGGCCTCGCCCGCCTCCTCCAGCCGCTCGACGGCGTAGGCGCGGATGGTCTCCAGCATCGAGTAGCGGCCCTCGGGCGAGACCTGGACCAGCGACTTGTCGGCCAGGGCGCCCAGCACGGCCGCCGTGCCCCCGCACACCTCCTCCACGGCCTCCAGCGTCGCCCCGCCCGCGAACACGCCCAGCCGCCTGGCCAGCACCCGCTCCTCGTCGTCGAGCAGGTCCCAGCTCCACTCGACCACGGCCCTGAGCGTCTGCTGGCGCGGCAGCGCCGTCCTGCTGCCGCCGGTCAGCAGCCTGAACCGGTCGTCGAGCCGGTCGGCGAGCTGCCGGGGGGTCATGGTGCGCAGGCGCGCCGCCGCCAGCTCGATGGCCAGCGGCATGCCGTCCAGCCGCCTGCACAGCGCCACCACGTCCGCCACGTTGCTCTCGTCCAGCGCGAAGGCGGGGCTGGCCGCGCCGGCCCGGTCGAGCAGCAGCCGCACCGACGGGAACGCGGCCGCCCGCATGGGGTCGGCGCCCACGGGCGGCGGTTCGAGCGGCGGAACCGGGGCCAGGTGCTCGCCCGGCACGCTCAGCGGCTCGCGGCTGGTGGCCAGCACGCGCAGCCCAGGGCAGCCGGTGAGCAGCCGCTCCGCCAGTCCGGCGGCGGCCTCGACCACGTGCTCGCAGTTGTCCAGCACGAGCAGCGCGCGCCGGCCCGCCAGCGCCTCGACGACCAGGTCCTCGGCCGCCTGGTCCTCGGCCACCTGGTGGGTGAGCTGGTCCCCCTCGTGGTAGCGGGGCCGGTCCTCGCGCAGGCCGAGCGCGTCGAGGAGCGCGCCCGCGACGTCCCTGGGCTCGCTAACCGGGGCCAGCTCCACCATCCACGCCCCGTCGAGCCCGTCCATCCGCAGCGCGACCTCGGTGGCCAGCCGCGTCTTCCCGGCGCCGCCCGGGCCGACGAGCGTCACCAGCTCCGCCCGGCCGAGCAGGGCGAGAAGCTGCTCCAGCTCGGCCTCCCTGCCGATGAAGCTGGTGCGCGGCGCCCGGACGTTGCCCTTGTGCCGGACCGGCCTGCGTACCGGGGCGCCCTCCCCCGACACGACCGCGAGATGGGCCGCGCGCAGCTCGGCGCCGGGATCGACGCCCAGCTCGTCGGCGAGCGTGCGGCGGGTGCGCTCGAACAGCTCCAGCGCCTCGGCCTGCCGGCCGGCGGCGGCCAGCGCCCGCATGGCCAGCGCGCACAGGCGCTCGCGCAGCGGGTGCGCGGCCACCTCCGCCGTCAGGTCGACCGGCAGGCCGGCCGCGAGGCGGGTCTCCGCCCGCGTCTCGACGGCGGCCAGCCGCTCCTGCTCCAGCGTGGCGGCCACGTTCGCCAGCCGGGGGACGGCGGTGAGGTCGGCGAGCGCGGGCCCCCGCCACAGGTCGAGGCCGTCCCCCTTGGCGGCCAGGCGGCGGAAGCGCAGCGCGTCCACGTCGTCGTCGGCCACGACCAGCGCGTACCCGCCGGGCCTGCTCTCGACCACCTCGTACGGCCGCAGCGCCACCCGCAGCCGCCGGACCAGCGTCTGGAGCGCGTTGGGGCCGTTGGCGGGCGGCTCGTCCGGCCAGAGCGCGTCGATCAGCCGCTCGGCGGTGACGGTGTGGCCCGCTTCGAGCGCCAGGAGGGCGAGCAGCGCGCGCAGGCGCAGCCCGCCGACCGCGATCGGCCCGTCGTCCCCTTCGACCTCCATCGGCCCCAGGATGGATATCCGCACATGTCACATCTTGCCGGGTGCGGACCAGTGCGCCGGGTCAGGACGTGCCGAGCTGCGCGATGCGCTCGACCAGGCCGTCCGCGTCGAAGCCGATCGGCTGCCACAGCACGTGGTCGGCGCCCAGCGCCCTGACCCGCGCCAGGTCCTCGGCCACCTGCTCGACCGAGCCGGTCAGCGGGGTGCGCTCGTCCAGCGAGCGGTCGCCGACCACGCCGTTCACCTGGACCACGAGCGGGCCCTGGCCGCCGGCCTTGCGGTAGGTCTCGACGGTCTGCCCGAGCATGTCCCAGTCGAAGACGACCGTGGTCAGCCCCATGCCGAGCGCGGCCACCCGCTCCAGCGCGGCCGGCGCGCCCGCGCCGCCGAGCAGTGTCAGGCCCGTCGGCTTGGGCCCGACGCCCGACTCGGGGATCGAGTAGTAGCGGCCCGAGAAGCGCACCGGGTCGGGGCCCCAGCAGGCGCGCATGGCCTCCACGTGCTCCGCGAAGCCCGCCCCGCGCCGCTTGACCGGCACGCCCGCCGCCTCGAACTCCTGCTTCATCCAGCCCTGCCCGAGCCCGATCCACATCCGGCCGCCGCTGAGCCGGTCGAGCGTGGCCAGCCGCTTGGCCAGCACGACGGGCGGGTGGAACAACGCGTCGATGACGGTGGTGCCCAGCCGGATCGTGCTGGTCTTCGCCGCGAGGTAGGCGAGCGTCTCCAGCGGGTCGTAGACGGAGGCGCTCTCCTCGGGCAGGGGGATGACCTGCTCCAGCCCGAGCATCCACGGCTCGGCGGGCCGGATCAGGCGCTCGTACGTCCATACCGCGCCCAGCCCGGCGCGCTCGGCCGCCTGGGCCACGCGGACGATCTCCTCCGGGCTCGTCTGCGGGCCCGTCACGGGAAGGCCGATTCCGAGATCCATGTCGTGCTCCCTTCTTGTCTGACCTTTTGACCAGGGCAAGGGCGGAAAGTCATCGGTTTACACGCCCGGACTTTCGTGATGCATTCGGGAAATGACCGTGCATGGCAGGTGTGATCCTCCGTTCGCCCAGGTACGCGAGGAGTTCGAAGCGAATCTCGCCCATCGCGGCGAGGTCGGCGCGTCGGTGTGCGTGATCGTCGACGGCGAGGTGGCCGTCGACCTGTGGGGCGGGCAGGCCGCGCCAGACCGCCCCTGGGCGGAGGACACGATCGGGCACGTGTGGTCGTGCACGAAGGGCGCGACGGCGCTGTGCGCCCACGTGCTCGCCTCGCGCGGCGACCTCGACCTCGACGCCCCCGTCATCCGCTACTGGCCCGAGTACGGCGTGCGCGGCAAGGGCGGCACGCTCGTCCGGCACCTGCTCGCGCACCAGGCCGGGCTGCCCGCACTGCGCGAGCCGCCGCCGCCCGGCGCCTTCTACGACGGGAAGCTCATGGCCGGGCGGCTGGCGGAGCAGGAGCCGTACTGGGAGCCGGGCACCCGGCACGGCTACCACGCGCTCACCTTCGGCTATCTCGTGGGCGAGGTGGTGCGCCGGGTGAGCGGGCGCTCGCTCGGCACGTTCTTCCGCGAGGAGGTGGCCGAGCCGCTCGGGCTGGACTTCTGGCTGGGGCTGCCGGAGGAGCTGGAGGGCCGGATCGCGCCGACCGTGCCCGCCGACCCGCCGCAGGCGCCGGCCTCGTTCTACCTCAAGGCGTTCGGCGACCCGGCGTCGGTGCAGGCGGCGGTGCTGGCCCACGAGGGCGGCTACATGGCGGCCGGCGAGTCCGACAGCAGGGCCGCGCACGCGTCCGAGATCGGGGCCGTCGGCGGGATCACCCACGCGCGCGGGCTGGCCGGCATGTACCGGCCGCTGTCGCTCGGCGGCGGCGGCCTGGTGAGCAGGGAGCACCTGGCGCTCATGGCGCTGACCGCCTCGGCCGGCACCGACGCGGTGCTGCTCGCGCCCACCCACTTCGCGCTCGGCTTCGTCAAGGCGGTCGACAACCGGCACCTGCCCGCGCCCGACAGCGAGGGCGCGCTGCTGACGGAGACCGCGTTCGGGCACGTGGGAATGGGCGGCTCGATCGGGTTCTGTGACCCGGCGGCGCGGCTGGCGTTCGGCTACACGATGAACAAGCAGGGCGCCGGGCTCGGCGTGAACCCGCGCGGGCAGGCGCTGGTGGACGCGGTCTACCGGGCGCTCGGCCACCGGCAGGCGTACGGCGGCATCTGGTACGCGCCCTGACCGCCCGATACCGTGATATGTCACCAGTTCTTCCCCAGGAGCAAGCGGCATCATGTTCTTCGGCATCACGGATTTCTGGGCCTACGTCGTGGGCGCCTTCCTGATCATCCTCCTGCCCGGCCCCAACTCGCTGTACGTCCTGTCCTACGCCGCCCAGCACGGCGTCCGCCAGGGCTACCGGGCCGCGGCGGGCGTCTTCGCCGGCGACACCGTGCTGATGTTCCTCACCGCCGCCGGCGCCGCCTCGCTCCTGCAAGCCAATCCGCTGCTGTTCACGATCGTCAAGTACGCCGGCGCCGGGTACCTCGCGTGGATCGGCTTCCAGATGCTCAGGGGCGCCTGGAAGTCGTGGCGCTCCGCCCGCACGGCCGGGGCCACCGCTCCTGTGGCCGCGCCCGTGGCCGCCGTCAAGGGTGACGGCCGCCCGCGCCCCTTCCGCAAGGCCCTGACGATCAGCCTGCTGAACCCGAAGGCCATCCTGTTCTTCGTCTCGTTCTTCGTGCAGTTCGTGGACCCCGGCTACGCCAACCCCGCGCTGTCGTTCATCATCCTGGGCGCCGTCATCCAGCTCTTCAGCTTCCTCTACCTCACCGGCCTGATCTTCGGCGGAACTTTCCTGGCCGCCCAGTTCCGCCGCCACCGCCGGCTCAGCGCCGGCCTCACGTCCGGCGTCGGGGTCGTCTTCCTGGGGTTCGGCGCGAAACTCGCCACCGCGTCACTCGGATGAAAGACGCATTCAAGCCCCCGCTGTTTTCGTGGACACAGATGGAACGCGTCAAAACAGGCAGTCTCATCACTCCGCCTCGGGTACGGTAAGCCACCGGCGTGCTTCCCGGGACGGCGGTGTCGGACCCACCGGTGACAACGTGCGATCCATCTGTCATGCCTGGTCCCCTGAAGCCCGGGTAGACGCTGATCGTCGGCCTATCTGCGGAGCAGCCTTGAACCATCCACCTGTCACCCTCCCACGCCTCACCGCGCTCGCCCGGCAGGCGGCTCCCCGGCTGCTCGAAGGCGTGGTCGCCCCCCTCGCCGTCTTCTACCTCGCCATGGTGGTGCTCGGCTTCAAATGGGCGCTGGCCCTCACCGTCGCCTGGGTCTACCTGGGCGTGGCCTGGCGGCTCGTCAAGCGGGTCAAGGTGCCCGCCACCATGTACCTGGCGGCGTTCGCGATCACCGTACGGGCGATCGTGGCGTTCTGGACCGGCACCTGGATGTGGTTCTTCATCCAGCCCGAGATGGGCACGATCTGCATCAGCATGGCCTTCCTCGCCTCCGTGCGGCTCAACAGGCCGCTGGTGCAGAAGCTCACGCTCGACTACATCCACCTGCCGTCGGCGGTGCTCAAGCAGGAGCGGGTGCGCCGGTTCTTCGCCCGGATCACGCTGCTGTGGGCGTTCGTGCTGCTGATGAACTCCACGCTGAGCATCTTCCTCGCGGTCTACGAGTCGATCGGCGGCTCGCTCGGCGCGTTCATGATCCTGCGGACGTCAGCGGTGGCCGTGATCAGCGGTACGGCGATCACGTTCTCGGTCATCGCCTTCAAGCGGCTCCTGCACCGCATCCACGTGGCCCACGCCTGAGCGCTCGGCCAGCAGGAACGCCCCGCACAACCCCATGACCAGGCCGGTCAGCACGCCGAACAGCTCCACCAGCCCCTCCGGGCCGCCCGCCCCCGCGGAGAGCGGCCCGCCCACCGACGTGATGATCAGCGCGTAGAGGCCCCAGGCGAACAGGGAGCCCGCGCCGATCCAGGCCGCCACCAGCGGGCGCCAGAACGGGCCCCGGCCCTTGCGCTCCACCATCACGACCAGCGCGGCGGCGCCGGCGATCGCGAGCACCCCCTTCAGGACGTCCTGCACCGCCCCCACCTGCCCGTCGAAGGCCCACGCCAGCCGGACGCCGCCCAGCAGCGTGGCGACCGGCAGCGCGCCCCAGGCCAGGACCCGCTGCAACGGCCGGGTGAGGCTGGGGAACGGCCGGCCGGTGGCCGTGGTGAAGGCGGCCGGCCAGCGGTCGCGGGCGTACAGGGCGAAGGCCGCCATCAGGCCGATCCCCTGCACCATGAAGCCGCCGTAGACCATCAGGTAGATCCACGACTGGATAGGGCCGCCCGCGAAGGCGCCGAGGCCGGACGTCGCGATCACGACCGGCATGCTGACGATCAGCACCGACAGCAGGCCCGTGCCCACCCACAGCGGCAGCAGCACCAGCCAGGCGGGCAGCCGCAGGCCCCAGCGGGCCGCGAACGCCAGCGCCAGCAGCAGGCCGACAGCGTCCATGCCGAAGGTCATCGCGTTGAGCCCGACCATCGCCGGGTCGTTCATCAGGCCGGGCTCGCTCACGCCGATCGAGCTGCCGGTCAGCCAGAGGATCTTGAGCGTCAGGTAGGGCAGCATCGCCGCCACCGCCACGATCGCGGCGGCACGCCGGCCGAAACCCGGCGCTGGGCCGCTCGCGATCGCGCCGGGCGAGCGGTTCGTGCTCAGGGCAGTTTGTGTCATGCCTGTGAGCCTCGCGTGTGCGGCGGCCCGCACCCTCCCGCCTAGCGGGGATCCGCCTCCCCCTCGCGGGGGAGCGACACGGTCAGCTCGAAGCCGTCGCCCACCGGCCCGGCGGTGAGGGTGCCGCCGGCCAGCCGGACGCGCTCGCGCAGCCCCGTCAGCCCCAGCCCGCCGGAGCGCGCCGTGGGCCGGGAGCGGGGCGGCCCGTTGCGGACGCGGACCCGGTGCGGCGACACCGACACCTCCACGGCCGCCCCGGGCGCGTGCTTGGCGGCGTTCGTCAGCCCCTCCTGCACCACGGCGCGGGCCAGGCCGGGCACCGGCCCCGGGCCGAGGTCGAGGGTGATCGACATGCCGGAGTCGGCGGCCCTGCGTACCAGCTCGGGCACGTCCTCCCCCACCGGGGCCAGCGGCGCCGCGTCGGAGTCCTCGCGCAGCAGCCCGATGATCTGGCGCAGCCGTTCGGTGGCGTCGGCCGCCGCGAGCCGCAGCTCGCCGGCCGCCTTGACCTGCGCGGGCGCGAGGCCGGGCGCCAGCTCCAGCCCCGCCGCCCGGACCGCGATCAGCGCCAGGTCGTGGCCGAGCGAGTCGTGCATCTCGCGCGCGATCCTGGCCCGCTCGCGCAGCCTGGCCTGCGCCTCGGCCGACGTCCTGGCCTGCGCGCGCTGCTGCAGCAGCTTGCGCCGCAGCACCCCGAACAGGTGCGGCACCACATAGGTGCCGAGCACCGCCGTGATCATGGACACCCACAGGGCCAGGTCGCCGCCCCTGGCCAGCACCACCGCCACGCCCACCACCGCGATCAGGCAGAACGCGAGCAACGCCGGCCACACCCTGGCCATCCGCCGCCCGGTCAGGTACGCGTACCAGACGATGAACGGCGACGTCGCCAGCAACGGCAGGATCTTCACGTTGCGCCGGGGCAGCAGCCAGCTCAGGTCCACCGTCGCGAACCCCTCGCTGAACTGCCACGGCCCCAGCGGCAGCAGCAGCACCAGCGCCGCCAGCGGGTACGGTCGCCCGACCAGCACCGCGGCGGCGGCCAGCCCCCAGCGGGGCACGGTCACCATGCCGAACGCCGCCGGATCCCTGAACGGGTCGGGCCCCATGGCGGCGACGAAGATGGCGAGCACGACGAAGAGCAGCACGTCGTAGACCACCTGGCGGCGGCTCTCCCTGCGAAAACGCGTCACGCCCCGACGGTATCGGCAACGCCCGGGTGGCCGGCTCCGCCCGAAGTCAGGTGGCACCCCTGACGAAAGTGGGGTAGAGCGCCGTCCCCTGCGGGGGTGGGGCTAGCCCCACCACGAATGCGCCTATCTCCACTCCTGATTCCCGCGCCGCGAACCGGTTTGATCGTAAGTGTCATCCGGAGATCGCAGGCGCGACCCCGACGAAAGTAGGGGGTAGTGCGTGCCGATCGTCCGATGTGCCGTGACCTGCGGAGTTTCTACCTTCAAGGGGTATCGGCCCTGACTCGCACTGGGGGAAAGGGCCGCGTTCGACCGGGGGCATCCCCGATGGTCCCGGACGTCACGCGCAGCAAGGCTGTGTGAGTGCCCTAACGATCGGAGTCAACGCTCATGTCGCACGCCATACTCGACCTCGTCGAACAGGTGATGTCCTCGCCGTGGTTGTATCTGGCGCTGTTCGCCCTGGCGATGCTCGACGGGTTCTTCCCCATCGTGCCCGCCGAGACGGCCGTCATCACGGCCGGGGTGTTCGCCGCCACCGGCGACACGAACCTGGCCCTGGTCATGGCGGTGTCCGCGCTCGGCGCGTTCGCCGGCGACCACATCTCCTACCTGATCGGCAACAAGTCGGCGGGCAGGCTGCGCGACAAGAAGGCGTTCGTCTGGGCCCGCAACGCCCTGGCCGAGCGCGGCGGCCTCGTCCTGGTCGTGGCCAGGTACATCCCCGGCGGCCGCACCGCGACCACGCTGACCATGGGCGCCGTGCGGCACCCGCTGCGCTCGTTCACCTTCTTCGACGCGATCGCGGCCGGCTCGTGGGCGGTGTACTCCGGGCTGATCGGCTTCTTCGGCGGGATGGCGTTCGAGAACGACCCCATCAAGGGTCTGCTGCTCGGCCTGGGCATCGCGCTGTCCATCACCGCCGTCGTGGAGATCGTGCGGTGGGTCAGGAAGCGGCGCGCCACCAAGGCTTCCTCTGAACGTCTTCCGGCGGACACGTCCGTTTGACCCTGCCTGGCAACCATCCGTCTGAAAGGAGTGCGCATGACTGTGCTGGCCGCGGTGATCGCCCTGGTCGGTTCGCTGTTCTTCGCGCTCGGGGCCGCGCTGCAGCAGTTCGAGGCCGTCGGTTCCGCCAAGCCGGGGCTGCTCGCCCTGCTCCGGCGGCCGCGCTGGCTCATCGGCGGCGCGTCCATCCTCGCGGGTGGTGGCCTGCACATCGTCGCACTCGGGCTCGGGCCGCTGACCGTCGTCCAGCCCATGGGCGTGGCCAGCCTGCTGTTCGCGCTGCCCATCGCCGCCACGCTGCACGGCCGCAAGCCGTCACGCAAGGAGCTGACGGCGGCGGGGGTCGTGGCGAGCGGGCTGATCGGCCTGGTGCTGCTGGTCCCCGAGTCCGACGGCCCCACCCAGCTCAGCCCGAACGGCGTGCTCACGCTGCTGGGCGTGGCCGGGGTGGCGGCGGTGCTGCTGTGGGCCGGCTCCAAGGCCGTCTCGCCCGCGGGCCGGGCCGCGCTGCTCGCGACCAGCTCCGGCGTGCTGTACGGCGCCACCGCCACCCTCATGCGGGTGCTGGTGGACGGCGGCTGGAACTGGTGGTACCTGCTGGCGCTGCCGGTGCCCGCGCTGCTCGCGCTGATGATGCTGCAACGCGCCTACGCCGTCGGGCACTTCGGCGTCTCCTTCGCCTCGCTGCAGATCGCCGACCCGCTGACCGCGGTCGCGTTCGGCGCGCTGCTGCTGGGCGAGCCGCTGCCGACCGGGATCCTGCCGGTCGCGGCGGCCCTGCTGACCGCCGTGGGCACCGTCGCCCTGGCGCGGACCAGCCCGCTGGAGGCCCACAACGACCCCGCTTGACATTCCCCAGGTCACGGCTCTCCCCAAGCCACCCATGAAATCGGAGTTCACCACCATGGCCATGCCCCTGCACAGCGTCCCCGAGCGTGCCACCCTCTCCCCCGCCCCCGACCGGCCGCGCCGCATCCTCATCTCCTCCGACACCTACCCGCCCGACGTGAACGGCGCCGCCTACTTCACCCACCGCCTGGCCACCGGCCTGGCCGCGCGCGGCAACGAGGTGCACGTCGTCTGCCAGTCGGACCAGGGCCCCGCCAGCGCCGAGGTGTGCGACGGCGTGGTCGTGCACCGGCTGCGCTCCGCGCCGCTGCTGGTCCACCCCACCATGCGCGTCACCGTGCCGACCCGGCTCGACCGGCTCGTCTCCATCATCAAGCCCGACGTCCTGCACACGCAGGGCCACTTCGTCGTCGGCCGGGCCGCCATGGCCGCCGCCCGCCGGGCCGGCGTGCCCATCGTGGCCACCAACCACTTCATGCCCGACAACCTCTTCCAGTTCGCCCACATCCCCGCCCGGCTGCGGGAGAAGGCGGGCCGGCTGGCCTGG
This sequence comes from Nonomuraea composti, assembly GCF_012034275.1. Taxonomy (NCBI): domain Bacteria; kingdom Bacillati; phylum Actinomycetota; class Actinomycetes; order Streptosporangiales; family Streptosporangiaceae; genus Nonomuraea; species Nonomuraea composti. The sequence continues at coordinate 66,663 of NZ_JAATEP010000041.1, read as the reverse complement.
CGCGACTTCAGCCGCGTCTTCAACCGCGCCGACCACATCACCACCCCCACCCCGCTGGCCGCCAAGCTGCTCGCCGACCAGGGCTTCGGCCGCGGCGTCGAGCCGGTCTCCTGCGGCATCGACCTGACCAGGTTCCACCCGCACTCCGAGCCCAAGGCGTGGGCGCGCAAGATGTTCGGCCTGCCCGACCGGCCCACCATCCTGTTCGTCGGCCGCCTCGACGAGGAGAAGCGCCTCGACGAGGTGATCCGCGCCCTGCCGCTCGTGCTCAACGAGACCGACGCCCAGGTCGCGTTCGTCGGCAAGGGCAACCAGCGGGAGGAGCTGGAGCGGCTGGCCAGGCGCATCGGCGTGAGCGAGCGGGTCTTCATGCTCGGCTTCGTGGCCGACGAGAACATGCCGCAGGCCTTCGCCGCCGCCGACGTGTTCGCCATGCCCGGCATCGCCGAGCTGCAGAGCATCGCCACGCTGGAGGCCATGGCCTCCGGGCTGCCCGTCGTGGCCGCCGACGCGATGGCGCTGCCGCACCTCGTCGAGGACAACGGCTACCTCTACCAGCCGGGCGACGTCGTCTCCCTGGCCCGGCACCTGACGAACGTGCTCGCCGACGACGGCCTGCGCGCCCGGCTCGGCAAGGCCAGCAGGGAGCTGGCGCTCACCCACGACGACCAGGCGTCCCTCGCCCGGTTCGAGCGGATCTACGACGAGGTGATGCGATGACACCCAGGCAGAGCGTCTGGAGCACGGTGATCGGCACGCTCGTGTCGGCCGGCGCGCTCGCGTACGCGGACGTGGCGCTGCCCACCCAGGTGCTGCTCAGTGACTACGCGCTGGTGCCCGGCGGGATGCTGCCCGTCCTGATCGGCATGCTGGCGCTCGCGGTGGCCTGCCTCGGCCTGGCGTACGGGCTGACCACCCTCGACCCGGCCCGCACCGCGCCCACCCGGGTGCTGCTCGTGGCCGGGGCGGCCGGGCTGATGATGAGCGCGATCTTCCCGACCGACCCCGGCACCTCGCAGATCGGCAGCGTGTCCGGCGAGATCCACCGCTGGTCGGCGGCCGTCGTGTTCACCTCCCTGCCGGTCGCCGGCTGGATCCTCGCCCGGGGCCGCACGGCCGCGCCCCGCTGGAACGCGGTGCGCGCGATCAGCGTGGCCGCCGGGGTGACGCTCGCCGTCTACCTGGCCGCCCACCCGGCCTCCATCACCTCCTCGCTGCTCAACGGCGGCGCCTACTACGGGATGCTGGAGCGGGGCGTCGTGCTCGCCGAGATGGCGCTGCTCATCGCCATGGCGCTGGCCGCCTTCCCCGGGCGGGCCGCCGCGAAGAGCGAGCCCCTCACTACCGAGCCCGCGCAGACCGAGCACGAGCGCCAGGAACGACTCGCCGCCTGACACACTCCGACCGCCTGACACACTCCGACCGCCTGACACACTCCGACCGCCTGACACACTCCGACCGCCTGACACTTCGACCGCCTGGCACACTTCGACCGCCGCCGAAAGGACCCCGCCCTAGCGTGGCCTCATGCTCATCACCCGTCATGCCGAAGCCGCCGCGGTGCTCGCCGACACCAGGTACGTGCCGCCACCCGTCCGCCAGGACGGCGCCGAAGGGACGCTGGCCTGGCTGCGCGCCCACGTCTCCCGGTTCAGCACCGGCGAGACGCACGCGCGGCGGCGCCGCGAGCTGGTCGAGCTGCTGAGCGGGCTGGACCCCGCCGCGCTGCGATCGGCCGCCGCGACCCTGACCAGGGAACGGGGTGGTGACTGGCGGGGCGTGCCGACGGCCGTGCTCGGCGCCGCGCTCGGGGTCGAGGACACCGGCGCCGTGCCCGCCGCCGCGGCCGGCTACCTGTCGGGCGAGGAGAGCCCGCAGGCCGACGCCGCCGTGGCCGAGCTGCTGAAGCTGGCCGGCGTCCCCGTGATCACCCTCCTGCTGCAGGCGCACGCCGCCACGGAGGGGCTGATCGAGAACGCACTCAAGCACGTGCCGTCCGACCGCGATGTCGACGTGCTGCTGTGCGAGACGCTCCGGCAGGACCCGCCGCTCAAGGCCACCCGCAGGCTCGACACGCGCACCGGCGACGAGGTGACGATCGACCTGGTCGCCGTCAACCGCGACCCCGACGCGATCGACCCGGCGCTCGGCCACGTCCCGCACCTCACCTTCGGCCACGGCGTACGCCCCTGCCCCGCGCCCGAGCACGCGCTCGCCCTGGCCGCGGGCGTCCTGGAAGGACTGACGGCATGAGCTCGAGCTTCCGCGACCTGCACCGCCCCGGCGACCCGCTGCTGCTGCCCAACGCCTGGGACTACGGCTCGGCCGCCTACCTGGCCGCGCACGGCTTCCCCGCGATCGGCACCACCAGCCTCGGCGTGGCCGCCGTCCACGGCAAGCCGGACGCGACCGGCGCCACCAAGGCCGAGACGATCGAGCTGGCCGAGGCGATCAGCGGCCTGGGCGTCCTGGTGACGGTGGACATCGAGGGCGGGTTCAGCGACGACCCGGACGAGGTGGGCGAGCTGGTGGCCGGCCTGGCCGCACTGGGCGTGGCTGGCGTCAACCTGGAGGACGGACGCCCCGACGGCACGCTGCGGCCCGTCGAGCTGCACCAGCGGATCATCGAGGCCGCCAAGGGCCACGGGGTGTTCGTCAACGCGCGCACCGACACGTACTGGCTGGGTGACGGCACCGGCACCGAGGAGCGGGTGGACGCCTACGGGAACGCCGACGGCATCTTCGTCCCGGGGCTGAGCGACCTTGACGAGATCGCGAAGGTGGCGGCGCGCACGCCGCTGCCCCTCAACGTGCTGCACCAGCCGAACGGCCCCAGCCTGGCCCGGCTGGGCGAGGCCGGGGTGGCCAGGGTGAGCACCGGCTCGCTGCTCTACCGGGCCGCGCTGGGAGCGGCGCTGGGCACGGCGCTCGCCGCCCGCGGCGAGCCCGCCCCGGCGATCCCGACATATGCCGAGATCGCCGACAGGTTGCCGCGATAATCGAGGCATGCGCTTCCAGATCCTCGGGCCCACGAACGTGCTGGACGAGGACGGCGAGCAGGTCCCGGTCGGCGGCCCCCGCGTCCGCGCCCTGCTGACGCTGCTCGCCCTGCACGCCGGCCGCATCGTCGGCGCCGAGCAGCTCGTGGAGGGCATGTACGGGCCGCGCCCGCCCGAGGGCGTCGCCAACGCGCTGCAGTCGCAGGTGTCGCGGCTGCGCCGGGCTCTGGGGCGGGACCTGGTGGAGTTCCACCCGGCCGGATACCGGCTGGTCGCCGACCCGCACGACGTGGACGCGCGCCGGTTCGAGCTGCTGACCGCCGAAGGCCGGCAGGCGCTGGCCGGCGGCGACCCGGAACGCGCCGCGATGCTGCTGCGCGAGGCGCTGGAGCTGTGGCGGGGCGCGCCGCTCGCCGACGCGCCGCACGCCGGCGCCGCCGCGGCCGCCCTGGAGGAGCTGCGGCTGGCCGCCACGGAGGACCGCGTGCGGGCGGAGCTCGACCTGGGGCGGCACCGCGAGCTGGTGGCCGAGCTGAGCCAGCTCGCCGCCGCCCACCCGCTGCGGGAGCGGCTGCGCGCCCAGCTCATGCGCGCCCTGTACGGCAGCGGGCGGCAGGCCGAGGCGCTGACCGTCTACGAGGAGACGAGGAAGCTGCTGGACGAGGAGCTGGGCATCGAGCCGGGCGCCGACCTGGCCGCCGCCCACCTGGCCGTCCTCAGAGCCGACCCCTCCCTCGGCCCCACCCACCCGCCCACCCCCGGCACCACACACCTTGACGCGCCCGGCGCCGCACGGTCCGCTATCCCCAGCCCGGGGGCCGCCTCCGCGCGCAGCCCGTACCGACAGGGCGCGAGCGGACAGGACGCGGGCGGACAGGGCGCGCACGGACAGGGCGCGGGCGGGCGGCGGGGCAGGCAGGGGTTGCGGGCGCAGCTCACCAGCTTCGTGGGCCGGGCCGAGGAGCTGGCGCAGGTCGGGGCCCGGCTCCAGGACAGCAGACTCGTCACGCTGATCGGCCCCGGCGGCGCGGGCAAGACCCGGCTGGCGATCGAGGCGGCCGGGCAGGAGCCGGGCGACGTGTGCTTCGTGCCGCTGGCCCCCGTCTCCGACGGCGACGGCGTGGCACAGGCGGTGCTGGCCGCGATCGGCGTCCGCGACCCTCTCCTGAACCTGCACGAGCGCCCCGCCCTGGACCCCGCCGCCCGGCTGGTCGCCGCGCTGGCCGGCCGCGAGCTGCTGCTCGTCCTGGACAACTGCGAGCACCTGGTGGCGGCCACCGCCGAGCTGGCCGACCACCTGCTGGCCGCCTGCCCCGACCTGCGCGTGCTGGTGACGGGGCGGGAGGCGCTGGGCATCACGGGCGAGTCGATCCTGCCGGTGGCGCCGCTGCGGCTGCCGCCCGCCGAGACGCCCGACCCTCTGGAGTATCCGGCGGTGCGGCTGTTCGCCGACCGCGCCGCCGCCGTCCGGCCGGGTTTCGCGGTGGACGCGGGCAACGCCGCGCACGTCGTGCGCATCTGCCGGGCTCTCGACGGGCTGCCGCTGGCGATCGAGCTGGCGGCGGCGCGGCTGCGTACCCTGTCGATCGCGGACGTCGCGGCGCGGCTCGACGATCGGTTCAGGCTCCTGGCCAGAGGCAGCCGTACGGCGCTGCCCCGGCACCAGACGCTGCACGCGGTCGTGGCGTGGAGCTGGGACCTGCTGGACGACGACGAGCAGGTGATGGCCAGGCGGCTGAGCGCGTTCGTGGCGGGGGCGCGGCCGGAGGCGGCCGAGCGGGTGTGCGGGCTGCCGGAGGAGGTGCTGTTCTCGCTGGCGGAGAAGTCGCTCGTGGAGTTCGTGGACGGGCGGTTCCGGATGCTGGAGACGATCCGGGCGTTCTGCGCCGAACGGCTGGAGGAGTCGGGCGAAGGGGACACGATCCGCGACGCGCACGCCCGCTACTACCTCGACCTGATGCTGGCGGCCGACCCGCTGCTGCGCACAGCCGCGCAGATGGAGTGGCTGGCCCGGCTCGACGAGGAGAGCGACGACCTCGACGCGGCCGTGCGGTGGGCGACCGAGTCCGGGCAGTTCGAGCTGGGCACGCGGCTGCTGGCGCACAGCGCCTGCTACTGGTGGATGCGCGGCCACCGCGTCTCCAGCGCGAACCTGGCCGCCGCGCTCCTCGCCGCGCTCGGCGAGACCCGCCTGCCCGGCCTTGAGGAGGAGTACGCCATGTGCGTGCTCATCGTGGCGTGGGCCGGAGGCACGGACGAGCTGCTGCGCACCCGGCTGGAGGAGGTGCGGCGGCTGCTGCCGATCGACTACCTGCCGGTGCGGGTGGAGTTCATGATGATGCTGCTGTCGATGTTCACCGGGCCGCCGGCGGACTTCGGGGCGATGGAGCAGTTCTACATGGACGCGGTGGTCGGCCTCTCGCCGTGGAAGGAGGCGCTGGCCAGCTGCGGTCACGCGTTCGTCCTGCAGCTGCTCGGCCGGACGGACGAGGCGCTGGACCGCTTCGAGCGCAGCCTTTCCGGGTTCCGGGCCATCGGCGAGCGGTGGGGCATGGTGCTGGTGCTGTCGGGGCTGGGGGCGCTGCGGCAGCTGCAGGGCGACTACCGCAGCGCGCTCGCGCTGGCCGGCGAGGCGCTCACGCTCGCGCGCGAGCTGGGCGCGGTCACGGAGATCGCCGAAGGGCTGTGCCGCCGCGGCGACGCGCGGACCGGCCTCGGCGACCTGGAGGGCGCCCGGGACGACTTCGCCGAGGCGGCCGAGCTGTCGCGGCGCAACGGCTCCATGGAGACCCTGGCCTGGGCCCTGCTCGGGCTCGGCCTGGTCGAGGCGGAACGCGGCGACCACGAGGCGGCCCGCGCCCTGCTCGTCCAGGCCCGCGAGGTCTGCCCCGACAACTGGTTCAGCACCGAGGACACCCGCGCCCGCATCGACGCCGCCATGACCGGGCTGGCCGGTGAGGCGGTCAGCGAGCGGTAGGCCCGCCGTCAGCCGCGCCGAACACAGTGTGCGGCATGAAGAACAAATGGTCCTGCCTGGCCATCGCCTGCCTGGCCACGCTGCTGCTCTCGCTCGACCTCACGGTCCTGCACCTGGCCCTGCCCCGGCTGGTGGCCGACCTCGGCGCGACCTCCACCCAGCTGCTGTGGATCGGCGACATGTACGGCTTCGCCCTGGCCGGCCTGCTCGTCACCATGGGCAACCTCGGCGACCGCATCGGCCGCAAGCGCCTGCTCCTCATCGGGGCCGTCGCGTTCGGCGCCGCCTCCGCCGTGACCGCGTACGCGCCCACCCCGGAGCTGCTGATCGCGGCCAGGGCGCTGCTGGGCGTGGCCGGCGCCACCATCATGCCCTCGACCCTGTCGATCATCCGCAACGTGTTCACCGAGCCGGCCGAGCGCACCGCGGCCGTCGGCATCTGGAGCGGCATGAGCGCGGCCGGCTTCGCCGTCGGCCCCGTGGTCGGAGGGCTGCTGCTCGACCACTTCTGGTGGGGCTCGGTCTTCCTCATCAACGTGCCCATCATGGCGCTGGTGCTGGTCGGCGGCATCCTGGTGCTACCGGAGTCGCGCAACCCGCGCGCGGGCCGGCTCGACCCGGCCAGCGTGGCGCTGTCGTTCACCGGCATCGTCACCCTCATCTACGCGATCAAGGAGGCCGCCCACAAGGGCCTCGGGCACGCGGACGTCGTGATCGCCGGGGTGGCCGGGGTCGCGCTGCTGGCGCTGTTCGTGTGGCGGCAGACCAGGCTCGCCGACCCGCTCATCGACGTGCGGCTCTTCGCCCGCCGCGCGTTCACCGCCTCCGTCCTGACGAACCTCCTCGCCATCTTCGCCATGTCGGCCATGATGCTGATGTTCGCCTGGTACCTGCAGCTCGTGCTCGGCTGGTCCCCGCTCCAGGCCGGGCTCGCCCAGCTCCCCGGCGGGCTCAGCGGCGCCGTGGGCGGCGTCCTGGCCGCCAGGCTCATCCAGCACCTGGGCAGGAACGGCGTGGTCGCGTTGGGCCTGGCCATGAACGCCGGCGCCTTCCTGTACTACGCCACCCTCGACACCGAACTGAACTACTGGGCCCTGCTGCCCGTCATGATCATCCAGGGGATGGGCACCGGGCTGGCCTTCACCGTCAACAACGACAACGTCCTGGCCACGGCACCACGGCAGCGCGCGGGGGCCGCCGCGGCGGTCTCGGAAACCGCGTTCGAGCTCGGCGGCGCCCTCGGCATCGCCATCCTCGGCACCGTACTGACCAGCGCCTACCGAGCCCACCTGGCCCTACCGCCGGGGGTGCCGGGCGAGGCGGCCCGCGAATCCCTCGCCGGCGCCCTCAACGCCGCCACCACCCTCCCCGCCACCCAGGCCGACCAGCTCGTACGAGCCGCACAGGTGGCCTTCGTCGACGGCGTCCACCTCACCTCCCTCGTCACGGCGGCCCTGCTGGCGGTGGTCGCGGTGCTCGCGCTGGTGGGCTTGCGGGGCGTCCCGAAGGAAATCCCGGAGAACGTCCTCACGGGCGCCCCCTCCTGACCCCGCCTCCCCGCGACGGACGTGTCAGGGGATGGGGTTGGTGGGGCAGGGGCGGGTGGTGGTGGGGATGAGGTGGTGGAGGCGGGTGCCGATCATGCGGGCGATGCCCTCGATCGTCTGGATGCCCGTACCCTCCCCCGGCTGCTGATCCGTCTGTACGGACAGCAGCAGGTCACGCCCCGGCCCGGCGATGCGGCCGTAGCTGGTCACCGCCCACGTGTTGTGGATGAACGGCCGGGGCGTCCAGCCGTTCTTGAGTGCCACCCGGTCCCCGGGGCGGGCGGCGGCGCTGACGCCCCAGGCCTGGTCGGGCTGGACTCGTTCCATCAGCCCGAGGACCATGCCGCGGTCGGCGGGGGTGAGGCCGCCCTTGCCTCCCCTGATGAGGACCTTGAGGAGGCGCAGGCGGTCGGCGGGGCTGGTGTTGGTGCCGCCCCAGTACTGGCTGGGGCCGGGGGTGGTCTCCGTCAGGCCGATCCTGGCGTAGAAGTCGCTCATGGCGCCGCCGCCCCCGACGCGGGACCAGAGCGCGTCGGCGGCGCTGTTGTCGCTCTCCCTGATCATGCGGGCGGCGAGGTCGCGCTCGCCGGCGTCGAGGCGGGAGTCGCGGCGGGACAGGAGTGCGGCGAGGATGTCGACCTTGGCCCCGCTGGCGGTGATCATGTCGTGCTCGTGTTCGCCGAGCCCGAGCCTGACGCCGGTCACGAGGTCGTGCGCGGCGTAGACGATGCGGCCGGGCCGGCCGCGGACGTACGTGGCGAGGTCGCGTGAGAGGCGCGCCCGGGCAGCGTTTCCCAGGCGCGTGTCACGAAATTTCAGGACGCATCGTGCGACCTTGACCGGCGCCTCCACCACGGCCGGCACCACCGGAGCCTTGCCCGCCCCGCACCCCGCACCGAGGGCCACCACCAGCCCCAGCCCGGCCATCCACTTCCCGCGCACGCACCAACCCCCGAGCTCTCATCGGGGGTCGTACGGGAGCATGCCCGGCCCGAAGGCCTGGACCATCACCCCAGGCGCATTCCTGGCGAGACCTTCAGCAGGTTCTTGCCGAGTTCGGAGGCGGGTCCGGAGGTGGGTCCGGAGGTCGGCTCAGAGGCAGGTTCCGAGGTCGGCTCAGAGGTGCTCGGCCAGGAAGTCGGCGGTCGCGGCCACGGCCTGCGTGACGTACGGCTCGCGGTCGTAGAGGTCGATGTGCTGCTTGGCGTCCACCCAGACGATCTTCTTCGGCTGGTCGAGCCGCTTGAACACCTCCTCCGCCCCTTCGGGCGTGCAGAACCGGTCGACGACCCCGTGCACGATCAAGGCCGGCTTCGGCGACAGGAAGTCGCTGCCCATCATGTTGTCCATGGTGAGCAGTTCGAGGATGCTCCCCCTGGTCACCTCGTTGGCCCAGTGCGGGGAGGCGCCGCGCTCGCCGCCGTAGTACGCGTACGGCTCGTCGCCGGGCATCGCGGCCTCGCCCTGCTCGGCGACGGCGGGCAGGTACTCGACGGGCCCGCCGAGGTCCTGCCGCTCCAGCACGTCGAGGTGGGGCGCGAGGTCGGCGCCGCGCATCGCGTACGGGTTGTTGTAGGCGCCGGCGATCCCGGCGAAGACCTTCACGCGGGGGTCGAAGGCGGCGAACCTGAGCGCGTACCCGGCGCCGAGGCAGATGCCGACGGCTCCGATGCGCTCGCGGTCCACCTCGGGCCGCGAGCGCAGGAAGGACACGGCCGCCCGCAGGTCGTGCAGCTTGCCCTGCGGGTCCTCGTGGCGGCGGGGCCGGCCTTCTGACTCGCCCCAGTTGCGGTGGTCGAAGGCCAGGGTGGCGTAGCCGCGCTCGGCCAGCCGGGCCGCGTACAGGCCGGTGACCTGGTCGCGCACGCCGGTGAACGGCCCCGTGAGGACGAGCCCGGGCCACGGCCCCACGCCGCCCGGGACCCGCAGGTCGCCGGCCAGCGTGAGGCCGTCCGCCATGAATTCCACTCTCATGGGGACCAGGTTACGAGTCGAACCCCAGCCCCATCCGGTCGAGCGCGCGCAACCACAGGTTGCGCCTGCCCTGGTGCTGGTCGGCCTGCGCGATCGACCAGCGGGTGAACTGGATCACCCCCGAACGCACCGGCTCGGGCGGGAACGGCATCGGCTTCTCCTTCACCATCCGCAGCTCGGTGCGGTCGGTGGGCTTGCCCGACAGCAGGTCGAGCATGACGTTCGCGCCGAACCGGGTGGCGCCGACGCCCATGCCGGTGTAGCCGGCGGCGTAGACGAGCCGGCCGCCGTGCGCCTGCCCGTAGAAGGCGCTGAACCGGCTGCACGTGTCGATGACGCCGCCCCACCTGTGGGTGAAGCGCACGCCGTCGAGCTGCGGGAAGGTGTCGTAGAAGTGCCGGGCGAGCTTGACGAAGGTCTCGTCGCGCTGGTCGTACTCCGGTTTGACCAGGCCCCCGTTGTAGTAGACGGCGTCGTAGCCGCCCCACAGGATCCGGTTGTCGTCGGTCAGCCGGTAGTAGTGGAACTGGTTGCCGGAGTCGCCCACGCCCTGCCGGTTGCGCCAGCCCACGGCGTCGAGCTGGGCGCCGGTCAGGGGCTCGGTCATCAGCGCGTAGTCGTACACCGGGACCACGAAGTGCTTGAGCCGCCGCAGCAGCGGCGGGAACACTCCGGTGCCCAGCGCCACGTGGCGCGCGCCCACCGCCCCGTACGGCGTGCGCAAGGTGATCGTCGTGCCGTCGTCGGTCAGCGAGCGGACCGGGGTGCGCTCGTGGACGCGGACGCCGAGCCGCAGGCACGCCTCCCGCAGGCCCCACGCCAGCCTGGCCGGGTCGAGCATGGCGCAGCCGCTGCGCTCCCAGAGGCCGCCGAGGTAGGTCGGCGAGTTCACCTCGGCCCGCACCTGCTCCTGGTCGAGCGGCACGTAGTCGAGGCCCAGGTCGGAGATGAGGTCGAGGTGCTCGTTGAGCCCGTCGAGCTGCCAGTCCTCGGTGGCGACGTGCAGCTCGCCGGTGCGTTCGAACGAGCAGTCGATGCCGTGGCGCTCCAGCGTGCGCTCGATCTCGTCGAGGTTCTCGACGCCCATGCGTTCGAGCCGGTCGATCTCCTCGGGCCACCGCTCCAGCCCGTTGGCCAGGCCGTGGGTGAGGGTCGCCATGCAGAACCCGCCGTTGCGGCCGGTGGCCGCCCAGCCGATCCTGCGGCCTTCGAGCAGGACGACGTCGAGTGACGGGTCGCGTTCCTTGGCCATCAGGGCCGTCCACAGCCCTGTGAAGCCGCCGCCGACGACGACCAGGTCGGCGGTGGTGTGTCCGAAGAGCCGCGGCTGCGGCTCGGGTCTGGCCGGGCTGTCCAGCCAGTACGGCTTGCGCTCCGCGTCAGCCAGCGCCTTCAGCGGATCCACAAATCCCACTTCCCTTACGAAAGTCTGAGTGTGAAATTGCGGGACCAAATAGGTGATCACGCGCGGGTTCCCCCCGCCGGAATCCGATCTCGCCTCCCTGTTCTTGGCCACGGTGAAGCCCCTCCGCGACCTGCGGAGGGGCGGTCGGAAGAATGCTCTCAGCTACGGCGGCGGGCCGCGACCGCGTTGCCCACGGCGATCAGCACCCCGGCTCCGAACAGCAGCGTACCCATGACGTTGACCTGCGCCGGGATGCCGGTCTTGACCGCGCCGACGATCCACAGCGGGAAGGTCACGGTGGAGCCGTTGACGAAGCTGGTCACGACGTAGTCGTCGATGGACAGGGCGAAGGACAGCATGCCGCCCGCGAGCACGGCCGGCATGATCGACGGCAGCGTCACGAGGCGGAACGTGGCCCAGGCGCCGGCGCCGAGGTCCCTGGCGGCCTCCTCCAGCGACGGGTCCAGCGTGACGACCCGCGCCCGTACGGTGACGACCACGAAGGACAGTGAGAACAGCACGTGCGCGACGATGATCGTGACGGAGTCGCGCGGCACGTTCCCCGAGACGAACAGCGACAGCAGCGAGGCGCCCATGACCAGCTCGGGCGTGGAGATGGCGGCGAAGACGAGGAAGTTCGTGACGCCGCTGCCGCGGAAGCGGTGCCGGCCGAGCGCCAGGCCGAGCATGGTGCCGATGACCACCGTGATCACCGTGCTGGCCAGGGCGATCTTCAGCGAGTTGGCCAGCGCCGTGGTCAGGTCGGAGATGTCGAACAGCTCGGCGTACCAGCGCAGGGTGAAGCCCTGCCAGGTGGTGTTGGACTTGCTCCGCTTGTCGTTGAAGCCGAACAGGATCATCACGGCGATCGGCGACGACAGCCAGACGATGATCAGCCACGTGTAGAGGTGCAGCAGCCGGTCGCCGGCCCGCCCGCCCCTCATCGGGCCGCCGCCTCTAGGACGTTCTCGGTGCCGAGCGCCCGCGCGTAGATGAAGATGCCCACGAGCAACACCGCCATCAGGGTGAACGACAGCGCGGAGGCGGTCGGGTAGTCGAGGTTGGTCAGGTACGCCGTCTGGATGATGTTGCCGATCATCGTGTTCGACGTGCCGCCGAGGATGGCGGCGTTGATCGGGTCGGCCGTGGCGGGCACGAACGTCATCAGCACCCCGGCGAACACCCCGGGCAGCGACAGCGGCAGCACCACCCGGCGGAAGGCCGCCGCCCGGGTCGCGTACAGGTCCTGGGCCGCCTCGACGACGCGCGGGTCCACGCGCTCCAGCGCCACGTAGATGGGCAGGATCATGAACGGCAGGAAGTTGTACGTCAGCCCGCCCACCACCGCGGCGGTCGTGGCCAGCACGTGGAAGTCGGCGGGCAGCAGCCCCCAGCCCTTCAGCGTCCCGAACAGGATGCCGTTGTCGGCCAGCAGGAAGTTCCACGAGATCGTGCGCAGCACGAACGAGACGAAGAACGGCAGCAGCAGGAGGAACAGGTACATCGACTTGCGGGCGCCGGCCTTGAAGGCGATGAAGTACGCCACCGGGTAGCCGATGACCAGCATGGCCACGGTGGCCAGCGCGCCATAGAGCAGCGAGCGGGCGAGCTGGGTGCTGTAGCGGCCGATCGCGTCGGTGTAGTTGGAGAAGCTGAACGTCATGGCGAAGCCGTCGATGGCGTTGCCGGTCTGCAGCGACACCGACGCCATCGCCACCATGGGCACGACCAGGAAGATCGCCAGCCACATCCAGCTCGGCAGCGCCAGCAGGTAGGGGGTGAGCCGCCGCATCGTCTACGCCTGGGTGATCGACTGGAAGATCGGGTTGAACACCTGCTCCTGCTGGGTGGTGAGCTGGGTGTAGTTGTGCAGCTTGGCGTAGTCGGCCTCGGAGGGGAACATGAGCGGGCTGTCCACCATGTCCTCCAGGGCCTTCTTGTCCTCGCCCTTGGCCGTCTTGGCCTTCTCCCGCAACAGGTCCTGGACGGCGGGGACGGGGGTGACGTACTGGATGTACTCGTCCAGCTCGGCGGCGACGGCCGGCTGGTAGAGGTAGTCCATGAGCATGAGGGCGTCCACGGGGTTGGCCGCGCCCTTGGGGATGAGCATGTTGTCGGTCCAGATGGTGCCGCCTTCGGCGGGCACGACGAACTTGACCGGCTCGCCGGCGAGCTGGCGCTGGAAGACGTCGCCGGACCAGGCCATGGTCAGCCAGACGTCGCCCTTCGACACGGCGTCGATATACGACTGATCATAATATTTCCGGACAATTCCGGCGTCGCGCTGGGCCTTCAGCTTCTCGCCGGCCTTGTTCCAGTCCGCCTCGGTCGACTTCTCCGGGTCGATGCCCAGCGCGATCATGCCGAAGTTCGCGATCTCCTGCGCGTCGGCCATCATCCCGACCCGCCCCTTGTACTTCGGGTCGAACAGCGACTCGATGCTGGTGATCTCATCCTTGACGTACTTGGTGTTGTACGCGATGCCGGTCACCCCGGAGGTGTACGGCACGGTGTACTTGTTGCCGGGGTCGTACGAGCGCTCCTTGTACTTCTGCCCGGCGTTGGCGTCGAAGTTCGGCAGCTTGGAGTGGTCGAGCGGCACCACGTAGCCCAGCTCGATCATGTGCTGGAGCTGGATGCCGTTCGTCATGACGACGATGTCGTAGCCCAGCGACTGCCCGGCCCGCAGCACGGGGTCGGCCTTGCCGAAGAACTCGGCGTTCTCCTGGATGACCTCTTTGTACTCGTACGCGATGCCGGTGTCCTTCTTGAACTTCTCCAGCGGCCCCTTGTCCTCCGGCATGTACTCGGGCCAGTTGGCGAAGACGACCTTGCCGTTCTTCTTCTGCTTGGCCCAGTAGTCGGCCACGGCGTCGGCCTTCGGCGGCGCCGCCTTCTGCCCCTGCACGCCGCAGGCGGCCAGGGCGAGCCCGGCGGCGGAGAAGCCGGCCAGGCGGAAGACGTCACGACGGGTGCGGGGCTGCGTCATTCCACGCATGAGGGGGTTCATGAGGTGCTGTCAACTTCCAATCACGTACGAGTGCTGCGCCTGCCACGACAGCCAGACGGAGTCGCCCCGCTCCGCGGTGGCCGTGGCATCATGCGCGTTCTGCTGGAACACGGTGACCTCGGCCCCGTCAGCGAGACTCACCGCATAGCTGTTATACGTGCCGAGATACACCACTTCGGACACGGTGCCCTTCACGGCGCTCAGCCCCTGCGCGGGCTCGTCCGTGCCGATGGTGATCTTCTCGGGCCGCACGGTGACGGTCACGTCGCCGTCGTGGCCGGGCACCAGCACCTTGCCGCCGCCGACCTTCATCTCCCCGCCGGTCGCGGCGCCGGCGAGCAGGTTGGACGTGCCGATGAAGCCGGCCACGAAGGCCGTGGCGGGCCGCTCGTAGATCTCGCGCGGCCCGGCGAGCTGCTCGACCACGCCGTCGTTCATCACGGCGATGCGGTCGCTCATGGTCAGCGCCTCGCTCTGGTCGTGCGTGACGTACACGAACGTGATGCCGACCTCGCGCTGGATGCGCTTGAGCTCGATCTGCATGGCCTGGCGCAGCTTCAGGTCGAGCGCGCCCAGCGGCTCGTCGAGCAGCAGCGCGCGCGGCTGGTTGACCAGCGCCCTGGCCAGCGCCACCCGCTGCTGCTGGCCGCCGGACAGCGCGCGCGGCATGCGCTTCTCGCGGCCCGTCAGGCCGATGATCTCCAGCATCTCGCCGACCCGGCGCCTGATCTCCGCCTGGGCGACCTTGCGCTGCTTGAGGCCGAACGCCACGTTGTCCCAGACGCTCATGTGCGGGAAGAGCGCGTAGGACTGGAAGACCATGTTGACGTCGCGCTTGTTCGGGGGGACGTCGGTGACGTCCTGGCCGTAGAGCTTCACCACGCCCTTCGTGGGCGCCTCGAAGCCCGCGATCATGCGCATGGTCGTGGTCTTGCCGCAGCCGGAGGGCCCGAGGAGGGAGAAGAACTCCCCCTCCCCGATGCCCAGCGTCACGCCCTTGACTGCCTGGACGACCTCGCCATGCGAGTGATACTCCTTGACGACGTCCGCAAGCTCAATCGCACTCAGCCCGGTCATTTCCAGGTTCGTTCCTTGCCGCTATTCGCCGATGTAGTGCATGACGTGCTTGACCCGGGTGTAGTCGTGCAGACCGAACACCGACAGGTCCTTGCCGTACCCCGAGTGCTTGAAGCCGCCGTGCGGCATCTCCGAGACGAACGGGATGTGCGTGTTGACCCAGACCACGCCGAAGTCGAGCCGGTTCGACATGCGCATGGCGCGGCCGTGGTCGGAGGTCCAGACCGAGCCGCTCAGGCCGTACTTCACGTCGTTGGCCTTGGCGAGCGCGTCGGCCTCGTCGGTGAACGTCTGAACGGTGATCACGGGGCCGAAGACCTCGTTCTGCACCATCTCGTCGTCCTGGCGCAGGCCGTCCACGACCGTCGGGGCGAAGAAGTAGCCCTTGTCGCCGACGCGGTGGCCGCCGGTGAGGACCTTCGCGTGGGCCGGGACCCGGTCGATGAAGCCCTGCACCCTGGCGAGCTGGTTCTCGTTGTTGAGCGGGCCGTAGAGCGCGTCCTCGTTGTCGAGGTCGCCGGTGACGGTGCCGGCGGCGGCCTCGGTGAGTGCGGCCACGAACTCGTCGTGCACGCTCTCGTGCACCAGCACCCGGCAGGCGGCCGTGCAGTCCTGGCCGGCGTTGTAGAGGCCGGCGGTGGCGATGTCGGCGGCGGCCTTGCGCAGGTCTTTGACGTCCTCGAAGACCACGACCGGCGCCTTGCCGCCGAGCTCCAGGTGCACCCGCTTGAGGTCGTCGGCGGCGCTCTTGGCCACCGACATGCCCGCGCCGACCGAGCCGGTGATCGCCACCATGGCGGCGGTCGGGTGGCTGACGACCATGGAGCCGGTCTCGCGGTCGCCGGTGACGACGTTGAAGACGCCCGCGGGCAGCACCTCACCGATGATCTCGGCGAGCTTCAGCGTGGAGACGGGGGTGGTGTCGGACGGCTTGAGCACGATCGTGTTGCCGGCCGCCAGCGCGGGGGCGATCTTCCAGACCGCCATCATCATCGGGTAGTTCCACGGCGTGACCTGGCCGACGACGCCGATCGGCTCGTGCCTGATGACGCTGGTGTGCTCGGCCAGGAACTCGCCGGCCGTCGGGCCCTCCAGCGTGCGGGCGGCGCCGGCGAAGAAGCGGAAGTGGTCGGCGGCGACCGGCGTCTCGTCCTCGGCCATGCGGGCCCGCGGCTTGCCGGTGTTGCGGCACTCGGCCTCGTTGATCTCGTCGGCCCGGGCGTCGATCGCGTCGGCGACCTTGAGCAGCAGGTTAGCCCGCTCACCCGGGGTGGTCCTGCCCCACGACTCGAAGGCGGCGGCCGCGGCGGCGAAGGCGGCGTCGATGTCCTCCTGACCCGAAACGGGGGCCTGGACATAAGCCTCACCCGTGCACGGATCGATGATGTCGGAGAATCGGCCGCTCTTCGCGTCCACGAACCCACCGTTGATGTAGTTCTGCAGGCGGGTGGTCAAGGTGGTGACCTCCTCGGAGGTGGCTGAGATGCCGCGACTCTGACAGAGCAGATGCATCTGGACAAGGGATTTCGTGGTGAAGATATCAAATTGCTACGAATTCGCTTGACAGACCGCGAAGACCTGACAACATGTCGCACCAGGACGGCAACCCGGCGGGAACGCCCCCGTAACGCCGGACCGCTAGGAGGATCCGCTCAATGACGACGCCGCCCCGCGTACGCCGAAACAGCGCAGGCTCCGGCAGCCCGGTGGTGCTCGACGACCTGTCCAAGCAGATCATCGAGCAGCTCCAGGCCGACGGGCGCAAGCCGTACGCGGCGATCGGGAAGGCGGTGGGCCTGTCCGAGGCCGCCGTACGCCAGCGCGTCCAGCGCCTCCAGGACGCCGGCGTCATGCAGATCGTCGCCGTCACCGACCCGCTCACGCTGGGCTTCCCCCGCCAGGCCATGATCGGCGTCAACTGCGAGGGCGACCTGGAGAAGGTCGCCGACGAGCTGGCGAACATCGAGGAGATCGACTACGTCGTCCTCACGGCGGGCTCCTTCGACGTGATCGTCGAGGTGGTCTGCGAGGGTGACGGGCACCTGCTGGAGATCCTCAGCAAGATCCGCGCCATCCCCGCCGTACGGGCGACCGAGTCGTTCGTCTACCTGAAGCTGCGCAAGCAGACCTACTCCTGGGGCACCCGCTAACCGACCCGGGCGACGGCTCGGACAGGAGAGCCGTCGCCTCCGGTGATCCGCAGCGGGAACATGGACACCTCGACCGGCCCCGCTCCTATGAGCCGGTCGAGACCGCGCAGGTTCTCGGCGATCACCGCGTGCGCGCGCAGCAGGATCTCGTGCGCGGGGAAGTCGTCGGCGGGCGTCGGGTCCACGCTCAGCGCGTCGGTCCCGACCGTCCGCACGCCCCGCTCGACCAGCAGCCGCGCCGCCTCCGCGCTGAGGTACGGGTGCCCGTGGCCGCCGAACGGCCAGCCGGTGGCCACCAGCACGATCACGCCCGCGCGCACCTCCTCGAACGGCTCCGGTCCGATCGACCCCAGGCCCCGCGCGTCCACCACGACCGCCGGGCCGTGGAAGCGCTCCAGCGGCAGCTCGTCCAGCGTGGGCAGCGCATCGTCGATGTGGAAGGGCGCGTCCACGTGGGTGCCCGAGTGGGAGCCCAGGTGCAGGCCCAGCACGTTCACGCCGTCGCGGGCCACGGTGAGCGCCGGGCCGAGCGAGACCTCCGGGTCGCCCGGGTAGACGGGCATGCCGGTCTCGATCGGCGCGGACAGGTCGAGCAGCTCCATCACGCCACCGGCTCCACGATCGGCAGCACCGGCGTGTCGGCCGCGCGGACCAGGCGCGGCCCGTCGGGGCCGTAGACCTCGCGCGGCTCGGGGAACAGGCCCAGCAGCACCAGGTAGAGCAGCCCCGCCACGGCCAGGCCGACCGGGAGCGAGATGTCCACCCCGCCGGCCAGGTCACCGAGCGGCCCGACGAACTGGCCCGGCAGGTTGACGAACATCAGCGCCAGCCCGGCCGAGACGAGCCAGGCGCTCAGCCCGCGCCAGTTCCAGCCGTGCGTGAACCAGTAGCGGCCGCCGCGCTGGCGCCGGTTGAACACCTGCAGCGCCTCCGGGTCGTACCAGCCACGCCGCGTCACGTAGCCGAGCATCATGATCACCATCCAGGGTGCCGTACACGTGATGATCAGTGTGGCGAACGTCGAGATGCTCTGCGTGAGGTTCGCCGCGAAACGCCCGATGAAGATGAACACGATCGACAGCGTGCCGATGAACACCGTCGCCTGCACCCGGGAGAAGCGCGGGAAGACGCTGGAGAAGTCGAGGCCGGTGCCGTACAGCGAGGTCGTGCCGGTCGACATGCCGCCGATCAGCGCGATGAGGCACACGGGCACGAAGTACCAGCCCGGCGAGACCGCCAGCAGGCCACCGACGTAGTTGGGGGCGGCCGGGTCCACGTACTCGGCCGCCTTGGCCGCGATGATCGAGGCCGTGGACAGGCCGAAGAAGAACGGCAGGATCGTGGCCGCCTGCGACAGGAACGCCGCCGCCATCACCCGCCGGCGCGGCGTGCTCGCCGGGATGTAGCGGGACCAGTCGCCCAGGAAGGCGCCGAACGAGACCGGGTTCGACAGCACGATCAGCGCCGCGCCGATGAACGAGGGCCAGAACAACGCGTCACCCGGCTTGACCGTGCCGGCGTACGACGGGTCGAAGTCGCCCGCGAAGGCGAACACGCCCAGCACGAACAGCAACGACGCCGCCGCCACCGCGATCTTGTTCACGAACAGCATGAAGCGGAAGCCGTACACGCAGACCACGAGCACGAGGACGGCGAAGATCCCGTACGCGACCCCGTACGACAGATCGCCGTCCGGCAGCCCCACGAGCCGGTGCGCGCCGCCCACGAGCGCGTCGCCCGACGACCACACCGAGATCGAGAAGAACGCGATCGCGGTCAGCAGCGACAGGAACGAGCCCACGATCCGGCCGTGCACGCCCAGGTGCGCGGAGGAGGAGACGGCGTTGTTGGTGCCGTTCAGCGGCCCGAACAGCGACAGCGGCGCCAGGATCAGCGCCCCCGCCACCAGCCCGAGCACGGTCGCGGCCAGGCCGTGCCAGAACGACAGGCCGAACAGGATGGGGAAGGCGCCGAGCACGCACGTCGCGAACGTGTTGGCGCCGCCGAAGGCGACCCTGAACAGGTCGACGGGGCGGGCGGTGCGGTCGGCGTCGGGGATGCGCTCGACGCCGTACGTCTCGATCTCGGTGATGGAGGTGCCGCTCATATCTTCTCCTGGAGGGCGAGCAGGCTGACGAGGTCGTATGCCACGTGGGAGGCGGCGATCGAGGTGATCTCCGCGTGGTCGTAGGCCGGGGCCACCTCGACCACGTCGGCTCCGACCAGGTTGAGCCCGGCCAGGCCGCGCAGGATCTCCAGCAGCTCGCGGCTGGTGAGCCCGCCCGCCTCGGGGGTGCCGGTGCCGGGGGCGTGCGCCGGGTCGAGCACGTCGATGTCGACCGACAGGTAGAGGGGGCGGTCGCCGACCCGCTGCCGCAGCAGGTCGATCACCTCGTCCAGGCCGCGCCGCAGCACGTCGGCCGCCGTCACGATGCCGAACCCGAGCCGCCGGTCCTCCTCCAGGTCCTTCTTGCCGTAGAGGGAGCCCCGGATGCCGACGTGGCTGAGCGCCTCGGTGTCGAGGATGCCCTCCTCGACCGCCCGCCGGAACGGGGTGCCGTGCGTGTACTCGGCGCCGAAGTAGGTGTCCCACGTGTCGAGGTGCGCGTCGAAGTGCACCAGCGCCACGGGGCCGTGCTTCCTGGCCGCCGAGCGCAGCAGCGGCAGCGCGATCGTGTGGTCGCCGCCGATCGTGACGAGCTTGGCGTCCAGGTCGTCGGCCGCGCCCTCGATGGTCTCGATGGCGGCGCCGATGTCGAACGGGTTGACCGCGATGTCGCCGGCGTCGGCGACCTGCACCCGCTCGAACGGGGACACGTCCAGGCCCGGGTGGTAGGGCCGCAGCAGGCGGGACGCCTCCCGTACCGCCGCCGGGCCGAACCTGGCGCCGGGCCGGTAGGAGACGCCGGTGTCGAAGGGCACGCCCACCACCGCCACGCCGGCCCGCTCCACCTGGTCGAGGCGGGGCAGGCGGGCGAAGGTGGCGGGGCCCGCGAAGCGCGGGACCTTGCTGGAGTCGACAGGGCCGAGAGTCATGCGCCTCAGTGTTCGTCATGGCTCTGACCTGCGGCAATTGTGGTCGTCACGAAGTATTACGGTGTGTGTTGTGGCCGAGCACAAACTGACGGTGGAGGATCTCCTCCGCTCCCCCGCCCTCCAGCTCCGCGTGCTCGCCGGCGAGGCCGGGCTGTCCCGCTCGGTCTCGTGGGCGCACGTGAGCGAGCTCGACGACCCGACGCCCTGGCTGCTCGGGGCCGAGGTCATCATGACGACCGGCATCGGCGTGCCCCGTTCGGCCACCCGGCAGCGGGCCTACCTGGAGCGCCTCGACGACGCCGGCGTCTCCGCGCTGGCCCTGTCGGCCCAGCTGCACGTGCCGCCGCTGCACCCCGCCTTCTTCGAGGCCGCCGAGGAGCGCGGCATGCCGGTGCTGGAGGTGCCGCTGGCGGTGCCGTTCATCGCGATCGCGCAGGAGGTCGCGGCGGCGCTCCAGGAGGACGCCAGCCACCGCCTCGGCGCCCAGCTCCAGGTGTTCGGCGCGCTGCGCTGGCTGGCCACAGAAGACCTCGACACCGCCACGCTCTTCAAGCGCCTGGAGCGCCTGTCCGGCTACGACGTCTACCTGTCCACCCCGTCAGGGCGCCCCCTCCTGCCCGGCGTCCCCGCTCCCGCGCCGTCCGTCCTGCCCGCGACCTTCGACGCCCCGCCCACCATCCCCGGCGGCTTCGTCCTGCCCGTCTCCGCTCCTGGTGGCCCCGCCGGCTACCTCGTCGCCTTCGAACGCGAGGGCGCCCGCCCCGCCGGCCTCGCCGTCGTCCAGCACATCGCCACGGTGGCCGCCCTCCAGGTCGCGATGGCCAGGCACGAGCGCGAGACCCTGCGCAGGGAAGGCGCGGAAACGCTCGCCGAGCTCCTCCAGGACCTCCTCGACCCGCCCGCCGCCCGCCGCCGCCTGGCCCGCCTCGGCCTGCCCATGGACACCGACACGGCGCTGCTCATCGTGCGCGGCGCCCCCGACGACGCCCTGCGCCGCGCCCTCGACGACCACCCGCACCTGATGCTCCGCCGGGGCGACGACCACTACCTCCTGGGCCCGCCCTCCCTCGGCCCGGCCGCGGCCGCCGTCCCGGGCGCCGCCGCCGGCATGAGCCGCCCCTTCCCGCCCGGCGAGCCCCTGCGCGTGGCCCAGCGGGAGGCGGCCTGGGCGGCCACCCACGCCGCGGAGTCGGGCGGAGGGCTCGTCGCGTACGGCGACGACACGACCGGCCGCTGGCTGCCGGAGGACCGCGCCACGCTGACCGCGCTGGTGGAGTACGTGCTCGGCAAGGTGATCGCCTACGACGCGGCGCACCGGTCGCACCTGCTGGTCTCGGTGCGCACGTGGCTGGAGCACAACCGCCGGATGGGCGAGGCCGCCGCGGCCCTGCACGTCCATCCCAACACGCTGGCCTACCGGTTGCGCCGGTTCAGCGAGCTGAGCGGCAGGGACCTGGAGTCCAGCGCGGCCTTCGCCGAGGTCTGGCTGGCCATCCGCGCGGCCCGCCAGCTCGGCCTCAGCACCTGAGCTGCACCGTGGCGATCTCCCAGGCCCCGAGGGGGAGCCTGAGCGTGCCGCCGGTGACCGGGAGGGGGTCACCGGGGCGGCCGCGCAGGTCGGCGTGGCGGGCCTCGGCGAAGCGCCCGCTGACGACGGCCTCCGTGGCGTCGGGGGTGAGGGCCACGACGCGTAGCTCCCGCCACCCGTCGCGCTCGCGCAGCGAGGTCATCACGACGCCGTCCCCGCCCACCTCCAGCCCGGCCTCGGGCGCGGGCAGGGGCAGGTACGGCTCGCCGAGCCCCGGCACCACGAGCAGGTCGTGGCGGAACGCCTCCGCCTGCGGCACCACCTCGCTCCACGACCCCTGGTACGGCATCAGCGCCAGGCTCACCGTGCGCGGCCCGCGCGACTGGGCGGCAGGAGTGGGCAGCTGGGGGCCGGCGGGTTCGGGGCGCAGGGCGTTGCGGTTGCGGGAGAGGTAGCCGGTCGAGCGCAGCAGCGTGAGCGCCAGCTCGCCGTCCGCCAGCTCGTACTCCGTCACGTGCTCCAGCAGCGCCGCCACGCCTCCGGCGGCCACCCACGACGAGGCGGGGAAGGTGGGCAACGGCGTCTCGCCGCAGCCGCCCTCCGCGGTGAGCCCGCGGGTGACGACGGCGAACTGGCCCTCGGCGTGGGAGCAGGTGGCGGGCTGCGGCAGCGGGACGTGCAGACGCACCCGGTGGTCGGCGCAGCGGTTGTCGAAGTCCACCCGCAGCCGGACGAACGGCTCGCCGGCGCGCAGCTCGACCCGGGTGGTGACGGTGATCTCCTCCATCCTGGTGGCGCGCGTCCCGGCGGGCACCTCGGGAGTGTCGTAGGGGTCTTCTCCGGAGGCCGGCCACAGGTAGGTGCGCCGCACGTCCACCATGGCCGTGAGCGGGCCGGTGCAGATCAGCTCCGCCTCCACGGCCACCGGCTCCGACACGGTCTCGTCGATGGCGGGTGGCGCGTAGTTGTAGGTGTCGCCGACGTCGCCGCCGTCGACGACGCGGGCCGCGCCGGTGACGGTGGTGCCGTCCTGGCCGACCAGCGTCAGGGTGCCGTCGCGGGCGATGGTCACCCTCAGGAGGCCGTTGTCCAGCACCTGCTCGTCGCCGCGCACCGGCAGGGGGGCCGAGTCGGAGCTGAGCCAGCAGGACGGGTCGTGCATGCCGGGCAGGCGCTCCACGCCGTCCTCCTCGGCGTGCGCCTGCTCGCGCGGCCCCGGGCGCAGGCTCGTGTGGCCGAGGGGCGGGGCCTGCACCAGGGCGGCCACGGTGCGGCGGGGCTGGGCGACGATGCGGACGCGGGTCACGCCGTCGAGGGCGCCGCGCAGGTCGTTGACGTCGAACGCCACCGACGGCTCCCTGGCCACGGTGAACGTCAGCGTGCCGTCCTCGACGGCCCAGCCGGCGACGTGCCGGCCGTACAGCTCGGTGCCGTGGACGAAGGTGAGCGCGGTGGCCGGGTCCATCTCCTCGTCGAGCAGCAGCGTGGGCGCGTACTCGAGGGGCTGCACGGGCACCACCGCGCCCGAGGGGTCCAGCAGGGGGTCGTTGCCCGGCATGTCCATGATGACGACGCCGCGCCGGGCGGCGGGGGTGGGGTTGACGATGAGCACGCCGTCGGACGGCACGGAGCGCGCCAGCCGGGAGGTGACCAGGTCGCGGACGGCCTGGCCGAGGTGCTCGGCCTCGGCGATGCGGGCGGCGACCTGCTGGGCGGTCTCGTCCACGCCGCAGCCGGTCACGGAGTCGTGGCCGCTGGCGTCCACGAGCCGCCACCAGGCCATGTCGAGGAAGCGGCCGGGCCATTCCGAGCCCCACAGCGTGGCCAGCGGCTCGGCGTAGCGCTCGACCATCCGCTCGGCGCGGCTCATGGCCTGCTTGAGGTGGGGGCGGATGGAGATGACGCCGGGCAGGATGTTGGCGCGGGCATGGGAGCGCAGCTCGCCGTGCACCTGCGGGAGGCCGTCCACCTCCCCATCAGATGTGCCGATATATCCGGACAAGGTGTCCATGCGGGCGCTGATCGTGGCCACCATGTCCGGCAGCCCCCGCACCGGTGCCGAGTGGTCGGTGCCGTACATCGCCAGCAGCGGCCCCTCGGGCCCGTGCCACTCGCGCATCGTGCGCACGAACCCCGCCGCCCGCTCCGCCAGCCCCTCCCCCTCGGAGAACAGGTAGGCCCCGTTGCCGTAGCCGCCGGCCGGCAGGTACTGGGTGCGCACCGCCGTGCCGTCGGGCGCCACCCAGGCGAAGACGTCGGTGGTGACGGCCGACGGAACGCCCCGGTAGACGCAGGCGTGCGTCAGCCCGGCCTTGCGCAGGATCTGCGGCATCTGCGCCGTGTGGCCGAACATGTCGGGCAGGTAGCCGACCGGCATGGCACCGCCCAACCGGTCCGCCCTGGCCATGCCCAGCTCCAGGTTGCGGATGATGGTCTCGCCGGAGCAGAGAAACTCGTCCAGCAGGATCTGCCACGGCCCCACCGCCAGCCGCCCCGACCTCACCAGCGCCGCCACCCGGTCGCGGTTCTCCGGGCGCACCTCCAGGTAGTCGTCCACGCAGGCGAGCTGCCCGTCGAGGGTGAAGTGGTAGGCGGGCTCGCGCTCCATCGTGTCGAGCACCTCGTCCAGCAGCGCGACCAGCCGGAGCCTGAAGCGCTGGAAGGGCTCGTACCACTCGCGGTCCCAGTGGGTGTGCGGGACGACGACGATCTCCGTGCTCACGCTGCCTCGCCTCCCAGCGGCAGACCACGCAGGACGGCGTAGCGCGCGGCGATGCGCTGCGCCGTGACGATGTCCTCCAGGCCCCCGTGCACGTCGGTGAGCGGCGGCTTGCCCTCGTTCACGTACGCGTGGAAGGCGGCCAGTTGCACCTCGAACGCCTCCGTCACGTCCCGCCAGTGCGTACGGCTCTCACCCCCGGACACGACGGTGAGCGTGGTCGGGGCGTTCATCAGGTACGGCGAGGGGAAGACGAGCTCCAGCGAGCCCCGGTCGTGGTGGATGGCCACGGTCTCCCGGTAGGCGGGGTAGTCGTGCAGGTAGTGCCAGCGGATGGAGAAGCGGCCCCGTACCGGCAGCGGGCCGGAGATCTCGATGGAGCCGGGCGCCGGCCCCCACGTCTCGACATGGGAGATCTCGGCGGGAGAGCCGGTGAAGCGGCGCAGCAGCGACAGGTCGTGGCAGATCGAGCCGAGCGCCACCCCGTACAGGTCGCGCACCTCCCGGGGTGCCTGCTCGCCCAGCGCCCGCGACACCAGCGCGTCCTCGTCCGCCCGCAGCGAGGCCAGCAGGCCGGCGTCCACGTCGTCGGCGCGGGTCAGGTTGGCGAACGCGAGCTGCGACTCGGCGCTCGGATGCAGCACGGTCACCTCGACCGACCTGATCACCTCGGGCCCGCCCAGCTCGGCCAGCAGCTCCTCGGCCCGGCGCACGGCCGGGTCGTACTGCTTCATGTAGGCGACCATCAGCCGCCCCTCCGGCAGTGCCGCCACCTCGGCCCTGGTCAGCGCGAGCGGCTTCTCGCAGAGCACGGCGTACCCGGCGGACAGCGCCT
Source organism: Nonomuraea composti (assembly GCF_012034275.1). NCBI lineage: Bacteria > Bacillati > Actinomycetota > Actinomycetes > Streptosporangiales > Streptosporangiaceae > Nonomuraea > Nonomuraea composti. Next base: position 41,406 of record NZ_JAATEP010000041.1, on the reverse strand, counting down.
GGCGGACGGTCTCGCCGTGCGAGCCGGACGCCAGCACGACCACGGCCTCGAACCCGCCGCCGGCCAGCATCTCCGCCACCGACGTGTACCGCCGCGCGGCCCCCAGCCGCTCGCCCACGGCGTCGGCGAGCGTGCGTGACAGGTCGCAGACGGCGCTCACCTCGAACAGGTCCCGCCGCCGCGACAGCAGCGGCACGTAGACGGCCTGCGTGACCGCGCCGCAGCCCACAAGAGCGATTCTCAAAGCCCCAAGTCCTTCAGTTTCCGGCGGTTGGCCGCTTGGTCCGCGATGTTCTGGGCGACGCTGCGCCGCCCTGGCAGGGTGTCCTGCTCGATGACGATCCAGCCCGCGTAGCCGATCTCGTCGAGCGTGCGCACCACGGCCGGCAGGTCCAGCTCGCCCTCGCCGAGCGGGGCGAACCCGCCGCGGCCCATCAGCTCGCGCAGGTCCACGCCGTCGTCGAGGGCGCGGGCGAGGACGGCGGTGTCGCCGTCCTTGATGTGCACGTGCCCGACCCGCTCCGACCAGGCGCGCAGCGCGGCGACCGGGTCTCCGCCGGCCAGCAGCAGGTGTCCGGTGTCCAGGCAGAGCTGCACGTCGGTCAGCTCCAGCAGCCGCTCGACGTCCTCGGGCGTCTCGACGTGCGTGCCGAGGTGGTGGTGGAAGGCGGGCTCGAACCCGCGCGCGCGGCACCGCTCGGTCGCGTCCTGGATGCGGGCGGCGAACGCGGGCCATTCGGCGGCCGGCAGCCCTGGAGCGGTCCCGCCGGGCCGCGCGAACCGTTCCGGCGTGCCGGGGCAGGCGATCGTGGGGCGCGGCGGGAGGTCCCCGGCGGGCGCGGCGGCGAACACGTCCAGCGCCGCCGTCAGCGTGGGCAGCGCCCTGTCGTAGGCGTCCGCGTCGTGGAAGGGCAGGTCCACCCACCCGCCGCAGAGCAGCAGCCCGGCCCCGCTCAGCCGCTCGCGCAGCTCGGAGCCCGTGCCCAGGTAGCCGATCGGGCCGGAGTCGATGCCCTCGTAGCCGGCCTCGGCCAGCGCGCGGACCATCTCGTCGGGCGTCAGCGGCGGCGGGCCGTCGCTCAGCTCGAACACGCCGAAGCTCACGGGGGCGTTGGCGACTTTCCTCACGCGCATAGGGCGATCACCTCGTTCTCGTAGGTCTCCAGCCGGTGCGGGCCGTCGATGGCCGGCAGGAGGGCGCGCTCGCCGCGGACCACCTGCCGGTTGCCGTCGGGGCGGACGAGCACCAGGCCGTCCGCGTCGAGGGCGATCAGCTCGTCGCCGAGCCTGAGCAGCAGCGGCCCGTCGGGGCCGGTGGACACGGCGGTGCGCCCGGCGCGCACGCCGTCGAGCACGGCGGCGGGGTCCTCGGCCAGCACCCAGGTGGTGGGCGTGCCGGGCAGGCCGTCGGAGCCGTGCTGGTGGAAGTCGCTGCCGCCGATCGCGATCACGTCGTCGCGCCAGGCGTCGGCCCAGGCCAGCGGCGCGCCCCAGCGGCGGTCCCACCAGCCGGAGCTCCATACCTCGGCCACGCGGGGCCGCCGGGTGATCGGCAGCAGCCAGGCGCAGTCGGCGCCGAGCGGGTGGTTGACGGAGATCAGGCCGCCCGCCCGCTCGGCGTGCTCCACCCAGGAGTCGGCGGGCTCGCGGAAGTCCACCCAGCCGACCTCGCCGAACACGTTCGCGTGGCCCCGGTCGGTGGTGACCTCCTGGCCGGGGATGAGCGTGATGTCCCGGCCGGCCCCGGCCAGCCACGGGTGGTGGCTGATCGTGTTGTGGTCGGTGACGGCCAGGAAGTCGAGGCCGCGCCCGCGGGCCAGCTCGGCCAGCTCGGCGACGGTCAGGCTGCCGTCGCTGTGGACGGTGTGGGCGTGGAAGTCGCCCGCGTACCAGCGCAGACCTTCGAGATCCGGGATCGCCCTGCGGGGCGGCCGCTCGCCGTGCGGCGGCTCCGCCGCCTCGACGGGCTCGGGCGGCGGGGTGCGGTGCACGGAGACGTCCAGCGTGTAGTCCAGCCCCTGCGGCGGGATGCGGTGCAGGCGCAGCCACACGTGCCAGGTGCCCGGCTCGGGCTCGCCCGGCAGGTAACCGGGCGTCGCCCAGGCCGGACCGATCGTGTACGTGTCGCGTGCCCCGCCCGACCAGCCGCGGAATCCGCCCGGCCCCGCGCACCCGAGGTCGATGACGCCCTGGGAGCGGTCGTAGGAGAGCCGCACCGTGACGGCCGCGGCGCCCGCGGGCACCTCGAAGGGCACTTCCCGCAGGGATCGTGCCAGCCGGTCGTCGAGGCTCCAGTGTCCGTTCACCGTGCGGCCTCCCTTGCCGGAGTCGGGATCGAGGGAGAGCTTGGTCTTGTACCGCTCTTCGTCCATGTCTTGGGGCGCGTCTTGGGGAATGTACGTTGCCGTGACGTCCTTCCCCTTCGCCGTACCAGCAAAGCCACACCCTTTGGTGAGGAGGCACACAACGCTCAATATGTCATGACATGAAGATGACGTAAAGACCGCCCGTAACTCCTCCGCGAGTAGACATATGCATGTCATGACAATATGCCTTAGTGTCGTGGGTAAGCTCCATCCCTGGAGGTGCTGTTGTACGACCTGATCACGATCGGCCGCTCCGGCGTCGACGTCTATCCGCTGCAGACCGGTGTCGGCCTGGCCGACGTCGAGACCTTCGGCAAGTTCCTCGGCGGCAGCCCCACCAACGTCGCCGTCGCCGCCGCCCGTCACGGGCTGCGCTCCGCCGTGATCACCGGCGTGGGGGCCGACCCGTTCGGCCAGTACGTGCGCCGCGCCATCCGCGGCTTCGGCGTGGACGACGCCTTCGTCCACACCATCGAGGGCCGGCCCACGCCCGTCACGTTCTGCGAGATCTTCCCTCCCGACCACTTCCCCATCTACTTCTACCGCGGCGAGCACCCGCCCGACCTGCAGCTCACCCCCTCCATGCTCGACCTCGACGCCATCGCGGGAGCCGGGCTGTTCTGGTTCTCGCTGACCGGGCTCAGCCAGGAGCCGAGCGCCGCCGCCCACGCCGCCGCGCTCTCGGCGCGCACGTCGGCGCTCAAGCCTGGGCTGACGGTGTTCGACCTCGACTATCGGGCCGTGCTGTGGGAGTCGCGCGCGGCCGCCCACGAGGCGGCCCAGCGGATGCTGCCGCGGGCGAACGTGGCCGTGGGCAACCTGGAGGAGGTGGAGACGGCGGTCGGCGTCCGCGACCCCGAGGCCGCCGCACAAGCCCTGCTCGACGCCGGCGTACGGCTGGCGATCGTGAAAATGGGCCCCGAAGGGGTTTTCGCGCGTACCTCCGAGGAGAGCGCCTTGGTGGAGCCCATGGAGGTGAAGGTGGTCAACGGGATCGGCGCGGGAGACGCCTTCGGCGGCGCCCTGTGCCTCGGCCTGCTGCGCGGCTGGCCGCTGGAGCGCACGCTCCGCTTCGCCAACGCGGCGGGCGCCTTCGTGGCCGCCCGCCTGGCCTGCGCCGACGCCATGCCGTCCACCTCCGAGGTGGACGACCTGCTGAACGGGGCGTCGTCTTGAAGGACGTCACACTGACCACCCCCGCTGCCCCTTCGGCGGGCCCGCCCGGTGACTACGGGCGGCTCACCCGCATCCGGGCCACGCAGCCCGAGGAGATCGCGGCGGCCGCGGCCCGCCGGGAGCGCCGCGGCCTGCCCGGCGAGGGCGAGCGGCTGCTGATCATCGCCGCCGACCACCCGGCCCGCGGCGCCCTCGGCGTGCGCGACCGGCCCCTCGCCATGGGCAGCCGCTACGACCTGCTCGACCGCCTGCGCCTGGCGCTGTCCAGGCCGGGCGTGGACGGCATCCTGGCCAGCCCCGACGTCCTGGAGGACCTGCTGCTGCTGGGCGACCTGGAGGGCAAGCTCGCCTTCGGCTCCATGAACAGGGGCGGCCTCCAGGGCTCGGTCTTCGAGGCCGACGACCGCTTCACCGGCTTCGACGCCGCCGCCATCGACGCCATGCGGCTCGACGGCGGCAAGATGCTCTGCCGCATCGACCCGTCCGACCACGCCACCGTGACCACGCTGGAGTCCTGCGCCCGCGCGGTGAGCGAGCTGGCGCGCCGGCGGCTGGTGGCCATGGTCGAGCCGTTCTGGTCGCTGCGCACCGAGTCGGGCGCCCTGCGCAACGACCTGTCGCCCGACGCCGTGATCCGCTCGATCAGCGTCGCCCAGGCCCTCGGCGTGACCTCCGCCTACACCTGGCTGAAGATCCCGGCGGTGGCGGAGATGGAGCGCGTGATGGCCGCCACCACCCTGCCCGCCCTGCTCCTCGGGGGCGACCCGCCCGACATCGACGCCGCCTACGCCGACTGGCACCGCGCCCTGAGCCTGCCGGGCGTGCGCGGCCTGGTCGTCGGGCGCGCCCTGCTCTACCCACCCGACGACGACGTGGCGGCCGCGGTGGACGGCGCCGCCGCACTGGTACGAGAGGCCCGCGCATGACCCATCTTCCGTACGGCAAGACCGCCAGCGGCCCCTGGTCGGTCGAGATCACCCCGTCCCTGGCCGGCTGGACGTACTCGGGGCTGCGCGTCGCGGACCTGACGGACGCCCCGATCTCCTTCGACACGGGCGAGGAGGAGATGATCGTCCTGCCCCTGGCCGGCTCGTGCACGGTCACGCTGCCGGATGACACGTTCGTCCTGACCGGCCGCGCCTCGGTGTTCGACGGCCCCTCCGACTTCGCCTACATCCCGATCTCCACGCGGGTGACCGTCGAGGGGGCGGGCCGGATCGCGTTCCCCTCGGCCCGCGCCACCCGTGCCCACCCCGCCCGCTACGTCGCCGCCGCCGAGGTCGCGGTCGAGATCAGGGGCGCCGGCCAGGCCAGCCGCCAGGTCAACAACTTCTGCTCCCCCGACGCCTACCAGGGCTGCGACAAGCTCATGGCCGTCGAAGTGCTCACCCCGTCGGGCAACTGGTCCTCCTACCCGCCGCACAAGCATGACACCCCGCACGAGGGCGAGGCGGTGCTGGAGGAGATCTACTACTTCGAGGTGGCCGACCAGGGCATCGGCTACCAGCGCGTCTACTCCTCCGAGCGCGGCCACATCGACACCCTCGCCGAGGTCTCCTCGGGCGACGTGGTGCTCGTCCCCTACGGCTACCACGGCCCCTCCATGGCCGCCCCCGGCTACGACCTGTACTACCTGAACGTCCTGGCGGGCCCGGCGGAGCAACGGTCGATGGCGTTCTGCGACGACCCGCGCCACGCCTGGATCCGCTCCTCTTGGGACGCCCAGCACCTCGACCCCAGACTGCCGTTCGGGAGGACTTCGTGATCCGTTTGACCGTCGCCCAGGCGGTCGTGCGCTTCCTGGCCCGCCAGTGGAGCGAGCGCGACGGCGTGGAGCGCCGCTTCTTCGGCGGCTGCGTCGGCATCTTCGGCCACGGCAACGTGGCCGGGCTCGGCCAGGCGCTGGCCACCTCCACCGAGGACCTGCCCTACCGGCTGAGCCGCAACGAGCAGGCCATGGTGCACACCGCCGCCGCCTACGCCCGCGCCGCCAACCGGCTGGCCACGCTCGCCTGCACCACCTCGATCGGCCCCGGCGCCACGAACATGATCACCGGCGCGGCCGGCGCCACCATCAACCGCCTGCCCGTGCTGCTGCTGCCCGGCGACATCTTCTCCACCCGCGCCGCCAGCCCCGTGCTCCAGGAGCTGGAGGACCAGCGCTCGTACGACATCTCGGTCAACGACTGCTTCAAGCCGGTCTCCCGCTACTGGGACCGGATCAACCGGCCCGAGCAGCTCCCGAGCGCGCTGCTGGCCGCCATGCGGGTGCTCACCGACCCGGCCGAGACCGGCGCGGTGACGCTGGCGCTGCCTCAAGACGTGCAGGCGGAGGCGTTCGACTGGCCGGACGAGCTGTTCGCCCGCCGCGTCTGGCACATCCCCAGACCGCGCCCCGAGCGGGCGGCCCTGGCCCACGCCGCCGAGCTGATCAGGTCCGCCGCCCGCCCCATCATCGTGGCCGGCGGCGGCGCGATCTACAGCGAGGCCACGGACACGCTCCGGGCGTTCGCCGAGGCGTGCGGGATCCCCGTGGCCGAGACGCAGGCGGGCAAGGGCGCCCTCCCATACGGTCACCCGCTCGCGCTCGGCGCGATCGGCGCCACCGGCACCACGGCCGCCAACACGCTGGCCCGCGAGGCCGACCTGGTCATCGGCGTCGGCACCCGCTACAGCGACTTCACCACCGCCTCCCGCACGATCTTCGCCCCCGGCGCGGCCTTCCTGAACCTCAACGTCACCGGCTTCGACGCGGCCAAGCTCTCCGGCCTGCAACTGGTCGCCGACGCCCGCGAAGGGCTCTCCGACCTGCTCGAGGCGTGCGCGGGTCACAGCACGCCGGCCGCCTACCGGCAGCGCGCCGCCGAGCTGACCCGGGAGTGGGACGCCGCCGTGGACGCCGCGTACGCGCTGGAGGGCTCGCCGCCGCCGCAGTCCGCCGTCATCGGGGCGGTCAACGCGGCGGCCGGCGACGACGGCGTCGTGGTGTGCGCGGCCGGCTCCATGCCGGGCGACCTGCACAAGCTGTGGCGGCCCAGCGGCCCCGGCAGCTACCACGTCGAGTACGGCTACTCCTGCATGGGCTACGAGATCGCCGGCGGGCTCGGGGTGAAACTGGCCGCCCCGGAGCGCGAGGTGTTCGTGCTCGTGGGCGACGGCTCGTACCTGATGATGGCGCAGGAGCTGGTCACGGCCGTCGCCGACGGCGTCAAGCTGGTCGTGGTGCTGGTGGACAACTCCGGGTTCGCCTCGATCGGGCGGCTGTCGGAGAGCGTCGGCGCCGAGCGGCTCGGCACCGCCTACCAGCGCCGCGACGGCGGGCCGCTGCCGGTCGACCTGGCCGCCAACGCCGCCAGCCTCGGCGCCACCGTGCTGCGCCCCGAGTCGATCGCCGACCTGCGCAAGGCGCTCGACACGGCCCGCTCCGCCGACGCGACCACCGTCATATACGTCCGCACCGACCGGCTGGCCGACGACGCGCCCTCCTCAGAAGCCTGGTGGGACGTGCCCGTCGCGCAGGTCGCGACGACCAGTGCCACGTACGCGGCGCGGGAGACGTACGAGGCGAACAAGCGCTCGCAGCGGCCTCACCTGACCCCGCCCGGCTGATCAGGGTTGCCCCCGATCGGCCTGGGGAACTCCTCTGACCAGGCACGATCGGGGGGCAGGGATGAGGCCGTGGCGGCTGCTGGGGTGGTTCGCGGTCATCGCGGTGGCCTTCTTCTGCCTCTACCACGTGCGGACGGTGGCCCTGTCGATCGTCATCGGCGTCTTCCTGACCGCGTTGCTGCTGCCCCCGGCCCGCTGGATGCGCTCGCGCGGCGTCGGGCGGGCGGCGGCCACCGCGATCGTCTTCGCGGGCGCCCTGCTGGTGGCGGGCGCGGTGATCGCGCTGGTGGTGCCGCCGACCGTGGCCAGCGTGTCGGAGCTGCGGGCCAGCGTCGGCAAGGTGCTCGACGACCTGCACCACCTGGCCGCCCGGCTCGGCCTGGACGACCGGCAGATGCTCGCGCAGGCCAGAGACTACCTGTCGGGCCAGAGCCGCCAGATCACCACCGGGGCGCTGGCCGGGGTCAAGACGGTCGGCGAGATCGTGGTCGGGGCGGTCCTGGCGATCATCCTGTCGGTGTACTTCGTGCACGGCGGCGACCGGCTCTTCCGCTGGCTCGTCGAGCTGATGCCGGCCTCCAGCAGGGCGCGCGTCACCGAGACCGGTGAGCTGATCTTCTCCGTCGTGGGCCGCTACATCCACGGGGTGGCGATCGTGGGGCTGGTGGACGCGTTCTTCATCGGGATCTCGCTGTGGATCCTCGGCGTGCCCGTGGCGCTGCCGCTGGCGGTGCTGACGTTCGTGGGGGCGTTCCTGCCGGTGGTGGGGGCGTTCTTCGCGGGGCTGCTGGCGGCCGTGGTGGCGCTCGTCGCCAAGGGCTGGCTGGTCGCGCTGATCGTGGTGGCGGTGACCGTGGCCGTGCAGCAGATCGAGGGCCACGTGCTGGCGCCCCAGATCTACGGCAAGGCCCTCGACCTGCCGGGCGCGGTGATCCTGGTGGCGATCACGGTGGGCAGCGTGATCGCCGGGATCGCGGGCGCGTTCCTGGCCGCCCCGGTCACCTCGGTCGTCGTCGCCCTGCTCCGCCACCCGCGCTCCACCTGACCGCGCCCTGCCTGAACGCGACCCGCCACTCACGCTCCACCTGACGGTGCCCTGCTTGAACGCGACCCGCCACTCACGCTCCACCTGACCGTGCCCTGCCTGAACGCGACCCGCCGGAAAGCGCTCCCGCACCCTGTCTCACTCCAGCGCGGCGGCGGCCTCCTCCAGGCTCTCCCTGCTCCAGGTCAGCCGCCCGCCCCGCAGGTCCTCGACGACCCCGCGCAGCCACCGCGCCTCGGCCTCCGTCACCGCGCGCAGGTACTCGACCTCCAGCATCGCCACGCGCGGCACGCCCGTGTCGGCGAGCTGCTCCTCCAGGGCGGCCAGCGTGCCGGCGACGACCTGCTCGCGCCGCTCCAGCGCCTGCGCCAGCTCCTCGGGCGCGAGCATGAGCGCGTTCGACAGCGCGGCGGGGAACTGCGGGAACTCCTGCCTGGGCACGCTCAGCATCTCATCCAGCCACCTGCGCAGCGTGACCTGCCCGTCGTCGGTGATCTCGTAGACGGTCCGCTCCGGGTACTGCTGGTCGCGCCCCGTCTCGCGGACCCTGATCAGCCCCGCCTCGCCGAGCCGGTCGATGGTGCGGTAGAGCCCGGTCCGCTGGCCCACGTTGACCACCTGGTCCTTGCCCCACTGCTTGAGCAGCCGCTGGATGCCGTACGGATGCAGCGGCCGGTACCGCAGCAGGGCCAGGACGGTCAGGGCGAGAGGTGACCCGCGGTCGAGTGGCATGCGTCCATGTTAGCTTCAGCAGAACTAGTTGACTCGTTACTAGTTGCAATGCAACTATCAAGCCATGACGACCACCACACAGACCCCCGTCCTGATCGTCGGCGGCGGCTACGCCGGCCTCGCCTCGGCCCTCTTCCTCGCCCACCAGGGCGTGCGCTGCGTGCTCGTGGACCGCCACCCCGGCGTGTCGATCCTCGGCCGCGCCCGCGGCATCAACCCCCGCACCATGGAGATCTACCGGCCGCTCGGCCTGGAGGCGGCGATCAAGGAGGCCGGCCGCCCGTTCGACGGCGAGTCGGGCGTGGCCCGCTGCACGACGCTCCTGGACGAATGGCACTGGATCTTCGACGCCGACGCGCCCCGCGCGCTGCCCCACCTCACCGCCGGCGAGTTCGGGCTGGCCGACCAGAGCACGGTGGAGCCGATCCTGGCGCGCGCCGCCCGCGAGCGCGGCGCCGAGCTGCGCTTCGACACCCAGTGCGAGTCCGTCGACGACGGCCCCGACGGCGTCACCGTCGTCACCCGCGACCGCACCACCGGCGAGCGCCGGACGTACCTGGCCCAGTACGTGATCGCCGCCGACGGCTACCGCGGCACCATCAGGCAGCAGTACGGCATCGGCCGCACCGGGCCCGGCGTGCAGCGCAGCTACGTCTCATGCGTCTTCAAGGCCGACCTGTCGGACATCATCACCAGGCGGGCCATGTTCTGGATCCTCGGGGATCCCGTCACCGGCGCGCTCGTCTCCCACGCGCTGCCCCACCACTGGGGCCTCGGCCTGTCCTACGACCCCGCCACCGAGTCCCCCGACGACTTCACCGACGAGCGCTGCGCCGCGACCGCCCGGCGCCTCATCGGCCGCGACGTGCCGATCGACATCGTCGGCAGGGCCGCGTGGGAGGAGGCCGCCTACGTGGCCGACCGGTTCCGCGCCGGCCGCGTCTTCCTCGTCGGCGACGCCGCGCACGTGTGGCCGCCCGCCGGCGGCCTCGGCGCCAACTCGGCCATCCAGGACGCCCACAACCTGGCCTGGAAGCTGGCCGCCGTGCTCGCCGGCCGCGCCTCGGACGCGCTGCTCGACACGTACGAGGCCGAGCGCCGCCCCGTCGCCCTGGAGCTGGCCGACCTGACCGTGCGCAGCCAGGCCGCCCGCTTCGGCCCGAACCCGGGCGAGGACCCGCTGGACGCCGTCCTGTGCGTCCTCGGCCAGCGCTACACCTCCGCCGCCATGATCGGCCCTGGCCCCGGCGCGGTGTTCGGCGACGGGGTCGAGCAGCACGCCCGCCCCGGCACCAGGGCCCCGCACCTCTGGCTCGACCACGACGGCCGGCGCATCGGCGTGCACGACCTGTTCCACGACTCCTTCGTGCTCCTGACCGACAGCGAGCCGTGGGCGAAGGCCGCCGCCGACGTCGAGGGCGTGCGCGCGTACCGGATCGGCGCCGACGTCATCGACGTCGAGCACGCCTGGCGGTCCCGCTACGACGGGGCCGCCGCCGTGCTGGTGCGGCCCGACGGGTACGTGGCCTGGCGCGGCGAAGGCGACCCCGCCGCGCTGGCCGGCGTGCTCGGCCGCGTCCTGCTAAAGCAGTAGCTCCAGCTCCAGCTCGTGCCTGATCGGGATGCCGTCGGACTCGGCCGGGATGCCGGGCTTGATGGCACGCACCCGATCCATGGCGTTCCGGTGCAGGGCCACGAGGTCGAAGCCGTAGCGCTGGTAGAAGCGCAGGGCATGCGTGTTGTCGTTCGTGGTGATCAGCCAGAGCCGCGTCGCGCCCCGCTCGGCCGCGACCGCCCGCACCGCGTCCAGCAGCGCCCTGCCGACGCCCCTGCCCGGCAGCACGGCGTCGAGCGAGGCGATCTCCACCGAGCCGCCGTCCTCCAGGTACGTCACCAGGCCGGCCAGCTCCCCCTCCGCCTCGGCGACGAACCCCGGCAGCTTCGCCGCGTCCACCTGCCTGCCGCTCCCCAGCACCATCAGCGTGGTGCCGCCCCAGCTCTCCGTGAGCACACGGGTGACGGCGGGCAGGTCGCCGGGACGGATCTCCCGCACGGAAATGCTCATGACCGCCATTATGAGAGCTATGCGATGGGTCACGTTCGACTGTTTCGGAACCTTGATCGACTGGCGGCACGGCATCCGCACCAGCGCCGAGCTGATCGCCCCCGGGCAGGGGGAGCGGCTGCTGGAGGCGTACAACCGGCACGAACACCTCGTCCAGGCCGAGTCGCCCGCCATGCGCTACCGCGACGTGCTGGCCGAGACGCTGCGCCGGGCGTGCGAGGAGGAGAAGGTGGAGCTGCGTGCCGACGACGCCGCCGTGCTGGCCGAGACGCTGCCGTACTGGCCGGTGTTCCCCGAGGTGGGGGCCGAGCTGTCGGCGCTGCGCGCGGCCGGGTGGCGGCTGGCGCTGCTGACCAACTGCGACCTCGACCTCATCGCCGGCACCCGGCGGCGGCTGCCCGTGCCGTTCGACGCCGTGGTGACGGCCGAGGACGCCGGGGCGTACAAGCCGGCGCACGCGCACTTCGAGCTGTTCAGCAGCTCCTACGAGCCGGAGGTCTGGGTGCACGCGGCCCAGAGCTACTTCCACGACATGGAGCCGGCGCAGCGGCTGGGGGTGCCGCACGTGTGGATCAACCGCCACGACCAGCGGCCCGCCGACGCATCGATCGTCCCGCACACGCAGCCCGACCTGCGCGGCCTGCTCGCGGCGGTCGAGACCGCCGCCGCTTCGGGGTGAGGCGAGTGCCGGGGCAACGGGCTCTCAGAGGGCCCGCTGCTCCAGCACGTCGGCGATGCCCGCCAGGAACGAGTCCACGTCCGCGATCAGATACCCGGCCTTGAACATCACGGTCGAGAACTTCGCCTCCCGCACCTCCTTGGCCGTCACCGGATAATCGGTCGTGCCGCGCAGCGTGGCCACGATGCGGTCGAGGAAGGCGTCGATCTCGTCCTCGTTGTAGCCGGTGCCCATCCGGCCGGGGCGGAAGGCCACCCGCTCGACCCGCGCCGCCTGCTGCTCGAACCACTGCTCGCGCAGCATCTCGCCGGTGGGCTCGGCCATCGCCAGCCGGATCGGCCGCTTGGCCTGGGCCTCCAGCGCCACCACGAACGCCTCCAGCGCGAAGTCCACCGCGGTCTCCTGGTAGCCGCCGCGTTTCGCGCGGAACGTGGCCGTGCGGACCTCGTCGGCGGTGACGGGCTCCAGCAGATGGGGGCCTCTGCCGAGGGTCGACTCGATCCGCCCGATCAGGGCGTCGACTTCGACGGGGTCATAGCCTGAACGCATACCCATGACGCGCGGAAAGCGGTTCAAGCTCACTCCTCTTGAGATCGTGCTGGGGGTCCCTCCATTGTCGGACCTTTATGCCGGCCCTGCGACCCGACATATACCGTTAAAGGACCATGCGTCTGACCAACGTCTCCTTCCGTTACCGAAGACGTGATCCTCTCGTCATCGAAGACGCCGACGCCCACCTCGCCCCCGGCGACGTGATCGAGCTGACCGGCGTGAACGGCGCGGGCAAATCCACCCTGCTCCGCCTCCTCGCGGGCCTGTCCAGGCCCACCACGGGCACCATCTCCGAACGCCCGCCGGTGGTCGGCTTCGCCCCCGACCGGTTTCCCGCGAGCCAGCCGTTCACCGTCACCGCGTACCTGCGGCACATGTCCCGCGTCCGCGGCGGCGCCCGCTGGGAGCCGTGGGCCGAGCGGCTCACCATGGGCCACCTGCTCGCCACCCCGCTCGGCGACCTGTCCAAGGGCAGCGCCCACAAGGTCGGCCTGGCCCAGGCGCTGATGGCCGAGCCGGGGCTGCTGATCCTGGACGAGCCGTTCGCCGGCCTCGACGCCGACACGCGCCAGGCGCTGCCGTCGATCGCGGCCGAGGTGGCGGGGCGGGGCGGCATCGTCATCGCCAGCGACCACCAGGGCGGGCTGCGCGGGCTGCCCGGGCTGCGTCACTGGTCCATGGTGGACGGCCGGCTCAAGGAGGGCAGCGCCGCCCCCGCCGCGTCGCCTCCCTCGCAGGCCACCGTGGCCGTCACCCTGCCGGCCGAGGAGCTGCCGCGCTTCCTGGCCAGGATGCGCGAGGAAGGCTTCCAGGCCCGCGAGCTCGACACCGCCGCCCAGACCCCCGCCGATCCGGCAGCCGAGGAGAGCGCATGATCGCCCTGGCCGCCTTCCGCCTGGCCGCCTACGTGCGCTCGCACCGCGTGTTCCAGGCGCTGCTGCTCACCCTCGCCCTGCTCGCCATCGTGCACGGCAGCCGCGCGCCGAGGGGCGCCGAGGCCACCGTGCTCGTGGACGGCGCCGTGCTCCTCGTCCCCGTCCTCGCCTGGGCGGCCAGGAGCCTGCTCGACACCGAGCCCGACCGGCAGCGTGAGATGTCCGCCGTCCAGGCCGGCGGCCGGGGCAAGGAGGTGGCGGCGGGGCTGCTGGCGGCGTTCGCGGCCTGCGCCGTCTTCGCCGCGCTCGGCCTGCTCTGGGCGCTGCTGCTCGGCATCAGCGGCTCGCCGCCGCCCGGCCTGCTGCCCGCCGGCCTGCTCCTGTACGTGATCTCCGCCCTGACCGGCACCGCGCTCGGCGCGCTCACCAGCCGCGCCGTCCTGCCGTCACCGGCCGTCTCGATCATGGCCCTGCTGCTCGGCTTCCTGGCGATGCTGCTGCTGAGCGCGACGTCACTGTACTGGCTCACGGTGCCGCTCATCCCGTGGATGAAGGCGGCCAACTCCGGCGAGCTGCTCGGCGCGTTCCCCGCGCTGGCCGGGATCTCGCTGGCGTGGTGCCTGATCGGTCTCACGGCGTACGGATGGCTCCGCCGCCGATCATGAGGGCCGGCCTGCCGTTCGCAGGGCCGGCCCGGTGCGTCATTCGGCGGCGGCGAGCTGCCCGCAGGCCCCGTCGATCTCGCGCCCGCGCGTGTCACGCACGGTCACCGGCACGCCGTGGAACTCCAGCCGCCGCACGAACGCCCGCTCGTCCTCCGGCCGCGAGGCCGTCCACTTGGAGCCGGGCGTCGGGTTGAGCGGGATGAGGTTGACGTGCACGAGCTTGTTCTTGACCAGCTTGCCGAGCAGGTCGGCCCGCCATTCCTGGTCGTTGATGTCCTTGATGAGCGCGTACTCGATCGACACGCGCCGCTTGGTCTTCGCCGCGTACGCCCACGCGGCGTCGAGCACCTCGCTCACCTTCCAACGGGTGTTGATCGGCACCAGCGTGTCGCGCAGCTCGTCGTCGGGCGCGTGCAGCGACAGCGCCAGCGTGACCGGCAGCCCCTCGTCGGCGAGCTTGCCGATGGCGGGCACCAGCCCCACGGTGGAGACCGTGACGCCGCGCGCGGAGATGCCGAGCCCGTGCGGCGCCGGCTCGACCAGGCGCCGCACCGCCCCGATGACCTGCTTGTAGTTGGCCAGCGGCTCGCCCATGCCCATGAACACGACGTTGCTGACCCGCGCCGGCCCGCCGGGCACCTCGCCGGCCGCCAGCGCGCGGGCGCCGGCCACGACCTGCTCGACGATCTCGGCGGTGGACATGTTCCGGGTCAGGCCGGCCTGGCCGGTGGCGCAGAACGGGCAGTTCATGCCGCATCCGGCCTGCGAGGACACGCACATCGTGACCCGGTCGGGGTAACGCATGAGCACCGACTCGACCAGCGCCCCGTCGAACAGCCGCCACAGCGTCTTGCGGGTGGTGCCGCGGTCGGTGGCCAGCTCCCTGACCGAGGTGAGCAGCGGGGGCAGCAGCGCCGCCAGCTTCTCCCTGGACGCGGCGGGCAGGTCGGTCATCGCCTGCACGTCGGTGGTGAGGCGTTCGAAGTAGTGGCGGGAGAGCTGGTCGGCGCGGAACGCCTTCTCCCCCAGCTCCGTCACGGCGGCCCGCCGCTCTGCCATCGACAGGTCGGCGAGGTGCCGTGCGGGCTTGGCCCGCCGCGGCGCGACGAAGGTGAGCTGACCTGGAGGCTGGGACACTGTGCTGCCTTTGCTTGGCTTCGAGGGTTGGTGACCAGGGTAATGAACGCTCGGAGCGGAGGTGGCATTCCTGGTCTCACTATGGCTCGCGTCTTGGTCGCCGCCCGATCTACAGTCATCTCGTATGGCGATTTTTCGGTCGGCATCTGGCGAGGGTGGCACCGAGGTCGTGCTCGCCGCCGGCAACCCGTACGGGAGCCGGACGCTCGTGGTCGAGCGGGACGAGGACTCCTCGGTAGCTTACCTGTGCTCGCCCGACGGCACCGTCCACGGGGCCGTGTGGCTGGCCAACCATCGCCCTGCCCCCGCCGTCGTCGACCTGGCCCGCATCAACGCGGGCCTGCCGCCGCTCATGCCGAGGCCCAACACGCTGCACCCCGAGGGGCGGCGGCCGCTCGGGCAGCTCAGCCCGCTGTGGTTCGAGGAGGGCGACGGCGTGGCGCTGTACGAGGACGACGAGCTGCTCGCGGTCATCCCCGGCTGGGCCGACATGAGCAGGGGCATGCCCGGGTACGCGCGCGACGCCGTGGGCGAGTCACCGTTCGCCTGGGCACTGTCGGAGGCGCTCGAAGGGCTGCGCCCGCGCATCTCGAACGCCAGGTCCTACTGGCGCTGGCGGCACAGCGAGGGGTCGTGGCCGTCGTTCCAGCAGTTCGTGATGGGGCACCTGGACAACGTCCTGGGGCCGGCGGGCCGCTACTGGG
This sequence comes from Nonomuraea composti, assembly GCF_012034275.1. Taxonomy (NCBI): domain Bacteria; kingdom Bacillati; phylum Actinomycetota; class Actinomycetes; order Streptosporangiales; family Streptosporangiaceae; genus Nonomuraea; species Nonomuraea composti. The sequence goes on along the minus strand of NZ_JAATEP010000041.1, from coordinate 25,801 downwards.
ACGCCAGCGGCGAGCGGCTGCCCACCGTCGGCATCACGGAGCGGCCGCCGCACGGCGAGCGCGGCTTCACCGTGCTGTCCACGGTGGGCATGAGCTGCCAGCGCATGCCGACGGTGGAGCAGTGGATCGACAAGCCGGGCGCGTACGCGCGGATCGAGCTGGCCGTGGCCACCCGCGACGACCCGAAGGACGCGGCACTGCTGCTGGTGTGGCTGGCCCAGTACCCGTGGCACTCGGTGACGTGGCTGGGGCACGGGCACACGGCGAAGTGGTATCACGAGCCTTCGACGTTCCCGCTGGGGCCGCAGTACTCAGGTGTCCTGATGCAGGCCAACCCGGCCCACATGCCCGACATGTCGGGCTTCGCGTTCGGTGGCGAGATCGTCCGCTGGCTCTGGCTCTCCCCCGTCACCACGCAGGCCCTTCAGGCACACTAACGCTCATCTGCAGGCACACTGGCGCTCAGAAGAAGAGCGTCATCAGCAGCCAGACCGGCACCAGCGTCGTCACCAGCGAGTCGAGCCGGTCCATCAGCCCGCCGTGACCCGGCAGGATCGTCCCCATGTCCTTGATGCCGAGATCCCGCTTGATCATCGACTCGACCAGGTCGCCCACCGTGGCCAGCAGCGCCGCCAGCGCCCCGATCAGCGCCCCCTGCCAGATCTGCCCGTGCAGCAGCCACGACACCAGCCAGGCCCCCACCGCCGTGCACGCGACGACCGACCCGGCCAGCCCCTCCCAGGTCTTCTTCGGGCTGATCACCGTGAGCTGGTGCCGGCCGAACAGCACCCCCGCGATGTACCCGCCGATGTCACTCGCCACGGTGACCGCGATGAAGATCAGCACGCGATGGTTGCCGTCGCCCGGATGCAGCATCAGCGCCACGATCGCGCTCAGCATCGCCGGATAGAACAACGTGAACACCGACGCCGACGCGTCGCGCACGTAGCCGTCCGTCCCGTCGCTGAACATCCGCCAGATCAGCAGCACGAACGCGAACACCGCGAACGAGGCCAGCAGCCACTCGGGCCCGCCCCAGTACGCCCCCGCCTGCATCGCGACGAGACCCGCCAGCACCGGCACGGCGGGCACCCTGATGTCACGGGTGGCGAAGGCCTTGACCAGCTCCAGCACGCCGACGCCGACGGCGCCCACCACCACGATCAGGAACAGCTCCTTGATCGTGTAGACGGTGCCGAGGACGAGCGCGCCCAGGACCACGCCGACCGCGATCGCGGCGGGCAGGTTCCTTCCGGTACGGCTGCCGCCGCTCGAGCTGGTGCCAGCCGTACGTTCTTCCACAGACTTCTCCAAGAGCCACGGCCCCCGCCACCGGGGCGAGGGCCGTAGGTGACCCGCTACCTGCGGCGGACCGCTCCAGGCGACCCGCCCTGCGGCGCGCCGCTCAGACCTCGAGCAGCTCGGCTTCCTTGTGCTTGAGCAGCTCGTCGATCTTCGCGACGTGCTTCTGCGTGAGGTCGTCGAGCTCCTTCTCGGCCCGCCTGACCTCGTCCTCGCCCGCCTCGCCGTCCTTGATCATCTTGTCGAGGGTCTCCTTGGCGGAGCGGCGGATGTTGCGCACCGACACCTTGGCGTGCTCGCCCTTGTTCCTGGCGACCTTGATGTACTCCTTGCGGCGCTCCTCGGACAGCTCCGGGAACGTCACGCGGATCACCTGACCGTCGTCGGTGGGGTTCACGCCGAGGTCGGAGTCGCGGATGGCCTTGATGATCGCATTCGTCGAGCCCTTGTCATAGGGCTGGATGGTGACCATGCGCGCCTCGGGCACGTGGAAGGACGCCAACTGCTGGATCGGCGTCGGCGTGCCGTAGTACTCGGCGTTGATCTTGTTGAACATCGAGGGGGTGACGCGGCCCGTACGGATCGTCGCGAAGTCCTCCTTCGCGACCGAAACGGCCTTGTCCATCTTTTCCTCGGCTTCGAGGAGGGTTTCGTCGATCACAGCGGCTCCCTGTCTTCTAGCTGGCGGTGTCGGGCTCGCTCCGTCATTTGCCTGCGGGACTCACCAGCGTGCCGATTTTCTCACCGCGTACCGCTCGCAGGATGTTGCCCTCGCCCATCAGGTCGAAGACCACGATCGGCAGATCGTTGTCCTTGCACAGGCTGATCGCGGTGGCGTCCATGACCGCGAGGTCGCGTAGCAGCACCTCGCCGTAGTCGAGGTGGTCGAACCGGACCGCGTCCGGGTTCTTGCGCGGGTCGGAGTCGTAGATCCCGTCGACCTGCGTGCCCTTGAGCAGCGCCTCCGCGCCGATCTCCAGAGCCCGCTGCGACGCCGCGGTGTCGGTGGAGAAGAACGGCGAGCCGAGCCCCGCGCCGAAGATGACCACGCGGCCCTTCTCCAGGTGCCTGATCGCGCGGCGCGGCAGGAACGGCTCCGCCACCTGCTGCATGGTGATGGCCGTCTGCACCCGGGTCTCGACCCCCCGCCGCTCCAGGAAATCCTGGAGCGCCAGGCAGTTGATCACCGTGCCGAGCATGCCCATGTAGTCGGCCCTGGCCCGGTCGATGCCGCCCTGCGACAGCGTCGCGCCGCGGAACATGTTGCCGCCGCCGACCACGACCGCGACCTGCACGCCCTCCTTGACCGCCTCGGCGATCGAGTCGGCCAGGTGATCGACGATCGTCGGGTCGATGCCCAGCGGCTCGCTCCCGGCGAACGCCTCCCCTGACAGCTTCAGCATGACCCGCTTCCACCGGAGTGGGCTCTGCGGGCTCTGAGCCGGCGGATCTTGAGACGAGGAAGCCGCCGTCCGTGTGGATTCGTGGGCTGACTCCCGGTGGTCCTGCACGGCGGCGGCCTCCTTCATCTCGGTGGATCGTTGAGCTGGCAGCTTGCCTAAGCCTAAGCCTGACCGACCTTGAAGCGGACAAAGGCGAGAACCTCTACGCCGTTCTCCTCGGCGTACTTGCCCACGCTCTTCTTGTTGTCCTTGACGAAGGCCTGCTGCAGCAGCGTGAAGTCCTTGTACCAGCCGTTGACGCGACCCTCGACGATCTTGCCGATGGCGGCCTCGGGCTTGCCCTCCTCGCGGGTCATCTCCTCGAAGAGCTTGCGCTCCTTCTCGACGACCTCGGCGGGAACGGACTCGGCCTTGAGGTACTGCGGCGCCATCGCGGCGGCGTGCTGCGCGATGTCCTTGGCGACCTCGGCGTTCGGCTTGTCGAGCTGCACGAGCACGCCGACGGCCGGCGGCAGCGCCGGGTCCGTCTTGTGCATGTACGCGCCGATGTAGCCGCCCTCCAGCACCGCGAAGCGGCGGATCTCGATCTTCTCACCGAGCGCGGCGTTGGCGGTGTCGAGGTGCTCCTTGACGGTCTTGCCGTCGAAGGAGGACTCCAGCAGCGCCGCCACGTCGGCCGGCTTGGTCGCCAGGACGTGCGTCACGACCTGCTCGGCCAGCTCCTGGAAGCGCTCGCCCTTGGCCACGAAGTCGGTCTCGCAGTTGATCTCGACCAGCGCGGCGGAGGAGTCGCCGTCCTGCTTGAGCGCGACCAGGCCGTTGGAGGCGGTGCGGGACTCGCGCTTGCCGACGTCCTTGGCACCCTTGAGGCGCAGCAGCTCGACGGCGCGGTCGAAGTCGCCCTCCGACTCCTCCAGCGCCTTCTTGCAGTCCATCATGCCGGCAGCGGTGATCTCACGAAGCCGCTTGACGTCGGCCATGTTCACGGAAGCCATTGCTCTTTTTCCTTGTGGGATTTCGTCGTCGTCATCGTGGTCGGGGCGGGAGCCGGGATCCGGCCACCCACCCTGGGTTCGTACGGCGGGCGCCCGCCGTACAGGAGCCTTGTCTTGCTCGGGGCCACGGGCCGGCCCGGTTTCGCCGCTGCTTCGCTCGGCATACTGCCCAGCCTCGCCCCGGCTTACCACCTCAGCTCGGCCCGGCACGCGCCCGGCCTCACCTCGGCCGGCCACCTCAGCTCGGCCTGGCGTCCACCCGGCCTCACCTCGGCTCGCCGCCTCGGCTCGGCCCGGCCTGCGCCCGACCTCACCTCAGCACGGCCTCGCCTTCAAGCTTGCAGGCGGACGAGCCCGTCCTGGCCCTCGCTCAGCAGGAGGAGACCCTGACCTGACCGCCACCTCGCCCTGGCCTGGCTTACCGTCCTCGGCCCTGGAGCGGCGCCCGACATGCCGTCCGGGCTCAGCCGTTTGCCGAGCCAGAACGCCTACGTTGCCTGACCGCCGCCACCCCGGACCGCGCAGCCACCAGGTGGTTCGCCGTTGTTCAGCTGTGCGTGCGTCGCCTTGCCTGCCCGTTTGGTGCGCTTACGTGCGTACTCACTTGCCGACGTGCCCGCCCGCTGACGTGGTTCGCCCGCTGGCGTGCCCGCTTGCCAACATGCGCGCCCGCTGACGTGACCCGTCCGCTGACGTGCCCGCTTGCCAGCGTGCTCACCGGCTTGCCTGGCTCGCCCGCTAACGCGCCGACCGACCGGCCAGCTCGCTCGCCGACCGGCGGAACCAGCCGGCGAGCCCAGCCCCAGCGCGGCGGCCATCACCACCGGCCCGGCCGACCCGGCCGAGCCCTGTGGCGGCGACCGCCGTCAACAACACCCTTCACCATCGCCCCGGGAAACCGCGGACCCGCCGTACCCTGTGCTCACCCTCGCGGGAGAGACCGGATCACCAGCGGACCAGCGGCCCCGTACGCGGCGGACGTCAGGCCTGCTGCTCGGTCTCGCCCTCAGCGGCGGCGGCCGGCGCCTCGTCGGCGGCGGCGGCCTCAGCCGGAGCGGCCTCCTCAGCAGCGGGAGCCTCCTCGGCGGCGGCCTCAGGGGCAGCCTCGGGGGCGGCCTCAGCGGCGGCCGGAGCCTCGCCGGTGCCCTGCTCGATGAGCTCGCGCTCCCACTCGGCCAGCGGCTCGGCGGCGGCCGGCTTCTCGTCACCGCGGGCGGCGCCGGAGCGAGCCATCAGACCGGCGGCGACACCGTCGGCGACGACCCGGGTCAGCAGGCCGACGGCGCGGATGGCGTCGTCGTTGCCGGGGATCGGGTAGTCGACCTCGTCGGGGTCGCAGTTGGTGTCGAGGATCGCGACGACCGGGATGCCAAGCTTCTTGGCCTCGCTGATCGCGATGTGCTCCTTCTTGGTGTCGACGACCCACACGGCGCTGGGCACGCGGCCCATGTCGCGGATACCGCCGAGCGTGCGCTCAAGCTTGTCCTTCTCGCGGCGGCGCATGAGGAGCTCCTTCTTGGTGAGCCCCGAGCCGGCGACGTTGTCGAAGTCGAGCTCCTCGAGCTCCTTCAGACGCTGAAGCCTCTTGTGCACGGTGGAGAAGTTGGTGAGCATGCCACCCAGCCAGCGCTGGTTGACGTACGGCATGCCGACCCGCGCGGCCTGCTCGGAGATGGCCTCCTGAGCCTGCTTCTTCGTGCCGATGAACAGGATCGTGCCGCCGTGCGCCACGGTCTCCTTCACGAAGTCATAGGCGCGGTCGATGTACGACAGCGACTTCTGCAGGTCGATGATGTAGATGCCGTTGCGCTCGGTGAAGATGAAGCGCTTCATCTTCGGGTTCCAGCGCCGAGTCTGGTGGCCGAAGTGAACGCCACTTTCGAGCAGCTGTCGCATGGTGACGACGGGGGCCATGTGCTGGTCCTCCAGGTCTTGGCGCCCTGCGGATGGGCGCGGTTCTCGGTTGTGCCGCGGCAGCGCGTTGTCTGCCGCCCTGATGCCCCGAACCCGCTCCCGCCGGGCACATGGCCCGGACCGATGGCGCGGTCCGCAATGGGGCATGCGAAGTCGGCCTGTGGTCACAGGCCATCGAAAAGTCTACCTCCCACACCGCCCCAGGCTGACCGTCCCCGGTCAAACGGACATCCACCCCTACCCGGGCACCACCATCCGCTCATCCCCCGACCACCCCACCAGCTCGCCGCTCCTACGACCGTTCCCATGAACAGCCATACCCCTCCCGAACACCACGCACAACACCAGTCACCCCCAGATCACCACCAAGCCCTCAATCGGGGACCGGGCGAGCGCCATGATCTTCGGTGGGCAGCCCCGGAACCACCCTCGCCGCGACCGGGAACAGGTTGACCTGCGCCTCCACGAGCCGCGCCCCCTCAGGCGCGTCCCGCTCGCTCCGGTTCCGCGCGACGTACGGCTCCAGCAGCCCCTCGATCTCCCGGGTGAGCCGGGCGAGCTCCTCGGCGGTCACCCGCAGGCGATGCTGGCTGAAGAGCGTCACCTCCCGCCACTCCTCGGGCTCCAGGTCGGACTGGGCCAGAGCCCGGTCCGCCTCCTCGTTCGCGCCCTTCCGCAAGGCCGCGATCAGCAGGACCTTGGCCGCCCGTACGTCCGGCTGATCATCCGGACGGACGCCGACGCTCAGCGGCTTGTCCACACCCCGCCACAATCGCTCCCTGCCATCCCCTCGCGGCGGCGCGTCCTCCACGAACCCGTACTTGGCCAGCATCCGCAGGTGGTAGCTGGCGGCACTGGGCGTGATGCCCGCGATCTCCGCCACCTCGGTCGCGGTCGCACTGCCCTCGACCCGGAGCCTGTTGAGGATCATCAGCCTCGCCGGGTGAGCCAGCGCCCGCATCGCTTTGGGATCACTGAGCCCCTCTCTGTCCTGCGTCATGCGCCAAACGTACCCATCCTGAGACCTGAAACATTGCTTTCATAACTGTGAAGGATTACCTTCATAGTTATGAAGCGTTCCCTTCACAACTCCTCTGAGCTCTCACCTATCTCCGACACCTCAGCCCCGAGCCAGCCCCCACCCTCCTCCGACACCTCAGCGCCAAGCCAGCCTCCATCCTCCTCTCCACCTCCCCTCCGCGAACAACGCGACTACCGCCTGCTCTGGACCGCCCGCACCATCTCCGTCACCGGCTCGGAGGTCTCCAAGCTGGCCATCCCGCTGACCGCCGTCACCCTGCTGGCCGCCTCCCCCGCGCAGATGGGCATCCTGACGGCCGCCGCCTCGGTCCCGGTCCTGCTGTTCGGCCTGCAGTCGGGGGCGATCGCCGACCGGCTCACCCGCCACCGCCCCCTGATGATCGCCTGCGAGCTCGTCTCCTGCGCCGCCGCCGCCACGATCCCGATCGCCTGGCTCCTCGGCGTGCTGAACGTCGTCTGGCTGATCGCCGTGGCCCTGGTCATCGGCACGGCCGGCGTGCTGTTCAAGGCCGCGAACTTCCCCCACCTGGCGGCGGTCGTCGACCCGTCCCAGCGGACGGAGGCCATGGCCGGCTTCCACGCCTCCTACTCGGTGGCGTCGGTCAGCGGCCCCGGCCTGGCGGGCCTGCTGGTGCAACTTCTCACCGCTCCCCTGGCCGTGCTGGCCGAGGCGGTCGCGTTCCTGACCTCGGCTCTCCTGCTGCGCAGCATCAGAACGCCGGAGCACAACACCCCTTCGGCGTCCCAGAGCATGTGGCACGACGTCGTGGAGGGCCTGCGGACCAGCGTCACGCACCCGGTGCTCCGGGCGCTCCTGGGCGCCGGCGTCACGATCAACTTCTTCGCCATGGCGTACACGGCCGTCTACATGCTCTACATGGTCAACACGCTCGCCATCCCGAAGGCGCTGATCGGCGTCCTCATCGCCCTGAGCGGCGCCGGCGGCCTGCTCGGCGCGTGGCTGACGGCCCGCCTGTCCAAGCGTTACGGCGAGAACCGCGTCCTGCTCATCTCGGTGATCTTCTTCCCTATCGAGATCCTCGCGGTGGGCCTGCTGACCGGCCCTCTGTGGTGGAAACTCGCCCTGCTCGCCCTGACCAGCACCATCACCGGCGGCATCGTCGTCGCCTTCGCCACCTGCATGGGCGCGATCACCCTCAGGGAAACCGCCCCTGAGCTACGCGGCCGCGTGAACGCCACCACGACGTTCGCGGTACAGGGCGTCCTGGCCCTGGGCGGCCTCGCCGGCGGCTTCCTGGCCGAATGGCTGGGCCTGCGCCCCGTGATCCTCATCTGCGCCGCAGGCATAGCCCTCAGTACGATCTGGATCTGGACCTCCCCCCTCCGCCCGAACCGCCTCCCCCACACCCCGAACACCCCGGACGCTTCGGACGCTTCGGCGCCCACCCCGTCGTTCGCCCGGTCCACCTCCCACCTGATCAACTCCAAGCGCCATTCCCAGCCCTGACGCCCTCCCAGTACCAGCTCACTCGCATCGATACCCGGACGAACCGTGGGCCCGCTCAGCGATAACGGGCGATCATGGGCCCGTAGCCCTTGCCATAGATAAGACCGACCGCGTAAACCCTCCCCGTCCCGGGCACGGCGCTCACCGCCGAGACGTCAACCTCCCGCCTGCGATCCGCCCCGGCCATCGGCGGCAACTCGGTCCGACTGCCATCAGGCGCGACCCGGACAGCCCCGCTCAGCCCTCCCTCAGCGCCGACATCCCCATCGACCAGGACGACCCCCTCCACCCCATCGGATCCGGCCGCCCCCGCATACGCCGAGCCCGCCACCCGCCTCCAGGCCGTACCGTCCCAGTGCAGGGTGATGGTGCTGCTCCTGCTGCCGTCCTCGTAGTCGTACACCCTGCGGGTCCCGATCGCCCACACGTTCCCGGGCCCGTGCGCGACAACCTGGCTGAGCCGGATCGAGGGGATGCTGCCGTCCGGCCGCCCCTGACTGTTGATCTCCTTGCTAGGCGTGCGATCCTCAGGCACGGGAACGAGCCGCCACGACCGCCCGTCCCAAAGCATGGCCGCCGCCTGCGAGGCGGAGTGCCCGCGCGCGAGCGGCCGACCGGTACCACCGACCGCCCACACCTGATCGGGCGCCACGGCCGAGACCGACTCCGCCCACGCGGGCAGACGCATGACCGTCCAGCCCCGGCCGTCCCAGTGCGCGGCGCGATCCCCGACCACCAGCCACACGTCATCAGCCGCGAGGGCGGCGGCACCGGCCCGCTCACCCACGTCGTAGTCCATGTCCGGCAGCACAACGGGGCTCCAGCGCTCACCGTCCCAGTGATGCGCGCTCAGGGCAGCGGTGGCAGCGAAGACCCACGCGTCACGCGACCCCGTCGCGACAAGCGCCGGAAACCTCTTGTCGTCCTTGGAGTCCCACGTCGTCGGGGGCGCAGGACGCTCCCGCCAGCCCCGCCCATCAAAATGCAGCAGCAGCATCGGTCCAACCCCTTCATGCGGACTGCCCAACGCCCACACATCCCGAGGACCACTAGCAGCAACCGCCTTCAGCCGAACCCCACGCCGATCCCCCACGTACTCAAGCCGCCACCCCCGCCCTTTACCCGTACGAACCGGAGACGGCACGGGATCCACCGCCGTAACGCCGGGAGAGGCAACGCCCTTCGCAGGCACACTCTCCGGCCCCACAGCACACCCCGCCCCCAGAACCACAGCAGCACACAACAACGCGGCCAAGCGCTTCCCCCGCCCTTGAGCGAGCTGGCGACGACGCGCCCCCAATACAGCGATCCCCCGTCCTAACTCTCCCTCTACGAAGCACTCACCCCCGCCGCCGTCCGTACAGCCACCACGGTGACCATCGCTTCGCAGCTCACACCCCCACACGCTGCCCCCACCGCTCCGCACGGCCACTCATCCACAGCCCTGCCACCCTTCATCAACCCCATCCACAGAACGGCGTTCGCCCTCTCCCGCCCCTCACCGCCCTCGCCAAACTTCGACCATGCTTACACCGCCCGCCAGCCCCCGCGCAGCACGCCATCCAACGACACCATCCCGCAAACTGCGCCCACCAACCCCGGCACCGCCGCTGGCGACAACCAGCCCACCGAAAACTCAGCCACCAGCGTCAACCCGCTCACCGAAAACCCGGCCACCGGCGTCAACCCACCCACCCGAAACCCGGCCACCGGCGACAGCCCACCCACCGAAAACCCGGCCACCGGCGTCAACCCACTCATCTAAAGCCTCGCCGCCATCGCCGGCGACAGCCCACCCAGCGATAGCCGCGCCACCATCACGGGCGACAGCCCACCCAGCGCAAACCCCGCCAATACCCCCACCGACATGCCGCCCAGCGCGAACCCCGACGCCAACACTCGCACCGACATCCCGCCCACCGGAACCCGAAACTTCCACCCCACAGTCCCCATCAAAAGCCCGAAGAAAAGCCACCTCCACCACCTGGAAGCTGCTCGTCCTCACAACCCTGATCCTGTCCACCACCCCGGTTCCCCCAGCCAGGGCCTCTCCTGCTGCCTGGCGCTGGCCCCTCGACGGCACCCCCAGAATCCTGCGCCGCTTCACCCCACCACCGGAGCGATGGCTGGCCGGCCATCGCGGCATCGACCTCGCCGCCCCAGCGAACACCCCAGTCCTGGCAGCAGGACCAGGCACGATCCGCTTCGCCGGCCCAGTAGGCGGTAAGGGCGTCGTAACCATCGACCACGAAGGCGGCCTACGCACGACCTACCTCCCGGTCACCGCCTCAGTACACCGAGGCCAACCTGTCATGTCAGGCACCGAACTCGGCGTCGTAGAACCCTCGAACCACCACTGCGAGGAGTCCTGCCTCCACTGGGGCCTGCGCCGCACCACCACCTACCTCAACCCCTTGCAACTCCTGGGCCACGCCCCCACCCGACTCCTGCCGTTCTGGCCCCCACCGCCTGACACCCGCACCTCCACGCCAGCCCACACCCCTCCCGGCAGTACCACCCCATCAGCCCCTTACTCTCCCGCCACAACAAACGTCCCCGCCCCCACCGCTCAAGCAGCCACTGCAGCCGCACTCCCGGCCGCAGCAGCAACCACAGCCGCAACGACACCTGCAACCGCCCTCGCCCCCGTCAGGCCGACCATGTGCACGCTGGTGGAGCGCTCCGCCCAAGCGGCCATGCACACGCCCGCCACCCCACCGCCATCGACAGCACTCACCATCACGCCCGCCCTAGCGAAGCAACCCACGACCACTGCCCCTACTGCATGCGCCACCACCCCATGCTCCATCTCCACCCGTAACCTCAGCCCCCGCCGGAGCACCGCCTCCACCGTCAACCCCAGCCCTCAGGGGAGCTCCGCCTCCGCCCTTTACCTCACCCCCCGTATGGACACCGCTTCCGCCCTCAACCTCAGCTCCCGGCCGAACTCCGCCTCTAGCCCCAACCTCAGTCCTCGCCTCGACTCCAGCTGCAGCCTGATCTCCACCCCGATCTCGACCCCGAAGGGCGACCCTCCGCTCCCACCCGCCCTTCCCTGCCCCACCGCACCCCCGGAGCCCCTTCCCCTCTGGCAAGTCGCGTTCCAGACGCTGAGACGCAGCACTTCCTCCCAACTCGCCGTAGCCGTGATCGGTCTCTCCGCCCTGATGACAACGCTCCTTCTGATCACCGCTCTGAGCCGCAGCCACCGCAGACGACGCCACGCCCGCCCAAGCCCACACAGCCGTACGAAGGGCCAACACCGCCGCCCCCGACGCCATCCCAGAAGCAGAAACCGCAACCGCAACCAGAACCCCCACCCCCCAACCACGCCCATGCCGCGCTGAGCCCCTCTCCCCACTCCTCGCCCACGCCGCGTTGAGCCCTCGCCGCCGTCCAAGCCCCAGGACCACCGACACCCGCCACAAGCCCCCTGCGGGCCCTCACGCCCGCTTCACAGCCACGCCGCCAGCCATCCAGGCTTACGTTCGCAAGCCCAACGCCACCGAGAGAGGACGGCCTACACCCGCATGAGAAGCCCCGCTCCTCGGATCGCCACGCCCGCTTCACAAGCCCATGCAGCCGACCACCCAAGCCAGTCTGCGTCACAAGGCTTGCCCGCCGACCCCCCACGCCTGGATCGCAAGCCAACCCCGCTCGCTACCCCCGAACCCAGTTCAACCCACCTCGGCCCGCCACCTCGACCCAGCCCAACACCCACCCCCACCCCACCCACGACGAACAGGCCCGGAAACAAACTCATGGGCTGATCACGCCCTCGGATGCGCCTGCCGATACGCCGCCCGCAACCGCTCGATCGACACATGCGTGTAAATCTGCGTGGTGTTCAAAGACGCATGCCCGAGCAACTCCTGAACACTACGAAGATCGGCCCCACCTTCGAGCAGATGCGTCGCCGCACTGTGCCGCAACCCATGCGGCCCCATGTCCGGTGCCCCTTCCACCTGGGCCAACCGCGCATGCACGACTCGCCGCACGGTCCCCGCATCGATGCGACCACCTCGTACCCCGAGAAAGAGCGCCGGCCCCGACCCAGCCCGCATCCACAGCGGTCGCCCATGGATGCACCACCGATCCAACGCCCGCAGCGCGGGCACCCCGAACGGCACCGAACGCTCCTTACGCCCCTTCCCCAGCACTCTGATGATGTTCCGCTCACGATCGACGTCATCGACATCGAGCGCGCACAGCTCACTCACCCGCACGCCCGTGGCGTACAACAACTCCAGAAGCGCCTGATCCCGCAACTCCTTGGGATCCCCGGTAGCCGGCGCCTCCAGCACAGCCTCAGCCTGCCGCTGGTCAAGCACAGAAGGCAACGTCCGAGGCGACTTGGCGCTACCCAGCAACAACCCCGGGTCGGTCTGCAGCCACCCCCGGCGATGGCAGTAAGCGGTGAAGGTACGGGCACAGGCAGTCCGGCGCGCCAGAGTGGCCCGCGCCTTCCCCGCCGCATGCTGCCCCGCCAGCCACTCCCTCAGCACCCCGATATCCAGCCCTTCGACGTCACCACCGGTGTGATCAAGCAGCGAGTTCACATCAGTCAGGTAGGCCCGCACCGTATGCGGAGAAAGATCACGTTCAAGCCGCAAATACCGCTCGAACTCACGAACAACCTCTTCCCGATCCACACCGATCTCCCTTCCAGAATCCGCCCCACGACCCCTGCCCAGCAGCATGCCCAAGCGTCACCCACCCAGGCCAACCCCATTGCCTCCCATGCTGCGCCCACGACGAGCACCCGCGCGGCGTCCCCTTCGGACCGGTCCTGCAGCATGCCTTTGACGCCCGCACACAGCGCGTGCTCACCGGTCATCATGCGGCCAGGCGCGGTCATCATCTCGAGCTGCCGAGGATGCTGATTCGCCGGCGAAGACCGAGCCTGTTTGAGACGCCCGCCATTCGCCCTCCGCGTCATCCAATTGGCGTCCGGCCACACGCGTCGGGCCGAGCCGACCTGCCGGTTGTCGCGGTCGGCCCCACCCGCCGTACCGGCATACGTAGGTGGCCAGCCGAACGACGGGCTACCGCGTGAAGGCGCTGGCAGGAGAGGCCAGTCGTTCAAATCTCGGGGGCGAAACCGCCTGAAATGGTGACGGCCATCGCTTGATCCTTGGAGGGCTTGTACAGAACCGAGGAGAGCAGAACGATGGCCGCGGATGACAGTTTGGCCTGGAGAGCGGCTCTGCGGGAGCAGAACGCGCACCGGTGACCCCTACTTTCTCGCCGGCCGATTCCAGGGGCCGCCGATGCGCGTTGAAGCACCGCAATGGCTCGATCGTCGCCCTGGTGATGGGTTTGTTGCCTTGGTCTTGTTTGGGTCCTGGCAGGTGGGGTGCGCCCTGGGCGTCTGGGCGGGTCAGAGGTGGGGCGAGCTTCGCACGTGGGTGGTCGCGTTCGCGGACGAAGCAGGCCGCGCGTGTTAGTGGTGACGCTCAGGGGTGAGACGTGCTGCGCGCGTAAGCGGCGACGTTCAGGTATGACACGCGCTGCACGTGTCAGTGGCGGCGTTCGCGGGTGAGGCGCGCCACGCGTCTGAGTCGCGCCGTTCAGGCGTGAGACGCGCCGGCGCGCTGCACGTGTGAGGGGTGACGTTCAGAGGGTGGGTTGAAAGGTGGGTTGGCTTGGTTAGGTGTACGCCGGTTCCTTCGGCGGGTCGCCGTAGTCGTCTGGGGGTGGGGGGAGGTCGGTGGGGTCGGGTTCGGGGGTGGGGGGTGGTTCCAGGGCGGTGGAGTCGGAGGCCTTGCGGTACGTGGTCGTCTGCTTGCGCAGGCGCCAGCCCTTCGAGGTGCGTTCGATGTAGCCGGCGGCTGCCAGGCCGCCCAGGGCGCTCAGCGTTGTGTCCAGGCCCAGGCCGGCCGCCACCGCGATCGAAGCCGGGCCGGCGCCGCCTCTCGTGGGGATGGCGTCGAGCACTCTCCTGGTCGGCTCGTTGAGCCGGTCTCTGGGGACTGCTGGGGCGCGGAGCTGCGGGGCGAGGTCGTCGCCCAGTGCGCCCACGAGGTCGATCATGTCCTCAGGGGAGGTGATGCAGACGGCCTTGCGTTCGCGGAGCAGTCGGTGGCAGCCGGCGGACATCGCGGAGGTGACGGGGCCCGGGACCGCTCCCAGGTGTCTGTTCAGGGACAGGGCATGGGTGGCCGTGTTGAGGGCGCCGCTGCGGATGGCGGCTTCCACCACTACCGTGCCCCGGGACAGGGCGGCGATGAGGCGGTTGCGGATGAGGAAGCGGGCTCGGGTGGGGTGGACGCCGGGCGGGCACTCGCTGATCAGCACGCCCCTCTCCCTGATCTCGGCGAACAGGGGCTCGTGGGCGCTCGGGTAGCTGACGTCCACGCCGCAGGCCAGGACCACGACCGTCGGGGCGTCGGCGGCCAGCGCGCCCTTGTGGGCTGCCCCGTCCACGCCGAACGCCCCGCCCGACACGACGATCCAGCCCGACTCGCTGAGACCGACGCCGAACTCGGCCGCGATGTGCGAGCCGTACGAGGTAGCGGCTCTGGCCCCGACCACCGCCACGGATTTGAGGCAGGAGAAGCGGAGGTCCGCGTTGCCGTGGACCCAGAGGCCGAGAGGGCGGCTGCGGCCCAATTGGTCGAGTTGGGTGGGCCATTCCGGGCTGCCGGGGATGATCAGCCTGGCTCCCGAACGCTGGCCGGCCTCGATGTCGGCCGCCGGGTTGGCGGCTGCCAGGCGGGTGTACCAGGCGTTCAGGGCGGAGGTGAGGTTCGGGGGGCGTTCCTGCTGGGCCTGTCTGGCTGCGAACTCTGGCGGCAGGGTGCGGGCGCGGATGCACTCCACCGCGTGCGGGGCGCCGTACTGGGCCACGAGGCTGCCCATGAGGGTGTCTCCGACGTCGGCGGCCCGCATGAGGGCGGCCCTCGCCTCGGTCTCCTTGTCTCTGTCTCTGGCCGCTTGTGATGCTCCGGGCTGGGTTCGGCTTCCCGCGGCTCTGGGCGTGGAGTGGTGGATCCTTGTCTGTTCATCGGGCGGGCCGGTTACTGGATGGGGACGGCTGGTCGCTGGATCGGGCGAGTTCGTGCCTGGAATGGGCGGAGGGGTCCCTGGACCGAGCGGGATGGTCCTTGGGCCGAGTGGGCTGGTCCTTGGGCCGAGTGGGCTGGTCCTTGGGCCGAGCGGGCTGGTCGCTGGTGCGGCTCCGGAGGCGGGGCCTGCTCTGCTCACGGGCATGGGTGTAGGCGTGAGTGCCGGCGCGGGTGAGGACGTGCTCGCCTGTGATGACGAAGTGCCAGGTGCGAAGGGGTCGGAGGAGGCGGCGTTGTTGGGGGTTTGATCGGCGTGCGCCATGGTGATCAGGGATGGTCTGTCGGGTTCTGCGGTTGCGGGAGGAGTGGCAGGCAAGGAGGCCTCCTGAAGATGGGTTTCCGTGGGGTGAGGGGTGTGATTGCGGTTGCTCCTGGGCGGGGCGGTCACCTCACTCCGAGCCAGAAGCCGAGGGCGGTGTTGGTTTCGTCCTGGCCTGGGGTGTCTTTGTCGGCCAGGTCGGCGAGGGTCCAGGCCACTCGTACGACGCGGTCGAGGCCGCGGGCCGTGAGGGTGCCCGCGTCGAGGCAGGCCGTCATGGGGTGCATGGCCTCGTCGGAGGGGCGATAGTCGGCGTGGAGGAGGGAGGACGGCACCTCCGCGTTGGAGCGCCAGGGCGTGCCCGCCAGGCGTTTGGCGGCTCGCTCGCGGGCCACCAGGACGCGTTCGGCCACCGTCTTGCTGGTCTCCACGAACTGGCGGTCGGCCAGGAGCTCGCGGCGGGACGAGCGGGCCACGGTGACCTTCATGTCGATGCGGTCGAGCAGCGGGCCGGACAGGCGGCCCAGATAGCGGCGCCTGATCGTGGGAGAGCATTTGCAGGTCTCCCCCTGATCCTCCGCCTGGGCGCAGGGGCACGGGTTGGCCGCCAGGATGAGCATGAACCTGGCCGGGAACGTGACCGACCCCGCGGACCTCGACACCGTCACCCGGCCGGACTCCAAGGGCTGTCTCAGCGCGTCGAGGACATGCCTCGGGAACTCCGGGGCCTCGTCCATGAACAGCACGCCTCTGTGGGCCAGGGAGACGGCTCCCGGCCGGACGATCGTGCTGCCGCCACCGATGATCGCGGCGGCCGTCGCCGTGTGGTGCGGACTGACGAACGGAGGCCGGCTCATCATCGGCGCATTAGGCGGCAGGGCGCCTGCCACCGAGTGGATGGCGGTGACCTCCAGGGCGTGGTCGAGCTCCAGATCAGGCAGGAGCGTGGGGAGGCGCTCGGCCAGCATGGTCTTGCCGGTGCCCGGGGGGCCGAGCATCCACAGGTTGTGGCCACCGGCGGCGCACACCTCGAGGGCTCGGCGGGCGACCGGCTGGCCGACGACGTCCGCCAGGTCGACGTCGGGCGAAACGGTGCTCTTGGGCGGCTCGGCGTACTCCTCCAGCTCGACGCTGGGCGGCTCGTCGCCCTTGCGCAGCCACTCGACGAGCTGGCGCAGGTCTGCGACCGGGATCACCTTCACGTCGGGCACCAGGACCGCCTCGGCGGAGTTCCCGGACGGGACCACGACCGTCACGTCACCGTGCTTCGCCGCGCCCAGGACGGAGGGGAGCACGCCGCGTACGGCTCTGATGCGGCCGTCAAGGCCGAGCTCCCCCAGGAAGAACGGCTCCGCGATGCGCTCGGCCGGGACCACCCCCGCCGCCCCCAGGATCGCCACCGCTATCGCCAGGTCGAACTGCGAGCCCCGTTTCGGCAGGCTGGCCGGGAAGAGGCTGACGATGATGCGGGCGTCGGGCCACGGATAGTTGCTGTTGACCATCGCTGAGCGGACGCGGTCGCGGGCCTCGCTGAGCGCCGTGTCAGGCAGACCGATGAGGTGGATGCCGGCCAGGCCGTTGCCCACGTCGGCCTCGACCTCGACGGTGCGGCCCGCGACCCCAACCAGGGCCACGCTGCGCGTACGGGCCACCGCCATTCAGATCGCCCCCCGTACATGGTGGAGGGCGAGGTCTCCGGCGAAGCGCTCCAGCGCGATCACGTCCACACGCACCGACTCGAACGTGCGGGATTGGCCCGAGAGCCATTTGGCGGCGAGCATGCGCAGCCTGGCCAGCTTGGCGGGGGTCACCGACTCCAGCGCTGTGCCGTGGGACCTGCCCGACCTGGTCTTGACCTCTACCACGACAAGGGTGGGGCCTTCCTCGGCGAGGATGTCGATCTCGCCGTGGCGGCAACGCCAGTTGCGTTCGAGCACCCTCATGCCCTCGGCCTCCAGATAGGTCGCGGCTGCCTGTTCGCCGCGTTTGCCGAGCTCTTGCTTGCTTTCCTTGGCCATGCGCCACCTCCGTCTGGTTGGTCGGGTCTGGGCCCTGGGGTCGGGCGGGGTGCCGGTCCTGGGTCCGGGCATGACCTTCGCGGATGCGGGGTGGTTGCTGAGAGGCCGAACGGGGTTCTGTGGATGAAGGGGAGTGGGGCGGTAAAGGGCTGTGCATGAGCGTGTGCGGGGTGATGAAGGCTGTGGATGAGGAAGTGCAGGCTGATGGAGGGCTGTGGATGATCCGGGACGCTTCGCTGCGCATCGTTGGCTCACTGGACGAGATCAGGCGTGTGCTCGGGGTTGGGGTCATGTGAGGGGGCCGGCCTTTCAGACGCAGCGGGACGTTGTACGCGAGCGGCGGGAAAGGGCTGGGGGCGAGCAAACTCCAAGCGTGGGAGCGACGCAGGCGCGGAAGTGAAAGGCAGCAGGCCCGGGGAGCGCGGGGAGCGCAAGGCGACTGGTGTGGGGAGCGCGGGCGCGGGCCCAAGCGTGGAAACGGGCAAGGCGCGAGAACGGGCGGCAGGGGCGAACGCGGAAGGGCGTGGCAGCGGCGGAAGGCACGCGCGAGCGGGGCGCGGGAGGGGCACAGGCACTGCGCGGGAGAGATGCAGGCACGGGAGCGGGCGAGAGAGGGATGCGGGCGCGGCAGGGGACGTAGGGCACGCGAGGCCTGGGCGAGGGAGCGGGCGCAGGTGCAGATGCCGAAGCAAGCGCAGGCGCGTAGGCAGGCGCAGGTGCCGAAGCGAGCGCAGGGTGTGGAAGCAGGCGCAGGTGCGAAAGCGAGCCCAGGCACGAAACCGGAGGGCAGGTGCGGAAGCGGAAGGCAGGTGCGGAAGCGGAAGGCAGCACCAAGGAGTCGACGGATGGGAAAAGCGCGGGCGGGCTCAGGCGGGCTCTTTCACCCCCCGAGCCCGCCCACCCGGCACCCTAAAAAGCCCCCTACCCGGAGAACCCTTCCTTGGGCATCTCGAGGTCTGCCTTGGCCAGTTCCTCCACGTTCACATCCTTGAACGTGACCACCCGCACGTTCTTGACGAACCGCGCCGGCCGATACATGTCCCACACCCAAGCGTCCTGCATCTTCACATCGAAGAAGACGTCGCCGTTCTCGGCGGTGCGGACGTCGAGATCGACCGAGTTGGTCAGATAGAACCGCCGCTCAGTCTCCACCACGTACGTGAACAAACCGACGACATCACGGTATTCGCGGTAAAGCTGCAGCTCCATCTCGGTTTCGTACTTTTCGAGATCCTCTGCGCTCATCGCGGTCCTCCTGTCGTACCGGTCCCCCGGTTCGCCTGCTCAGGCAACCCCGGCCCCCATTTCATTTTCACCCATCTCCCTCGCCACCGTGACGAAGGAGTAGCGGTGATCAGGACATGGCCCGTGCGTTGCGAGCGCGAGCCGGTGTCCTGGTGTGACATACCCCTTGTGTTCGGCGAAGCCGTACTGCGGGTAGCGCTCGTCGAGCGTGACCATCAACCGGTCCCTGGTCACTTTGGCCACGATCGACGCGGCCGCCACGCACGCGGCCACCTGGTCCCCCTTCCACACGGCCAGCGACGGCGCCGGGAGCCCCGGGACGGGGAAGCCGTCCGTCAGGATGTACTCCGGGTCACAGGGCAACTGCGCGACCGCTCGCCGCATTCCCGAGACGTTGGACTTGTGCAGACCTTTGGCGTCGATCTCCCCCGGCGGGATGATCACCAGCCCCACGTGCGCGGCGCGGACGATCTGGTCGTAGAGGCGTTCGCGCACGATCGGGGTCAGCAGTTTCGAGTCGCCGAGGCCGTCGATCTGCTTGCGCAGGACGACGGCGGCGACCACGAGGGGCCCGGCGCACGCGCCGCGACCGGCCTCGTCGACGCCCGCGATGGGGGTGAGGCCGCGGCGGGCCAGCGCCCGCTCATAGGCGTAGAGTCCGGAATCGCGCCGGACGACGCTCGGTCGAGGGCGGAACGCAACTGTCATGACACTGGCAGCGTACGCCCCATTCGCCGCATACCGCGACCGGAAGCGGGCTCTACTTGACCTTGTCGAAAATGTCGGGACGGGAGAAGAGATAGCCCCGCGACAGCGGCCAGTAGCGCAGCACGGCCTTGCCGATCACGTCGTTCTCCGAGATGAAGCCGCCTCCGGGCTCCTCCATGTGGGCCCTGGAGTCGGCCGAGGCGCTGCGGTGGTCGCCCATCAGCCAGAGCTTCCCGGCGGGCACGGTGACGTTGAAGTCATCGCCAGAAGCGAAATCGTCGGGGTAGAGGTAGGACTTCTCGTCGAGCGGCGTGCCGTTGACGGTGATGCGCTTCTGCTTGTCGCAGCACACCACCTTGTCGCCGCCGATGCCGATGACCCGCTTGATCGTGTCCTCGCCGTTCCAGCCCTTGAAGACCACGATGTCGCCGCGCTCGGGCTTGCCCGCGAGCTTGTTGACGAAGACCCGGTCGTTGACGAGCAGGGTGTTCTCCATCGAGACCGACGGGATGTAGAACGACCCGACGACGAACGCCTGGAGCAGCAGCGCGATGCCGACGCCCAGCACGAGCAGCAGTACGGTTTCCCGGAAACCGCCCTTCTTCTTCTCTTTCGCCACGCCCTCCGCCTTCTTGGTGTCGGCCATCAGCGCCTCCTCCGCAGGCGCCGACGGACCAGCACCAAGGGTACGGCCAGGCCGAACCCGGCGGCCAGCGGCACCGGTGTGCCGCCCATCGCGTGCAGCGCCGGCTGCGCGAAGGTGTCGGGGATGTCGATCGTGTCGAAGCGGTTGAACGGCCAGACGATCACGAAGGCCCGCCCGATGACCTGGCCCTCGGGGATCGATCCGCCGCCGGGGTCGCCGGTGTGCGAGCGGGAGTCGAGCGAGACCGATCGGTGGTCGCCCATGACCCACAGCCGCCCCTGCGGCACTGTGATGTCGAAGAACTCGTCGGACGGCTTGTCGCCGGGGTAGAGGTAGCTCTCCTCGTCGATGGGCGTGCCGTTGACGGTGATGCGTCCTTTGGAGTCGCAGCACTTGACGTGGTCGCCGCCGACGCCGATGACCCGCTTGATGTAGTCCTTCTCGCCGGGGATGATGCCGAACGCGGTGCCGACCCACCGGAAGAAGCCTTCGACCACGTTGGACGGCTCGGCCATCTGGAACTCGCCGTCCCAGGAGTCGACGCCCGAGAAGACCACGACGTCTCCGCGCTCGATGTCGCGGGTGTGGTAGACGAGTTTGTTGACCAGGACCCTGTCGTTGGTGAGCAGGGTGTTCTCCATCGATTCCGACGGAATGTAGAAGGCCTGCACCACGAACGTCTTGATGATCAGGGCCAGCACCAGGGCTACGACGATGAGAACGGGCAGCTCTTTCCAGAACGACCCCTTCTTCTCCTTTTTTTCGCCCTTGGCCGGCTTCTGAGTCTCTTCGGCGACCACGTCCACCTCGTCCTCGACAGGGCGGCGCGCCGCGCCGTGCTCCTGGCTTTCGCTAGTCATCGCTGACGAGCCTAGATGATGTGTCGGCTCGACAGGCCTCGACCGACGTTACACCGTGCACGAGTCGCTCCACATAAAGGAAACGCCCCTGTAAAGCCGAATGGCCCGCGCGAAGGCGCGGGCCATTCGGAAGGATCGCCTGGTTACTTGGCGGCCGTCGTCTCGCGCTTCTCGCGGATGCGGGCGGCCTTGCCGCGCAGGTCGCGCATGTAGTAGAGCTTGGCACGACGGACGTCGCCGCGGGTCACGAGCACGATCTTCTCGATGACGGGGCTGTGCACCGGGAAGGTGCGCTCGACGCCGACGCCGTAGCTGACCTTGCGGACCGTGAAGGTCTCGCGGGCACCGCTGCCCTGGCGGCGCAGCACGAAGCCCTTGAAGACCTGGATGCGGGAGCGGTTTCCTTCGACGACGCGGACGTGAACCTCGAGGGTGTCACCGGGGCGGAACGCCGGCACGTCGCCGCGCAGGGTCGCCTTCTCGAGCTCCTGGATCTTCGTGTGCATGAGAGTCATTCCTCAAAGTTCGTGGGCGGGCGGAGGTCCGCTCGGCCACGCCCGCGGGCAGGCGGGTGCGGCGACGTCAGCGGACGCGCTTGCCATCTCGGGCCCCGGGGTCGCTTCCGGGGCATGCGACACCGACCGCATGATGGACGGTGGCGATTCAGTTTGCCATATCTTCCGACTGGAGGCGAAACGCAGGCTCTTCGAGCGGCTTCTCGTCCTGCGACGGGGGCTCTTCGGTCAGCTTCCCGTCCTGCTCCGGGAGCTCTCCGCTCAGCTTCCCGTCCTGCTTCGAGAGCTCTTCGAGCAGCTTCCTGTCGTGCTTGTCGAGCGTCGCGGGGTCGAGCGCGGCGGCCAGCTCGGGCCGGTTGCGTACGGTGCGCCGGATGGCCTCATCCCGCCGCCACCGGGCGACATTTCCGTGATGTCCGGACAGCAGCACGGCCGGCACCTCGTGCCCCCGCCACACGGGCGGCTTGGTGTAGACGGGCCCCTCGACCAGGTTCCGCATCGAGCCGGGTGCGAACGAGTCGTCGACCGCCGACTGGGCGTTGCCCAGCACGCCGGGCAGCAGCCGCCCGATGGCCTCCACCATGACCAGCACGGCCACCTCGCCGCCGGCCAGCACGTAGTCGCCGATGCTGACCTCGTCCACCCGCATCCGCGTGGCGTACTCCTGCATGACCCGGGAGTCGATGCCTTCGTAGCGGCCGCATGCGAACAGCAGCCACGGCTCCCCCGCCAGTTCCTGCGCGAGCTCCTGGTCGAACGGCCGCCCGCTGGGCGTCGGCACGATCATGCGGGGGGTGCCCCCTTCGGTGACCGCGTCGATGGCCTCGCCCCACACCTCGGGCTTCATGACCATGCCGGGCCCCCCGCCGTAGGGGGTGTCGTCGACGGTCTTGTGCACGTCGTGGGCCCAGTCGCGCAGCTGGTGCAGCCGTACGTCGAGGGTGCCGCGCTCGCGGGCCTTGCCGATGAGCGAGACGTCGAGCGGCGCGAAGTACTCGGGGAAGATCGAGATGATGTCGAGCCGCATCACAGCAGCCCCTCAGGAGGGTCGACGACCAGCCGCCCGGCCTCCACGTCCACCTCGGGCACCAGCGCCCGCACGAACGGGATGAGGGCGTCGTCCTGGCCCTTCCTGCGCACCACGAGCAGGTCCTGGCCGTGGTGCAGCACGTCTTCGACCTCGCCGACGGGCTCGCCGGAGACGGTCTCCACGGCCAGCCCGATGAGCTGGTGGTCGTGGAACTCGTCGGGGTCGTCGGACGGCGTCACCTCGGAGGAGTCGATGACGAGCATGGTGCCGCGCAGCTCCTCGGCGGCGTCGCGGTCGGTGACGCCCCCGAACGTCAGCAGCAACACGCCCTTGTGCCAGCGGCGGCCCGTGACGACGAGCGGCCCCCGGTCGGCGGGGTCGGTGGCGACGGGCGTGCCGACGGCGAAGCGCAGCTCGGGATCGTCGGTGCGCACCTCCACGGTCACGTCACCGCGTACCCCGTGCGGACGGCCTATCCGGCCGACGACCAGCTGCACGTGAAAAACCTCTTTCTACGCAGAGCGCCCCCATCGGAACGAAGCCGATGAGGGCGCGCAAACCTGACGCTAACGGACTGCTTCGTGCAGGTCGAGCAGATCGACCCGTACGTACTTCCCGTCGGCCAGGGCGTTCACGACCGTGCGCAGCGCCTTGGCGGTGCGCCCGCCGCGTCCGATGACCTTGCCCAGGTCCTCGGGGTGCACCCGGACCTCCAGGACGCGCCCGCTGCGAATGCGGCGTGCGCGGACCCGGACATCGTCGGGATGTTCGACGATGCCCTTCACGAGGTGCTCGAGAGCCTCCTCGAGCACGTCAGGCCTCGCCCTCGGACGGGGTCTCGGCGGGGGCCTCGGCCTCGTCCTTCTTCTTGCTCTTGCGCGGCGTGGTGGCGGCCGTGCCGGTGTCGCCACCGGACAGCGCCTCCTTGGCCGCGGCCTCGTAGAGGGCGTGCCGGTCGGCCTTGGGCTCGGCGACCTTCATCGGCTCAGGAGCGGGCTCGCCCTTGAACTTCTGCCAGTCACCGGTGAGCTTGAGCAGCTTGAGCACCGGCTCGGTCGGCTGCGCGCCGACACCCAGCCAGTAAGCCGCACGCTCGGCGTTGACCTCGATGCGCGAAGGGTTCTCCTTCGGGTGGTACAGGCCGATCTCCTCGATCGCCCGGCCGTCACGCTTGGTGCGGCTGTCGGCGACGACGATACGGTACTGAGCGTTGCGGATCATGCCGAGCCGCTTGAGCTTGATCTTGACTGCCACGGGTGTGGTCTCTCCTGCATTCGAGCGTGGGTGAGCGGCATCGCCACCGAGTGGGGCACGACGGGATGACGCTCCAGGGACAAACGTGGCCGGCGGGAGGTGAGAGGGCACCCACCTGGTCACGGTGTTCCAACATGCCATTGTGCCAGATCGACGGCACTGCCTACGACCTGTCACCACAGCACACCGCAAAGGTCCGGCAAGGGGTGGCCCGAAACCACCCCGCCGGTGACCTACTTCTGCCCGGGCAGCCGCAGCTTGGACGGGTCGAAGCCGGGCGGCAGCTCGATCCCCGGCGGCAGCTTCCCGCCGAGGTTGCCCAGCACGCCGCCCTGTGCGGGCGCGGCGGGCGCGGCACCGTCGGACGAGCCCGACTTGCCGAGCGCGGCCTTGCGCGGGTCGCCGCTGACGCGCCGCCCCTTCTTGTTCTTCTTCTGCGCCTTGGCGGCCTTGCCCTTGCCGCCGGGCATGCCCGGGATGCCCATGCCGCCGGCCATCCGCTTCATCATCTTCTGGGCGTCGAAGAAGCGGGTGACGAGGTTGCTCACCGCGCTTACTGATACGCCGGAGCCGGCCGCGATGCGGGCGCGCCGCGAGCCGTTGATGATCTTCGGGTCCTGCCGCTCGGCGGGGGTCATCGAGCGGATGATGGCCGCGATCCGGTCAAGGTCGCGGTCGTCGATCGAGTTGATCTGCTCGCGCATCTGCCCCATGCCGGGCATCATGCCGAGCAGGTTCTTGATCGGGCCCATCTTCTGGACCATCATCATCTGCTCGAGGAAGTCGTCGAGCGTGAAGTTCTCGCCCGACGTGAGCTTGCCGGCCATCTTGGCGGCCTGCTCCTCGTCGAACGTCTTCTGGGCCTGCTCGATCAGGGTGAGGATGTCACCCATGTCGAGGATGCGCGAGGCCATCCGGTCGGGATGGAAGGCGTCGAAGTCTTCCAGCTTCTCGCCGGTGGAGGCGAACATGATGGGCCGGCCGGTGATGTGCCGCACCGACAGGGCCGCGCCGCCGCGGGCGTCGCCGTCGAGCTTGGTCAGCACCACGCCGTCGAAGCCGACGCCCTCCATGAACGCCTGCGCCGTGGTGACGGCGTCCTGGCCGATCATGGCGTCGACCACGAACAGGGTCTCGTCGGGCGAGACCGCGTCGCGGATGTCGGCGGCCTGCCGCATCATCTCCTGGTCGATGCCCAGGCGGCCCGCGGTGTCGATGATGACGATGTCGTGGTTGAGGCGCCTGGCCTCGTCGATCGACCTGCGGGCGACCTCGACCGGGTCGCCCACGCCGCTGCCCGGCTCGGGCGCGAAGACGGCGACCTGGGCGCGCTCGCCCACGACCTGGAGCTGCTGGACGGCGTTGGGGCGCTGCAGGTCGGCGGCGACGAGCATGGGCGCGTGGCCCTGCTCCCGCAGCCACCTGGCCAGCTTGCCCGCCAGGGTCGTCTTGCCCGCGCCCTGGAGGCCGGCCAGCATGATGACGGTCGGCGGCGTCTTGGCGAAGCGGAGCCTGCGGGTCTCGCCGCCGAGGATCCCGATCAGCTCGTCATTGACGATCTTGACGACCTGCTGCGCCGGGTTCAGCGCCTGGGAGACCTCGGAACCGCGGGCGCGCTCCTTGACCTGAGCGACGAACGCCTTGACCACCGGCAGCGCGACATCGGCCTCGAGCAGGGCGATGCGGATCTCACGGGTGGTGGCGTCGATGTCGGCATCGGACAGCCGCCCCTTGGATCGGAGGGAGGAGAAGACCGATGTCAGCCGGTCGGAAAGCGTCTCGAACACGTGGTTGGCCAGTCCTCGAAGCGAATGTACGTCTAAGACTCCAGCCTATCCGCTCCGCTAGCCGCTCCAGCCTGGCACGGCCATCCGGACCGTCAGCGCGTGCTCGACGAGCTGGATCAGCACGTTTTTCACCGAGTCCTTCTTGCGGGCGTCGAGCCGCACCATGGGGATGTGCGGGGACAGGGTGAGCGCGTCGCGCACCTCGGTGTCGCTGTGCGGGTACGAGCCGTCCCAGCCGTTGATGCCCACGACGAACGGCAGCTGCGCCTCTTCGAAGTAGTCGATGGCG
>NZ_JAATEP010000040.1:0-102913 GCF_012034275.1 Nonomuraea composti | reverse complement strand
GCCAAGACCGTCGACCACCACATCTCCGCCGTGCTGGCCAAGCTCGGCGTCGCCAGTCGGGGCCAGGCGGCCGCGCTCGCCCACCGGATGAACGGGCGCGGCGAGGCGGCAATTTAGGGAGATCTCCCGAATCGCGGACGGGTGCCGTCGATCTACCGTTCTCGGCGGAGACGCACCGCTTCCCGCCCCAGCCCCAGGGCGGCGACGGGCGTCCAGGACGGCCGGAGGATGTCGTGAGCAGCGCGTACCGCCCGGAGGACACGCCTGACAGGCGACCCGCGCCCACCCGCCGCGAGCGCCTGTTCTGGTTGCAGGCCGAGATCGACGACCTGGAGTCGGCCGGGCTCACCTGGCGGGCCGCGGCCTGCCGCGCCGAGCGCGACCGGCTCGCCGCGCGGTACGCCGCCGCCATCCGCCAGGGCGCCGACCCGGCGGGATGACTCTCCTTCGCGAATGCCAGGGTCATTTCTCAGGGCATGTCGCTGATGCGATGGCTTGACGGGTTTCAGGCTGGCATGTGCGGGCGGTAGAGTGGACGCTTGTGACGACGTTCCGGATCAGTGAGGCCGCGGCGCTGCTCGGGGTCAGCTCCGACACCGTGCGCCGGTGGGTCGACGCGGGCCGGCTGAGCGCCGAGCGCGACGAGCACGGCCACCGGCGCATCCGCGGCGCCGACCTGGCCGCCTTCGCCCGCGCGCAGGTCGGGGAGAGCGGCGACGGCGGCCGGTCCTCGGCACGCAACCGCTTCAGGGGCATCGTCACCGAGGTGCTCCGCGACGCGGTGATGGCCCAGGTGGAGATCGCCGCCGGGCCGTTCCGGGTGGTGTCGCTGATGAGCCGGCAGGCCGCCGACGAGCTGGGCCTGGAGGCGGGGGTCGTGGCGGTGGCCGTGATCAAGTCCACCAACGTCGTCGTGGAGATCCCCGGCCACGAGCGCGTGGCCGGACAGGTGTGAGGAGCTCCCTTGGTGATCAGGCGTCTTTCCCGATGGGCGATCGCCCTGCCCGTCGCGCTCGCGCTGGCGGGCCTGTCCGGCTGCGGGTCCGGCGGGGCCGGCGCGCCGCCGGCGGCCGGCTCGTTCTCCGGCGCGGGGGCGAAGGAGGTGACGGTGTTCGCGGCGGCCTCGCTGACCGGCACGTTCACCGAGCTCGGCAAGGTCTTCGAGACCGCGCATCCGGGCACGACGGTGAAGTTCAACTTCGGCTCCAGCGCCACGCTGGCCCAGCAGATCACCCAGGGGGCGCCGGCGGACGTGTTCGCCGCGGCCAGCCCGGCCACGATGAAGACGGTGACGGACGCGTCGCTGGCCGCCGCCCCGGCCACGTTCGTGCGCAACAAGCTGCAGATCGCCGTCCCGAAGGACAACCCGGCCAGGGTGGACGCTCTGAAGGACCTCACCGACCCCAAGGTGAAGGTGGCGCTGTGCGCCGAGCAGGTGCCGTGCGGCGCGGCGGCGGTCAAGGCGCTCGGCGCGGCCGGGCTGAAGGTCACCCCGGTCACCTTGGAGCAGGACGTCAAGGCCACGCTCACCAAGGTCGAGCTCGGCGAGGTGGACGCCGCGCTCGTCTACAGGACCGACGTGATCGCCGCCGGCGGGAAGGTGCGGGGGATCGCGTTCCCCGAGGCCGACCAGGCGATCAACGACTACCCGATCGCCGCCCTGACCAGGGCTCCGGCCGGTGACCTCGCCCGGCAGTTCGTGGACCTGGTGCTGTCGCAGCAGGGCGAGGACGTCCTCACCAAGGCCGGCTTCGAGGCGGCCTGACCCGGCATGAGCGCACCCGCCCCCGAACACCTCGACTCGGCCGAGCCCCGGCGCCGTGGCCTCACCGGGCGCCCGGCCGCGCGCCGCGCGGTCGCGGGACGGCTGCCGTGGATGCTGGTCGTGCCCGCGCTGGCGGGGCTGGTGTTCCTGACGCTGCCGCTCGCGGGGCTGCTCGTCCGCGCGCCGTGGTCCACGCTGCCGCAACGGCTCGCCGAGCCGCACGTCCTGGAGGCGCTGCGGCTGTCGCTGATCACCGCCACCGTCGCCACCGCCGTGTGCCTGCTGCTCGGCGTGCCGCTGGCCTGGCTGCTGGCCCGCACCGAGTTCCCCGGGCGGCGGCTGGTGCGGGCCCTGGTCACGGTGCCGCTCGTGCTGCCGCCCGTGGTCGGCGGCGTCGCCCTGCTGCTCGTGCTCGGGCGGCGGGGGCTCGTCGGGCAGTGGCTGGAGGGCGCGTTCGGGATCACGCTGCCGTTCACCACGGCCGGAGTCGTCGTCGCCGAGGCGTTCGTGGCGATGCCGTTCCTCGTCATCAGCGTCGAAGGCGCGCTGCGCGGCGCCGACCGGCGCTTCGAGGAGGCCGCCGCCACCCTCGGGGCCTCGCGGTGGACGGTGTTCCGGCGGGTGACGCTGCCCATGGTGATGCCCGGCGTGGTGGCGGGGGCGGTGCTGTGCTGGGCGCGGGCGCTCGGCGAGTTCGGGGCGACGATCACGTTCGCGGGCAACTTCCCCGGCACCACCCGCACGATGCCGCTGGCCGTCTACCTGGCGCTGGAGACGGAGCCGGAGGCGGCCATCGTGCTCAGCCTGGTGCTGCTGGCCGTGTCGGTGGTCATCCTGGCCAGCCTGCGCGACCGGTGGGTGAGCGCGCCATGACGGCCGGCGTTCCGCCGGAGGGGCCGCGCGATGGCGACCGCCGTCCGGCGGAGGGGCCGCGCGATGGCGACCGCCGTCCGGCGGAGGAGCCGCGCCAGGAGGATCAGGGCATGAGCCTGGACGCGCGGCTGGTGGTCACCAGGCCCGCCTTCACCCTCGACCTCACCCTCGGCGTGCGGGCGGGCGAGGTGGTGGCGCTGCTCGGCCCGAACGGCGCGGGCAAGACCACCGCCCTGCGCGCCCTCGCCGGTCTCACCCCCCTGTCGGGAGGGCACATCACGCTGCGCGGCAGGCCGCTGCACCCGCTGCCCGCCGAGAGCCGCCCCATCGGCATGGTGTTCCAGGACTACCTGCTCTTCCCGCACCTGACCGTGCTGGAGAACGTCGCCTTCGGCCCGCGCTGCCAGGGCGTCCCCAAGGCCGAGGCCCGCCGCACCGCCGCCGCGCTGCTGGACCGCGTCGGCCTGGCCGAGCGCGCCACCGCCAGGCCCCGGCAGCTGTCCGGCGGGCAGGCGCAGCGGGTCGCGCTCGCCCGCGCGCTCGCCGTACGGCCCGAGCTGCTGCTGCTGGACGAGCCGCTGGCCGCCCTCGACGCCCACACCCGGCTGCGGATCCGCTCCCAGCTGCGCCGCCACCTCGCCGACTTCGACGGCGCCACCGTCCTGGTCACCCACGACCCGCTCGACGCCATGGTGCTGGCCGACCGGCTGGTGGTCATCGAGCACGGCGCCGTCGTCCAGCAGGGCCCGCCGGCCGAGGTCGCCCGCCGCCCCCGCACCGACTACGTCGCCCGCCTCGTCGGCCTCAACCTGCACCGCGGCACGGCCGACGGGGCCGGGGTCAAGGTCGGCGAGCTGCTGCTGCACACCTCCGAGCACCTCACGGGGCCCGCGTTCGTCGCCTTCCCGCCCGCCGCCGTCGCCCTCTACCGCACCCGCCCCGACGGCAGCCCCCGCAACCTGTGGCAGGCCCGCATCGAGGGCATCGAACGGCACGGCGACAACGTCCGCGTCCACCTCGACGGCCCCGTCGCCGTCTTCGCCGACATCACCCCGGCCGCCCTGGCCGACCTCGACCTGACCGCCGGCCAGCACATCTGGGCGTCGGTCAAGGCCACCGAGACGCACGCGTACCCCGCATGACCCCCCCAGGCGACGGCACCGGCCACGCCGAGCCGTACGTGGCCCCGCACTGGGCCGGCCGGCCCGTCTCCCCCTGAGCCTGGTCGCTCTCACTAGGGTCTTGAGCCATGCTCGATCATCTCGTGTACGCCACGCCCGCCCTCCTCGACACCGTCGCCGCGCTGGAGCAAGCGCTCGGTGTGCGGCCCGTCGAGGGTGGCCGGCATCTGGGGCTCGGCACCCGTAACTACCTGCTCGGCCTCGGCGGCCGGCGCTATCTGGAGATCGTCGGGCCGGATCCGGAGCAGCCGGAGCCGGATGGGCCGCGCTGGTTCTCGGTCGACGAGCTGGACGGGCCGCGGCTGGTCAACTGGTGCGTGCGGCCCGCCGACCTGGACGGCACCCTGGCCGAGGCGCGGCGGCACGGCCTCGACCTGGGGGAGCCGCGGCCGATGTCGCGCCGGACGGTGGACGGTGAGCTGCTGGAGTGGCGGCTGACCATGCCGGGGCGCGATCCGCTGACGCCGTTCCTCATCGACTGGGGCGCCACCGTGCATCCCGCCGAGCGCGGCCTGCCCGAGGTGCCGCTGCTCTCCCTGACCGGGCGGCATCCGGACCCGGAGCGGGCGCGCGCCCGCCTGCGCGCGCTCGGGATGAAGCCGGACGCCGAGCGAGGGGCGGAGCTGGGCGTCGAGCGCGGCGTGGAGCTGGAGGTCGAGCGGAGGGACGTGCCCGCTCTCGTGGCCCGCCTCGCCGGAGGCGTCGTCCTCACCTGACGACAGCCCACCTCTGAGCAGCCCTTCCGGCTCCTCCCAGGCCCCTTACGCACCGGCCGTCGATCGGCTCGCTGCCCGCAACGCAAGGCAGATTCGAGTCGGGTCCCGTACGCAAGAGGTGTTGCTTGGTCGAGCCGAAAGAAGGGCCTGCATGAACGACGTGAGAGTACCGGCGCTCGCCGGCGCACCCCCGGACGGCGGGGCGCGATGAGCACCGCTGACAGAGCCATCACCCTGCGCGCGATGCCTCGCTGGTACCTGACCTTGTTCACCAGCGACGCGCTCGAGCGTTTCGGGTTCTACGGCCTGCAGGCCATCCTCGTGCTGTACGCCGCCGCCCCCGCCTCCCGCGGTGGTCTCGGCCTGCCGGTCACCGACGCCGCGACGCTGTTCGGCGCCTGGATCGGTTTCATGTTCATGTTGTCGATCGCGGGCGGCTGGCTCGGCGACCGCGTGCTCGGCAACCGGCGGGCGCTGCTGGCCGGCTGCGTGGCCGGCATGGCCGGGTACCTGTGCCTGGCGGTGCCGGCCGGCTGGGGCGCGGCGGTGGGCCTGCCGCTGGTGGCGGTCGGTGGCGCGGTGTACAAGCCGAACCACCAGGCCATGATCAACCTGATGTTCGGCGGCAGCCGGGGCCGTGAGGCCGGCATCTCGCTCATGTACGTCGCCACCCAGGTCTCCGCGCTGGCCGCCCCGCTGCTGGTGGGCTACCTGGGCGAGCGGGTGAGCTGGAGCCTGGCGTTCGGGGTGGCCGCGCTGGTCATGCTGACGACGGCGGTGCAGATCAAGGTGAGCGCCGCGCAGTTCGGCGACGTGGGGCAGCGGCCGGTGCGCCCGCTGACGGCCGGCGAGCGCACGTCGGCGGTGCGGCGGACAGGGCTGGCGGCCGGCCTGCTGGCCGCGGTGGTGCTGGGGCTGGGGCTGGCCGGGATGCTGAGCGTGAGCCTGGCGATCGGGCTGGTCGGCGTGTTCAGCGTGATCGTGCCGATCGTCTGCTACGTCGTGGTCTACCGCAACCCGGGCCTGGAGGCCCACCACCGGCGCAGGCTGCGCGCGTTCCTGTTCGTCTTCCTGGGCTCCACGCTCTTCTGGATGATCATCGCGCACGCGGCGTCGCTGCTGAACCTGTTCGCCAGGGACCACGTGGACCGGCACGTGTTCGGCATGGAGATCCCGGCGAGCTGGCTGCAGGCCGCGACGCCGCTGTTCATCCTGCTGCTCGCGCCGCTGATCGCCGTGGGGCTGCCGGCGCTGGCCGGGCGGTACCACGTCCCGGTGAAGCTGGCGATCGGCCTCGTCCTGGTCGGCGGCGGCTTCCTGATCATGTCGCTGACCACGGTGTTCGCCGCGTCGGGCGAGAAGGTGTCGCCGCTGTGGCTGGTCGTCGTCTACCTCACCCACGCGTGCGGCGAGGTCATCGTCGCCGCGGTGATCATCTCGGCCGCGGCCGAGGTGCTGCCGCCGGGCTTCATGGGGCGCACGCTCGGCCTGATGTGGCTGTTCGCCGGGCTCGGCGGCGGGCTGGGCAGCGGCGTGGTCCGGCTCGCCGAGGTGGTTCCCGAGCCTCTGTACTACCTCGGGCTCGGCGGCGTGGCGACGGCCTGCGGGCTGGCGTTCGCGCTCGGCCGCCGCGCCCTGGTCAACGGGCTGACGGCCGGCCCCCGAACCGAACAGGCCGAAGTGGACACGCAGGCGGTCAGGGAGGGCAGCCGATGAGCGGATCCGGCATGCCGGTGGTGACGGGCCTCGGGGTCGTCGCGCCGACCGGGATGGGGACCGAGACGCACTGGGAGGCGACGCTGGCCGGGAAGTCGGGCATCGGCCCGATCACCCGGTTCGACGCGAGCGGCTACCCGGTGCGGGTGGCCGGGCAGGTGCCCGGTTTCGTGGCGGGGGAGCAGCTGCCCAGCCGCCTGATCCGGGAGACCGACCACTGGACGCACATGGGGCTGGCGGCGGCCGAGGCCGCGCTGGCGGACGCCGGGGTGGTGCCCGCCGAGCTGCCCGAGTACGAGATGGCCGTGGTCACCTCGAGCTCGTCGGGCGGCACCGAGTTCGGCCAGCACGAGATGGAGCGGCTCTACCTCAACGGCCCGTCGTGGGTGGGCGCCTACCAGTCGATCGCCTGGTTCTACGCGGCGACGACCGGCCAGGTGTCGATCCGGCACGGCATGCGCGGCCCGTGCGGGGTCATCTGCTGCGAGCAGGCCGGCGGCCTGGACGCGGTCGGGCAGGCGCGACGGCTGGTCAGGCGCGGCTCCCGGGTCGTGGTGACCGGCGGCACCGACGCCTCGCTGTGCCCGTACGGGCTGGTCGCGCAGCTGTCCAGCGGCAAGCTGTCCGGCGTGGACGACCCCGAGCGGGCGTACCTGCCGTTCGACGCGGCGGCCACCGGCTACGTGCCGGGGGAGGGCGGCGCCATGCTGATCGTGGAGGACGCCGCCAGCGCCCGGGAGCGCGGCGCCACCGTCTACGGCAGGGTCGCCGGGTACGCGGCGGGCTTCGACCCGGCGCCGGGCTCGGACCGGCCGCCCGCGCTGCGCCGCACGATCGAGCGCGCCCTGGCCGACGCGGAGATCATCCCGTCGGAGGTGGACGCCGTCTTCGCGGACGCCTCCGGCAACCCGGGCGACGACCTGGCCGAGGCGCGCGCCATCACGCAGGTGTTCGGCCCCCGCGGCGTCCCGGTCACCGCGCCGAAGACGCTGACCGGGCGCCTGTACGGCGGCGGCGCCGCCCTCGACGTCGCGACGGCGCTGCTGGCGCTGCGTGACGACGTCATCCCGGCCACGGCGGGCCCGGCCAGGCTCGCCCCCGGCTGCGACATCGACCTGGTCCTCGGCCAGCCCAGGGACGGCGAGCTGCGGACCGTGCTGGTCCTGGCCCGCGGGTACGGCGGGTTCAACGCCGCACTCGTCCTCAAGAAGTGACCCTCAACCAGTGCATCTCCAGGAAGGAAGGACCGCGATGGATCTCGGCTTGAGCGGCAGGCGGGCGCTCGTCACGGGCGGCACCCGCGGCGTGGGCCGCGGCCTCGTCCTCGCGCTCGCGAAGGCGGGCGTCGACGTGATCACCAATTACCGGCAGGAGGGCGAGCACGTCGTCTCGCTGGAGCACGAGCTCAAGCAGCTCGGCGGCCGGCACGCCGTCCTGCGCGCCGACCTCACCGACCCGCAGCAGATCGCCGGCCTGCTGGAGCAGTGCCGCGACCGCTTCGACGGCCGGCTGGACCTGGTGGTGAACAACGCCGCCGCGATCAGCCACATCCCGTACGCCAAGCTGGACCTGGCGGAGTGGCAGCGCATCGTCGACACCAACCTGACGGCCGTGCACCTGGTGACGCAGTACGCGCTGCCGCTGCTGGGGGAGGGCTCCTCGGTCATCGGCATCAGCTCGAAGTCGATCGAGGTCGGCATCCCGACGCGCGCCCACTACACCGCCACCAAGGCCGCGCTGCACGGGCTGTTCCGCACGCTGGCCAGGGAGTTCGGGCCGCAGGGCATCCGGTTCAACGTGCTGGCCCTCGGCATGATCTACACCGAGGCGTTCGACGCGATGCCGCAGGAGCAGCGCGAGCAGATGGTGGAGCGCTACTCCGGCAAGACGTGCCTGGGCCGGCTCGGCACCCCCGACGAGGTCGCGGGCGCCGTGCTGTGGCTGGGCAGCGACCTGTCGCGGTACGTGACCGGCTCCGTCGTGGCCGTGGACGGGGGGATCTCATGAGCGTGTTCCGCGTGATGTTGCGCCTGCAGATCAAGCCGGGCATGGAGAGCGAGTTCGAGCGCGTGTGGCTGGAGGTGGGCGACTCGGTCACCACGCACCCGGCCAACCTCGGCCAGTGGCTCGCCCGCGACGGCGAGGAAGAGGGCATCTACTTCATCATGAGCGACTGGGTCGACGAGCCGCGCTTCCGCGAGTTCGAGACCAGCGAGCGGCACCTGGAGCACCGCCAGAAGCTGCACCCCTACCGCTCCGGCGGCTCGATGAGCACGATGCACATCGTCGCCCACCTGCCCGGGGCCGGCGCCGCGCCGGGGGAGGCCGCCACGCACCAGGCGTGGGAGGCGGCTCGATGACCGACGCCGGCGTGCGGGTGCTGCTCTACCACACCGCCACCGACGTCACTGCCATCGAGAAGGCCTACCACGAGGCGAGCAACCGGCTGGCCGGCGTGCCCGGCCTGCTGTCGAACGAGCTGCTGCGCTCGGTCATGGACGGCGAGGACTTCGTGGTGGTGAGCATGTGGCGCAGCCTGGCGGACTTCCAGGAGTGGGAGCAGGGGCCGGAGCACAAGTGGCAGACGGCGCCGCTGCGCCCGTTCCGCGACAGCCGGATGAGTCGGCCGTTCGCGGTCTATCAGGTAACAGCGTCCTACTAGCCAGGAGATCGGCCGTGAAATCCGTTCCGAAGGGGACCATGAAGACGACGATGGATCTGACGGACTGGCTGTCCTGCTCGGGGTGCGGGATGCTGGTCTACCGCAAGCGGTTCGACCGCCTGTCGATGGTGTGCCCCGACTGTGGCAAGCACGGGCAGCTCACCGCGGAGCAGCGGCTGGAGCGGCTGCTCGACGCGGGCTCGGGCACGCCGGTCGAGCCGGGCCCGTCGGTGCACGACCCGCTCGCGTTCGAGGACCTCGTCCCGTACACCGACCGGCTGGACGCGGCGCGGTCCCGCACCGGGATGGACTGCGCGGTGCGGGTGGTGCGCGGCACCGTGCGCGGCCGCGGCGTGGTGCTGGCGGTCATGGACTTCCGCTACCTCGGCGGCAGCATGGGCGCCGCCGAGGGCGAGGCGATCGTGACCGCGGCGGAGGAGGCGCTCAAGCACCGGCTGCCGCTGGTGGTCGTCACCGCGTCGGGCGGCGCCCGCATGCAGGAGGGCGCCTTCTCCCTGCTGCAGATGGCCAGGACGAGCAACGCGATGGCGGCCCTCGACGAGGCGGGCCTGCTGACGATCACCCTGGTGACCGACCCGACCTACGGCGGGGTGGCCGCGTCGTTCTCGACGCTCTCGGACGTGATTCTCGCCGAGCCCGCCGCCAGGATGGGGTTCGCGGGGCCGCGGGTGATCGAGCAGACGATCCGGCAGAAGCTGCCGGAGGGTTTCCAGACCGCGGAGTTCCTGCTCGACCACGGCCTGCTCGACGGGGTCGTGCCGCGCGGCGAGCTGCCGCAGGTGCTGGAGTCGCTGCTGGCGCTGGGCTCGCCGCCGGACCCGGAGTGGGGCCCGGAGGTGACGGACCCGGTGATCCGCGAGCCGGAGCTGCTGTCGCGGCGGCCGGTGGAGCAGGTGGTGGGCCTCGCCCGCGACCTGGGCCGGCCGACCGCCCTCGACCACGTCGCCGCCTGGGGCTCGGAGTTCGTCGAGCTGCGCGGCGACCGGGCCGGCGCGGACTGCCCGGCCGTGGTGGGCGGGCTGGCCGAGCTGGAGGGCCTGCCGGTGATGCTCATCGGCCACCAGAAGGGCCACACCACCCAGGAGCTGGTCCGCCGCGACTTCGGCATGCCGTCGCCGGCCGGTTACCGCAAGGCGGTCCGCCTCATGCGGCTGGCCGCGAAGCTGCGGGTGCCGGTGGTCACGCTCGTGGACACGCCGGGCGCGCATCCGGGGCTGGAGGCGGAGCGGCACGGCCAGGCGCACGCGATCGCCGAGTGCCTGCGCGTGATGGGCTCGCTCGACGTGCCCGTGGTCAGCGTGATCACGGGCGAGGGCGGCAGCGGCGGCGCGCTGGCGCTGGCGGTGGCCGACCGGCTGCTGCTGTGCGAGAACGCGATCTTCTCCGTGATCAGCCCCGAGGGCTGCGCGGCGATCCTGTGGCGCAGCGGCGAGGCCGCGCCCGCCGCGGCCGCCGCGCTCGGCGTCGACGCCGGCACGCTGCTGTCGAACGGCATCGTGGACGGCGTCGTGCCGGAGCCGGCGGGCGGCGCGCACCGCGACCCGGCGGTGGCCAGCGAGCTGGTGCGCGACGCGGTGGTGTGCGCGCTGCGGGAGCTGCGCGAGCAGGACGGTGCCGCGCTGCGGGAGGCCCGGCGGCGGCGGCTTCGCTGGTTCGGCACGTACAGGGAAAGGGTGGCGGTATGACGGACGCGCGGCAACCGAGCGCGTGGGACGGTGCCCGCCAGCCGGGCGCCACGTTGGACGGTGCCCGGCAAGCGGGCGCCACGTTGGACGGTGCCCGGCAAGCGGGCACGTGGGACGACGCCCGGCGACCGGCCGCCTGGGACGGCGCGCCGCAGCCGGGCCCGTGGGACGGAGCGCTGGCCGAGCTGGGCGTGCGGGACGCGGTGGCGATCCTCTGCCAGGGGCTGGCCGAGGCGGTGCACGCCTCGCCGCGCTCGCCGAGCAGGGCGTGCGTGCGGCTGGGCGGCGCGAGCATCGAGGTCGAGTGGTCGCCCGTGGTGGCAGGGGAGCCGGCTCCCGAGCCGCCCGCCGAGCAGCCCGACGAGGAGCCGCCCGGTCACGTGGTGCGCGCCGAGCTGGTCGGCACCTTCTACCGGCAGCCGGAGCCGGGCGCGAAACCGTTCGTGGAGGTCGGCGACCTCGTCGAGGCGAACCAGCAGGTGGCCATCGTCGAGGCGATGAAGCTGATGAACCCGGTGCTCGCCGACGTCGGCGGCCGGGTGGCGCGGATCCTGGTCGGCGACGCGGAGGGCGTCGAGTACGACCAGCCGCTGATCGTGATCGAGCCGGGCACAGAGCCGGGCATCGAGCCGGACGCAGGCGCATGAGCGGCAACCCGGACCGGCCGTTCGACACCGTGCTGGTCGCCAACCGGGGCGAGATCGCGCTGCGGATCGTGCGCACCTGCCGGGAGATGGGCATCAGGACCGTCGTCGTCCACTCCGCGGTGGACGGCGACTCCGCCGCCGTGCGCGCCGCGGACGTCGCGACGCGCATCGGCCCCGGCCCGGCCAAGCGCTCCTACCTCTACCCGCCGGCGATCATCGAGGCGGCGCTGCGCACCGGGGCGCAGGCCGTGCACCCGGGGTACGGGTTCCTGTCGGAGGACCCCGACTTCGCGGAGATCTGCGCGGCCAACGGCCTGGTCTTCGTCGGCGCCCGGCCGGAGGTCATGGCCAGGCTCGGCGACAAGGCGCTGGCCAGGAGCATCATGGCCGACGCCGGCCTGCCGGTGCTGGAGGGCACGCCCGAGCCGGTGGGCAACGCCGCCGACGTGCTGGCCGCCGGGCACCGGATCGGCTTCCCGCTGATCATCAAGGCGGCGGCGGGCGGCGGCGGGCGCGGCATGTCGGTGGTGCGCCGCATGGAGGACCTGGCGGCCACCTTCCGCGCCACGAGCGCCGCCGCGCGGGCGGTGTTCGGCGACGGCCGGGTGTACCTGGAGCGGTTCATGGAGCGGGCCAAGCACGTCGAGGTGCAGGTGCTCGCCGACGAGCACGGCACGGTGGTGGCCCTGGGCAACCGGGACTGCTCCGTGCAGCGGCGCCACCAGAAGCTGATCGAGGAGACGCCCGCGCCCGGCGTGTCGCCGGGGCTGGCCGACCGGCTCGCCGAGGCGGCGGTCGCCGGCGCCAAGGCGGCCGGCTTCACCGGCGCCGGCACGTTCGAGTTCCTGGTGAGCGGCGAGGAGTTCGCCTTCATCGAGGTGAACTCGCGCATCCAGGTGGAGCACCCGGTCACGGAGGCCGTGACCGGGATCGACCTCGTGCGCGAGCAGCTGTGCGTCGCCGCGGGCCGGCCGCTGTCCTTCCGCCAGGAGGACGTGCGCCCGCGCGGCGTGGCCGTGGAGTGCCGGATCAACGCCGAGGACCCGCAGCGCGACTTCGCGCCGTGCGCGGGCGAGCTGACCGAGTTCGTGCCGCCCGGCGGCCCGTTCCTGCGCGTGGACACCCACGCCTACGCGGGCTACCGGGTGCCGCCCGACTACGACTCGCTGCTGGCCAAGGTGATCGCCTGGGCGCCGGACCGCGAGCAGGCCATCGCCAGGATGGAGCGGGCGCTGGCGGAGTTCCGCATCGACGGGCGCGGCATCCGTACGACGAAGGAACTGCTGCGCTCGGTGCTGGCCGAGCCGGCCTTCCGCGAGGGCACGCACACCACGTCCCTGCTGGCGAAGTGACGGCACAGTGAAGGGGTGCCGCCGGTGGCGGCACCCCTTCTTACTGCTTCCTTCAGGAGGAGACCGGCGCCCGCTCGGGCTGCGCGCCCAGCTCGCTGACGCAAGCGTCGCCGATCGCGGCGCACGTCGCCGGTACGGTCGCGGGCACGGTCTGGTAGACCGGGCTCAGCAGCGCGTCGCGCTCGTCGGCGGGCAGCCGCCGCCCGGCCGCCCGCACGCTGGGCAGGAAGCGGTACTGCAGCAGGTCGTCCCCGTCGCCCGGCTCGGCCGTCATGAGCTGGAACTCCACGAGCTCGTCGAGCAGCGCCTCGGTCTGCACCTCGGAGATGCGCAGCAGCCGCGCGGCCCGTCGCGGGGTGAACGCGTCGACCTCGAAGCGGGTGAGCACGCGGAAGGCGGACTGCACGGCCGGCGACGTGAGCCGGTAACTGCGCTCCACCCTGGAGTAGAGCACGAGGTCCTGGTTGCCGCCGTTGCCGGGGCCCGCCGTCTCCCCGCGCAGCCCCTTGACCAGCTTGCTGATCGGCCAGTGCGGCCGCAGCTGCAGCCGCGCCGCGGCGGCCTGGAGGGCGGCCGGCAGGCCGTCGCACAGGCGGACCAGCTCGCGGGCGGCCGCCTCGTCCTGGGAGATGCGGTGCTTGCCCAGCACGTTGGTGAGCAGCCGCAGCCCCTCTTCGGCGGTCAGCGGGCCCACCTCGACGGTGGCCGTGATCTCGGGTGCGTAGAGCTGCCTGCGGGCGGTGACCAGGACCGCGCAGTCGGGGCTGGCCGGCACCAGCGGCAGGAGCTGGTCGGTGCGCACGACGTCGTCGAGCGTGACCAGCACCCGCCGGTCGGCGGTCCAGGTGCGGAAGAGGCGGCAGCGCTCGCTGCGCGTCGCCGGGATGCGGTCCTCGGGAACGTCGAGGGCGCGCAGGAACTCGGCGAGCACGTCGCGCGGGTCGGCCGGGCGGCCCTGGGCGTCCACCAGGCGCGCGTAGAGCTGGGCGTCGGTGTACGGGCCGTTGGCGCGGTGCCCGACCTGCTTGCACAGGGCGGACTTGCCCGACCCGGGCGGGCCGGTGATGACGACGACCGGCGGCGCGTGGTGCTGGCGCGCCGACAGGGCCGAGAGCAGCGCGGCGACCTGCGGTTGCCGGCCCACGAGCGCGGTGCCCTCCGGGGGGAGCTGGCGCGGCGGGCGGGTGCGGCTGATCCGCACGGGGGTGCGCTGGCGCGGCAGGGCGAGGCTCTCGTCGGCGGCCAGCACGGCGCGGTGCAGTTGTTCCAGATCGTTGGACGGGTCGAGACCGAGCTCCCTGGCCAGGGCGCTGCGGGTGCGCTGGTAGACCTTGAGCGCCTCCGAGCGGCGGCCGGCGCGGTGCAGCGCCAGCATCAGCTTGGCCTGGAACCCTTCGTGAGTGGGCTGCTCGGCGGCCAGACGGGTGAGCTCGCCGAGCAGCTCATGATGTCGGCCCAGGTGCAGGTCCGCCTCGATGCGGCGTTCGAGGGCGTTCTTGTACATCTCCTCCAGCCGCAGGCCCTCGGCGCGCAGCACGGGGCCGTGGCCGACGTCGACCAGCGCGGGCCCCCGCCACAGGCGCAGGGCGTGGGAGAGGGTCTCGGCGGCGGCGTTCATGTCGCCGGCCTCCAGCTCCCGCCTGCCCTGGTCTGACAGCCGCTCGAACCGCATGGTGTCGAGCATGTCGGAGTCGAGGATGAGCGCGTACCCGTAAGGAGAGGTGCGCAGGGCGGCGTCCGCGGGGGTGTCGCCGGCGCCCGCCATGTGGGGCGGGGTGCCCAGGCGCAGCAGTTTCCTTAATTGGTAGATGTAGGTCTGCAGAGTGGTGGTGACGCTCGCCGGGGGGTTGTCCTCCCAAAGCTCCTCGATGATTTTGTCGGTTCGGACGACAATGCTCGACTGGACGGCCAGCAAACTGAGCACGGTGCGCAGTTTGGGAGCCGACGGCGTCAGTACGACGCCGTGCCGGAGCACTTCCATCGGACCGAGCAGATTGATTTCCACCACACGCACCGTCCCCTGCATCCATTGGCTCTGCGTCACTGATGACGCACGCCACGCGTCTGCCTGCCCGAGAACGTGGGAACCCGCGAGGACGAGAGTTGCCCCCGTCGTCCTGCGGCCACGTTGGACGATCTCTTTCCTAGATGAACTTAGCAGACGCGGGTGGTTGGATCTTGAAAATGACTCGAAGATCACTGAGCCCACGGATTATGACGGATGCTTGACTAACAGTATGACTCACCCCGAGTAATGCGCCTCGGGGAAAACCCTGAATCAATCCCTTAATTGACTGGGGCTTGACTAGGGGTCAAATCTTCCATCAGAAAGTAAGCCTTACTGATCAATGCCCCGGCTGGCCTGGGGAAATGAAGATCCCGGAGCCGGAAGGGGTCCTGAGACGGGTCAGGGGGAGACCCTGGTTTCAGGGATCTCCCCCTCGGTGATCTTGACATTCTCCGATAACTTTATTAGAGCGGAATGGCCAATCCTGAGTGCCGACTCAGGGAATGGGCCACTAAGCGGGGCGAGCGAGCACCATTGCGCTTTGAAAGCCGCCGAAACCGCTGCCGACGCTCAGCACCGCGTCCATCTCGTGCTCCCTGGCCGTGAGCGGCACATAGTCCAGATCGCACTCAGGGTCACGATGATGCAGATTCGCCGTCGGCGGCACGACCTGCCTTTCCAGCGCCAGCGCGCACGCCGCCACCTCCAGCGAGCCGATCGCGCCCAGCGAGTGGCCCACCATCGACTTGATGGAGCTGGCCGGGATCTCGTAGGCGCGCTGCCCCAGGCTGCGCTTGAACGCCGCCGTCTCGTGCCGGTCGTTCTGCCGCGTGCCCGACCCGTGGGCGTTGATGTAGTCGATGTCCGACGGGTCCAGCCTCGCCTGGTCCAGCGCCACCCGGATGGCCTCGGCCATCTCCCGCCCGTCCGGCTTGAGACCGGTCATGTGGAAGGCGTTGCTGCGGCTGGCGAAGCCGGCGACGCGGGCGTACACCCGCGCCCCCCGCCGCCGCGCCGCCTCGGCCTCCTCCAGCACCATCACGGCCGAGCCCTCGCCGAGCACGAACCCGTCCCGCTTGGCGTCGAAGGGCCGCGAGGCGTGCTCCGGGTCGTCGTTGTTCGGCGACGTCGCCCGGATCGCGTCGAAGCACGCCGACGTGATGGGCGACAGCGGCGCGTCCGTCGCGCCCGCGATCACCACGTCGGCCGAGCCCTCCTCGATCAGCACCGCGCCGTGCCCCACCGCGTCCAGGCCCGACGTGCAGCCCGTCGAGATCAGCGCCGACGGGCCCTCCGCGCCCGCCTCCCAGGCCACCTCGACGGCCAGCGTGCTGGGCACCATGTAGCCGTACAGGTGCGGCACCCCGTAGGTGTGGTCCACCAGCCAGCGGCGGCCCTCGTCGGCCAGGACCGTGTACTCCTCCTCCAGGCCCATCGTGCAGCCCACCGCGCTGCCGATCGAGACGCCGACCCGGTCGGGCTCGACGCCCGACAGGTCGAGGCCGCTGTCGGCGACCGCCTCCCTGGTGCACACCGTGGCGAACTGCGCCGCCCGGTCCATGCGCCTGATCTGCTGCGCCGACAGCCCCGCCGCCTTCGGGTCGAAGTCCACCTCGGCCGCGATCTGCGAGCGGAACGCGCTCGGGTCGAACAGCGTGATCCGCCGGGTGGCGGTGCGTCCGGCGGTCAGCAGGCTCCAGAACGCCTCGCGCCCGATGCCGCCGGGCGCGACGACGCCGATCCCGGTGATCACCGCCTGTCTGCTCAACGCGGCCCTCCGACCTGCGGGCCGGGCTCGTGGGGTGCCGGCAGCTCCTCGGTGTCCACGTGCCCGAGGTCGGGGCGGGGCGCCAGCGGCGACAGGTGGAAGACCACGTGCGCCTCGACGTCCCCGACGTTCACCAGGCGGTGGCGCACGTTGATCGGCACCAGCAGCGAGTCGCCCGGCCCGATCCGGACCGGCTCGCCGTCCAGCTTCATCTCCAGCTCGCCGGCGATCACGTGCAGGAACTCCTCCGAGTACGGGTGGTAGTGCTCGGCCACGTGCTCGCCGGCCCCGAGGTACAGCACGCCCCCGAACCCGGAGGTGCACGCGGTCGTCTTCGGGCTGAGCGTGACCCGGATGTCGCCGCCGCGGCGGCGGTTCGGCGCCACCTCCGCGGCCTTCACCACGGCGGGCTTCACGGTCTTGGCGGGGCTCGTCTCTGCTGCGGTCACTGGATCCTGCCCTCCTCCGAGGTCCATACGTAGAACGGGGTCGCCATCGCGTCCTTCGGCTCCTTCCAGTTCGGGTCGTACGGCGCGACCAGCTTCGCCAGCCGCGCGTTGATGTCCTCATAGAGCGGGTGGCTGCGCGCCTTGTAGAGGTTGGGGGAGATGTCCTGGTCCGCCTCCACGAGGTGGAAGTACAGGTCGTGGAAGTGGAACAGGGTCCGCCGGCTCACCCCCACCATGTGGGGCAGCTCGGTCGCGTCGGACTCGCCGAACGTGTCGGCGATCGGCCCGGTGTTGTCGGCGCTCCTCAGCTTGGCGACGATCAGTGTCCGGTGCACGTTCTGGCCTCCTGCGAAGGTGATCGGAAAACTGCTGCGATGGTCGTTGCGGGCAGTGGAAGGGTGCTCGAAGCCAGCTCCAGCGCCGGAGCCGGTTCCAGCGCGGTCACCAGCCGATCTGCCGGTCGCCGCGCAGGAACACGCCCGTCGGCCCGTCGTCGGGCAGGGTGGCCGCGTCCGCGATGTCCGTGGCCGCCTCCTCGGGCGTGCGCTCGGCCGTGGGCACCATCCTGGTCCTCGTCTGCCCGGGGTTGACCGCGTTGACCAGCACGCCCGTGCCCTTGGTGCAGGTGGCGAGCATGGTGGTCAGCCCGTTGACGGCGGTCTTGGACACCGAGTACGCCGGCGCCCCCGTCCACAGCCCCACGCTGAACGACCCGGTGCCGCTGGAGACGAAGACCACCCGCCCCCAGCCCCTGGCCACCATCCCCGGCACGAACGCCTGGGCCACCCGCCAGCCGCCCAGCAGGTTGACCTCCAGCGTCCGCGCCACCCGCTCCAGCGGCACCGACAGCGGGTCGTCGCCCGTGTCGAGCAGCACGCCCGCGTTGCAGACGAGCACGTCCACGGGCCCGAGCTCCTTCGCCGCCCGCTCGACGCCGGCCTGGTCGGTGACGTCGAGCGGATGGGAGAGCACGTCCGGGCCGATGCGCGCGGCCGCCTCGGCGGCCTCGCCGGCGTCCCGTGCGGTCACGACGACCCGCAGCCCCCGCCGGTGCAGCTCGGCGGCGGTCGCGTGCCCCAGCCCTCGGTTGGCCCCGGTGATCAGGGCGGTACGTGGTTCGCTCACCCCGCCACGATGACCGGGCCCGCTCGACGTTCGGCGGTGCCGCGCTCCAGCGAGGCTCCAGGGTGCGGTGCCATGGTCGGCGCAGGAGGGCGCGCCGGCGGCGGACGGTCCCGGGCGCCCCGCTGACTGCCGAGGAGGAGATGCCCCATGCGGGTGGTGTTCACGACCTGGGCCTGGCCCTCGCATCTGTACGCGCTGGTCCCGCTGGCACGGGCCTGCCGGGCCGCCGGCCACGAGGTGATCTTCGCCAGTGAGCCCGGCCTGACCCGCGACGTCCTGCGCGCCGACCTGCCGGCGGCGGTGGTGGGCACGGACGTCGACACGGCCGGGATGGTCCACGAGTACCTGCTGCCGCTGCCCGGCGCCGACGGGCCCGCGCCCCGGCGGGAGGGGAAGGGGCCGCGGGTGCTGCGGATGCTGATGGCGCACGCCGAGTCGATGGCCGCCGACCTCGTCCGGCTGATCGGGGAGTGGCGGGCCGACCTCGTGGTGTA
Source organism: Nonomuraea composti (assembly GCF_012034275.1). Lineage (NCBI taxonomy): Bacteria > Bacillati > Actinomycetota > Actinomycetes > Streptosporangiales > Streptosporangiaceae > Nonomuraea > Nonomuraea composti. Next base: position 84,451 of record NZ_JAATEP010000040.1, on the reverse strand, counting down.
CGACCAGGTGACGCTGGCCGGCCCGATAGCCGCCGCGGTCACGGGGGTGCCGGCGGTGCGCCAGCTCTACGGTGTCGACCTGCTGCAGCGGGCGCGCGCCGTGCTGCCGGACGCGATGGCGCCGCTGGCGGACCGGCTCGGCGCCGGGCCGGTGGACCCGTACGGGACGGTGACCGTGGACCCGGTGCCGGCGACGATGCAGCTGCCTGGGGAGCACCGGGTGCTGCCGGTGCGTTACCTGCCCTACAACGGCCCGGAGAACCAGCCGTGGCGGCCGCCCGAGCGGCGCCGGCGCCCGCGCGTGTGCGTGAGCTGGGGGCACACCATCGCCAAGGTGGACCCGGAGCGTTTCATCGCCGACCGGCTCGCCGCCGCCCTGGCCGGCACGGGCGTGGAGGTGGTGCTGGCGGTCTCGGCCGCCCAGCGGGACCTGCTGGCCGCGCGCAAGGACCTGCCGGACGACGTGCGCGTCGTGGTGGACGTCCCGATCAAGGACGTGCTGCGCGACTGCGACGCCTTCGTCGGGCACGGCGGCGCGGGCGGCATCCTCACCGCGCTGGCGGCCGGGGTGCCCATGCTGCTGGTGCCGCAGCTGCCCGACCACGCCGGCCACACCGGGCGGGCCGCGGCCACCGGGGCCGCGACGGTGCTCAGCCTGGCCGACCTGGCGCCGGCGACGGTGCGGGAGGAGGTGTCCAGGCTGCTGGACGACCCCGAGCCGCGCCGCGCCGCCGGCGAGCTGGCGGAGGGGATGCGCGGCCAGGCGACGCCGGCCGAGGTGGCCGGCGCGCTGGCCGGGCTACAACCGTCCCTGGCCCGTCACTGATTCCTGCCCGTTACTGATTCCTGTCAGGGGCGGTGATCTGGCGGACCGCGCCCAGCTCCAGGTTGAGCAGCGCGTCCGGCCCGAACGTGGTGAAGCGGTGCTCCGCCCGGCGCATGCTGCGCTCGGCGGCCTGCCGCAGCGACGGGTCGGCGCGCAGCCGGCTGTCCACCGCCTCGTACGCCTCCGCCGCCCCCTCCTCCGTGCGCAGGTCGAACTTCCCGCTCAGCGCCAGGTCCAGGAACAGCACGTGCAGGTACAGCTCCGGCAGCCCGTACGGGTTCAGCTCGGCGTGCACGGCCCTGGCCCGGCTCTCCGGGATCTCGACGAACAGCTCCCGCGTGCGCGGGTAAGGCCCCTGGGCGGAGTAGGCGTCGAAGTTGTGGAAGGCCACCCGCCGCCCGTTGAAGTAGCCGACGCTGATCCTCCTGCGCAGGCAGAAGTTCATGGCCTCCCGGATGGTGTCGATGATCGGCTCGCCCTTGTCGTTCAGCGAGGTGTTGCACAGCATCGGCACGCCGGTGTGCCGGTGGAAGGCGGTCAGCAGCCGGTGCAGCGCCGGGTTCTGCCCGGCGTTGAGCGACTGCACGCGCGCGGAGTAGTCGAGGTGCGCGACCGCCTGGATCTGGTCGCGGCGCTCCTCGCGGATGGTGAAGGTCTCCAGCATGTACGGCGACGGCCGGCTGTCCTCGAACCAGTCGCCCAGGTGCTCCTCCAGCACCACGGGCGCGACCGGCCGCCACCACTCGCGCAGCTTGAACTGGTTGAGCGCGTCCTTGGCGGCCCGTGACGTCGGGTCGCCGATGAGGCTGCGGTTGCCCAGCGCCCGCGGCCCGATCTCGGAGCGGCCGTGGAACCAGGCGATGGGCTCGGCCAGGATGTCCCGCACCGCCTGGTCCTCGTCCAGGTCGGAGACGTCGGCCACGTAGTCGCCGAACTCGGCCAGCGCCCCGTCGAGGTCGTCGTCCTGGCGGCCGAGGTAGGCGCCGGGGAAGCGGAAAGTGAACCGCTCGCCGCCGGTCTTCTTGTGGAAGGCGGCCAGGCCGATGCCGACGGACTGGCCGCCGTCGTCCACGCACGGCGGGGCGAGGAAGCCGCGGAAGCCGTACTTGGCCATGAGGTGGCTGTTGGTGGGGCAGTTGAGGGCGTAGCCGCCGGCCAGCGCCAGGTGCGTGGTCGCCGGGTCGAGGTCGAAGCGCTCCAGCGCGGTCTCGATGTTGCGCTCCATGGCCATCACGGAGATCGCCTGGATCTCCTTCATGGCGGCGCTGACGAAGCTCTCCTCCTCGGTGAACGCGGGATCGACGTCCGCGCTCTCCTTGACCTGCGCCACGATCTCCTCGAACGCCTTCGGCGCGCCCTCCAGCGCGGCCAGGCCGGTGAAGTCGTACGTGTCGAGGATGGCCTGGCGGTCGCAGCGCCCGGCGGCCGTGGTCGCCGTCGCGAGTGCCATCAGCGTGCCCTCGCGCATCTTGAACCGGTCCTTGGCGGTGCTGTAGAGCAGGCCGGGCGAGGCGACGGGGAAGGTCTCCACGACGCCGCGGCGGCTGACCGCGCCGGTGAACCAGAACCGCTTGTACTGCTGGTCGAGCAGCCGGTCGGGGCCGCCGTCCACGGCGAGCGCGAGGATGTCGCCGTCGAAGAAGATCTCGCTGTCCAGCAGCATCGCGCTGTAGAGGTGCGCGATGCTGTGGAAGGACAGCTCGGGGTACTCCTCGACGAAGTGGTAGTCGTTCGTCGTGGCCAGCCCGGGGGTGCCCCACACCTCCGTCATGTCGTCGAGCGACACGCCGAAGGCGCCGATCAGGCCGTTCACGAAGTCACGCAGGTCCTCCATGCTCAGGAACGGCGTGCGGTGGTGCTTCAGGCCGGTCATCCGCTCGAACTCCCAGTGCCCGAGGAGCTGGACCTGCGATCCGTCCTTGCGCCACAGGGAGATGTTGTTGTCGTGCCGGTAGGACACCATCGCCAGCCGGTGCAGCCCCGGGATGGTCAGGTAGCTCGAAAGGTAGTAGCCGTCTCGCATCATTCCTCCAGTGCTCACCAGGTGACGGGAACCTCGACGAAGCCGAGTTCGAGCGGGTTGTCGTGGTGCCTGAGCTCGCCGGCGTCGACCGCGAGCCGCAGGCCGGGGAAGCGGCCGATCAGCGCGGCGAACGCGATCCGCAGCTCGAGCCTGGCCAGCGCCGCGCCCAGGCAGTAGTGCGGTCCGGCGCTGAACGCGATCTGGTCCCTGGCGTCCCTGGTGACGTCGAAGCGCAGCGGGTCAGGGAAGACCGACTCGTCGAAGTTGGCCGACTCCAGCACCGGCACCACGCCGGAGCCGGCCGGGATGGTGACGCCGCCGACGTCGATGTCCTCGGTGACATAGCGCAGCATCGACAGCGAGTGGCCGGCCACCTGGAAGCGCAGCAGCTCCTCCACCGCGTCCGGGATCCGCTCCGGCCGCTCGCGCAGCAGGGCGAGCTGGTCGGGATGCCGCATGAGGAGCACCGCGCCGCTGCCGATCTGGGCGGCGGTCGTCTCGTGCCCGGCCATCAGCAGCACCGTGCTCCACACGTGCAGCTCGTGCGTGCTCAGCCGGCCGTCCTGGTCGTCGTGCACCTCGATCAGCTCGCTGATCAGGTCGTCGCCCGGGTTCGCCCGCTTGGCCTCGATCAGCTCGCCGATGTACTGCCACGCCTCGCCCAGGCCGGTGCGGAAGCGCTCCTGGTCGGCCACCGGCACGCCGAGCAGGCGGCAGATGACCCGCAGCGTCAGCGGCAGGGCGAATTCGGAGACCAGGTCCACCGGCGGCCTGCGCCAGCGGTCGAGCAGCTCCGCCACCACCTCCTCGACGTACGGGCCCAGCCGCTCGATCCGCGACGGGGTGAACGCCTTGGTCATGAGCCGGCGCATGCGGGTGTGCTCGGGCGGGTCCCGGTCGATCTTCGGGTTCTGGAACATCTTGGTCCTGGGCGCCGCGGTCATGCGCGGCGCGCCGGGGCGCTCCCGGTTGCGGCTCACGCGCCGGTCCGACAGGACCGCCCGGACGTCCGCGTAGCGCGTCACCAGATAGACCGGGTCGCCGCTCGGCATGACCGCCCGCACCACCGGCTCGTCCCGGAGCTTGGCGAGTTCCTCCGGCGGCTGGGCCCCGGGCGGCCAGTCGAACGGGAACTTGAGCGTCATCGATGATCTCCTGCTCTCCGAGATGCCGTCACGCACGGCGGGATGTCGTCACCGACGACGATGGGCGGCACGGCTCAAGGCGCCCGCAAGCGGCGCTGGACTCTCGTCCTGCTCTCGCTCGCTGTTCGAGCGGCCGAGCACAGCATGAGGCGGCACATCGTCCACCGCGTGGTGAGAGGAAGCGGAAATGAGCAGCAAAACGGAACCTTCTCCCGCGGCCAGGGTTCGCCGCCTGTCGAATTCGGTGCACGACGCCGCGATCGTGCGGGCGGCGGCGGAGCTGGGCCTGGCCGACGCGGTCGGCGACGGGCCCACCCCGGTCCGCGAGATCGCCGCGAAGGTCGACGCGGAACCGAAGGCCCTGGCCCGCCTGCTGCGCGCGCTCGCCGCGTACGGCATCTTCGAGCAGGTCACCCCGGACGCCTACCAGCACACGGAGATGTCACGGAGCATGCGCAGGGACGCTCCGGGCGGCCTGATCCACACCCTGCTCACCCCGGCCGACTGGGGCTGGGTGATGTGGGGCAAGCTCGCCGACGCCGTCCGCGCCGGCAAGTGCCTGTTCCCCGACGTCTTCGGCACCGACTTCTTCACCTACCTCAAGGACCACCCCGACGCGCAGGCGCGGATGTTCCGCGGGATGACGTCCTGGTCCGACCAGATGAACCCGCAGCTCGTGCGGGCGCTGCCGCTGGAGGGTGCCCGCACGGTCGCCGACATGGGCGGCGGCGAGGGCACGCTGCTGCGGGCCATCCTTGAGCACAACCCGCACCTGTCGGGCGTCTGGTTCGACATCGAGCCCACCCTGGCCGTGGTCGACGACGAGCTGCTGTCCGGCCCGCTGTCCGAGCGCTGCGCCCTGGTGACCGGCGACTACTTCCGCGAGGTGCCGTTCGACGCCGACGTGTACGTCTTCAAGCTGACCCTGCACATGTACGAGGACGACGACTCCGAGCAGATCCTGCGCAACGTCGCCGCCTCGGCCAAGCCGGGGGCCCGGATCGTCATCGCCGACCCGCTGCTGCAGGATCCGCCGGAGAGCAAGTTCGTGCCGTCCATGGACCTGCACATGCTGCTGGTCATGGGCGGCAAGGAGCGCACGGAGCAGGACTACGCGGCGCTCTTCGAGCGGGCCGGGCTGGACTTCGAGGGCATCACGCCGACGGGGACCGACTTGCATCTGGCCGTGGCACGGGTTCGGGGCTGACCGCCCGCGCCCGGCGGCCGTTGAGGTAACCGCCCAGCGCCGCGAGCAGCACGCTCGCGGCGCACCCGATCAGCGTCAGCCGGACCGCGTCGCTGAACGTCGCCCCGAACCCGGCCCCGGCCGCCGTCGCGGCGTCGAGCCGGGCCTGCAGCACCGTGCCCAGCACGGAGACCCCGATGAGCGTGCCGGTCTGGCGGATCGTGTTGAACACCCCGGACGCCGCCCCCGCCAGGTCGGGGCCGACGTCCCGCATCGCCAGCGCGGTGATCGGGCCGAAGGCCGCCGACTGCGACAGCCCGGCCACCGCGAGCGGCACCACGAGCAGGACGCCGCTCACGCCCGGCCGGCACAGCAGCCCGACGGTGGCCAGGGCGGTGGCGTACACGATCATGCCGCCGAGCAGCACCCGCTCGGCGCCGAACCGGTCGACCATGCGGCCCGTGACCGGGAACCCGACCGTCATGCCCAGCGCCCACGGCGCCAGCGTGAGCCCCGCGTGCGCGGCCGACATGCTGAGCACCGACTGCAGGTACAGCGTCATGGCCAGCGAGAGCGTGATCACGCACATCGACACGATGGCCATCGAGACGGTCATCACCGTGAACGTGCGGTCGGCGAACAGTCGCGTCGGCACCAGCGGCTCGCGCGCCCGGTGCTGGTGCAGCACGAACGCGCCCAGCAGCACGACCCCCGCCCCGATGATCATCGGCACGGTCACGAACGACACGACCGTGCCCCACCCGTACTCCTTGCCCTCCAGCAGGCCGAACGTGATCCCGCCGAGCCCGGCGCCGGCCAGGGCCGCGCCCGCCGCGTTCAGCCGCCGGGCCGCCCGCTGCGACTGCGCGGGCGGCACCAGCAGCAGGGTGAGGACGATGATCAGCACGCCGACCGGCAGGTTGACCGCGAACACCGAGCGCCATCCGGCCGTCGAGACCAGCAGGCCGCCGAGCGTCGGGCCGGCCACCCCGGCCAGCCCGGCGGTCACCCCCCACACCGCGCTGGCCCGCCCCCGCCGCTCCTGCGGGATGACGAGCGTCATCATCGTCAGCGTCTGCGGGATGATCAGCGCGGCGCCGACGCCCTGGAGCAGCCGGGCGCCGATGAGCTGCCACGGCGACTGGGCGAACCCGCACAGCGCCGAGGCGACGGTGAACACCGCCATCCCGGCCAGGAACACGTTGCGCGGCCCCGCCACGTCGCCCAGCCGGCCGGCGGTGACGGTCAGCGCCGCCAGCGCCAGCACGTAGCCGCCGACCACCCACAGCACCTCGCTGAGGCTCGCGCCCAGCCCGGCCTGGATCTGGGGCACGGCGATGCTGACCGACGTGGAGTTCAGGATCGTGATGAAGTAGCCGAGGCAGGTGGTCGTCATGACCGCCCACGGGTTGCCGCGCAGGCCGCGCAGGCCGCGGAGCCCGCCCCGCCGCCGGCCCGTTCCGCTGTCGCTCATGGCGATCAGGCCGCCAGGCCGGCGCGGCGGAGCGCCGTCGCCGCGAGCCGCACGATCTCGATCCGCTCCGCCGTCGTCGCGCCGAACGGCGAGATCACCAGCGTCGTCAGGCCGTGCTCGGCGTACGCCCGCATCCTGGCCGCGATCCGGTCGGCGGAGCCGAGCAGCGAGATGCGGTCCACCAGGCCGGCCGGCACCGCCGCCGCGGCGCCGTGCGGGTCGCCCGAGGACATCCGCTCGTGCACGATGCCGGTCTCCCGCCCGTAGCCCATCCGCTCGAACAGCGACAGGTAGATGTTGCGGCTGCGCCCGCCCATGCCGAGGAAGTGCGACAGGTACCCGCGGATCGGCACGGCCGCCACGTCCACCTCGGTGCCCAGCGCCATCGGGACCCCGCACAGCACCTCGAACCCGGCCATCGGCAGCCCGGCGCGCAGCCGGCCCGCGCGCAGCGACTCGGTGACCTTGGGCAGCTCGTCCGGCGGGGAGAACGCGCCCAGCCAGCCGTCGGTGATCTCCCCGGCCAGCTCCAGGCCGCCGGGCGCGACCGCGGCGAGGTAGATCGGCAGCCGCTCGGTCACCGGCTCGCTGTAGAGCCGCAGCGGCGCCGCCGCGCAGCCCTCGGGCGGCAGCCGGAAGTGCGCGCCGTCGTGGGTGACCGACTCGCGGGCCAGGGTGCGGCGCACGATGTCCACGTACTCCCTGGTCCTGGCCAGCGGGCGGCGGAACGGCACGCCGTGCCAGCCTTCGGAGATGTCCGGGTTCGACACCCCGAGCCCGAGCCGGAACCGGCCGCCGGACAGGGTGTCGAGCGTCGAGGCGGTCAGGGCGGTCATGGCCGGCGTGCGGCCGGGGATCTGGAAGACGCCGGAGGCCAGGCCGATCCGCGTGGTCGCGGCGGCCACGGCGCCGAGGACGGTCGCGCCGTCCGCGCGGAACCCCTCCGGGACCACCGCGACGTCGTAACCGAGCCGTTCGGCCTCCCGCGCGACCTCCACCGCGTCGAGGTAGGAGAGGTTGACACCGAGCTTCATGCCGGGGCTGTCCCTTCTATGAGGTGGAGCTGGGCCTGCTCGTTCAGGCTCACAGGTACGCCTCGAAGACGGAGCAGGCAGCGGCCGAGCGGCGGACGACCCAGGTTGGACCGCCGCTCGAGCAGGACGCCCGATAAAGGAGAGCCCCCTGGAGCTCGGAAGGAGTTCGGATGAGAACGGAACTGAACCGACGCAGCCTGCTCAGCCGCGGCGGGACCCTCGCCCCCCTGGTCGGCCTCGGCCTGCTGGGCGGCGCCACCGCCGCCACCGCCGATACCGGTGACACGGCCGAGAACCGGCTCGGCAGCCCGCTGCTCGGCACCTGGGCCGTCAAGGTGACCTTCGACATCCCGAACCGGCCCGGCGAGGACGGCCTGTTCGCCTTCACCGCCGACCGCATCTGCCTCGGCACCACCACCGGCGCCGGCCACCTGAGCCTCGGCTCCTGGCGCCCCACCACGCAGGGCTTCGAGTTCACCTTCCGCCACTTCATGTACGCCGACGACGACGGAACCTACACCGGAGAGGTCCGCGTGCAGCAGTCCGGCCGGTTCACCTCGGCCACCACCTGGACGGCCTCGGGCACGGGCACCGCCTTCGACACCCAGGGCAACCAGGTCGCGGTGGTCCAGAGCGCCACCGCCGGGACCCGCTACTGAAGCAGTGCCCGCAATCAGTGTCCGCTTCAGGGCCCGCGTCAGGGCCCGCTTCAGTCGGATTCGAGCCGACGTCGACGCGGCACCGCGACGCTAGACATCGAAGGGAGCCAGCATGGAACTGGGACTCGCCGGCAAGGTCGTACTGGTCACGGGAGGCAGCGGTTCCATCGGAGCCGCCATGGCCGAGGCGTTCGCGGCCGAGGGCGCCCGCGTCGCGGTGACCTTCCGGCACAACGCCGCACGCGCCGAGGAGCTGGCGCGCACCATCGGCGAGCGCGGCGGGCAGGCCATGGTCGTCAAGTACGACCTCGCCGACCCGGCGGCCATCCGCTCGGCCGTGGAGGGCGTCCTGGCCGAGTGGGGGCGGCTCGACGTCCTCGTGCTCAGCGCCTCCGCGCAGGACGGCACCCGCACCACCCCCGTGCCGTTCGAGGAGATCCCGGCCGAGGAGTGGTCGCCGCTGCTGCGCGCCGACGTCGAGGGCTCCTTCCACACCGTCCAGGCCGCCCTGCCCGCGATGCGCCGGCAGGGCTGGGGCCGCATCATCCTCATCTCGGCGAACATCGTCACCCGCGGGGCCGTCGGCGACGAGGCCTTCGTGTCGAGCAAGATGGCGCTGCACGGCCTCGGCCGCACGCTCGCCACCGAGCTGGCCCCCGACGGCATCCTCGTCAACGTGGTCGCCCCCGGCGCCACCGTCAGCAGGGGCTTCCTGCGGCGCTTCCCCGAGGACAAGCAGGCGAGGTTCGCCGAGCTCGACGACGTACAGATCAAGCGCATGCTCAACCAGGACCGCCCCGTCGGCAAGGTGTCGACGCCCGCGGACGTCGCCAACACCGTGCTCTTCCTGAGCTCGGAGGCCAACGGGAACGTCAGCGGCCAAGTGATCTACGTGGCCGGCGGACACTGATGCGCTCGCCGGCCGGTTGTTCAGGACACGAGCAGGAGAAGCGATGACCACAGCACCGCCCGCCTTCCCGCAGGCCCGCGTCTGCCCGCACCTTCCACCCCCGGCGTACGCGGAGCTGCGGCAGGGCCCGGCGCTGCGCCGGGTGACCACCTACGCCGGCCAGCTCGCGTGGCTGGTCACCCGGTACGACCAGGCCAGGACGCTGCTGAAGGACCCCAGACTCTCGTCCGACCGCAGGCGCCCCGGCTTCCCCGTCATCTCCGTGCAGGTCGAGCTGCTGACCGAGCGCAAGCGCCAGGCGCTGATCGGCATGGACCCGCCGGAGCACGACATCCAGCGGCGGATGTTCCTGCCGGACTTCACGCTGAAGAAGGTCCGCGAGCGGCGGGCCGACATCGAGCGCATCGTGCACGAGTCCCTTGACGACATGCTGGCGCAGGGCCCGCCCGCCGACCTGTACCGGGACTTCGCCCTGCCCGTGCCCTTCCGGGTGATCTGCCGCCTGCTCGGCGCCCCCTGGGAGGACCGCGACTTCTTCCAGGACGCCATCAGGCGGCTCGTGCGGACCTTCTCCACGGAGGAGGGCCGCCAGGCGGGCGCCGAGCTGCTCGCCTACTTCGAGCACCTGGTGACCGAGTACAAGAAGACCCCGGACGGTGCCGGCCTCATCGGGCGACTGGCCGGCACCGGCCGGATCTCCGACGACGACCTCGCGCTGGCGGCCATGTCGCTGCTCATCGCGGGACACGAGACCACCGCGGCGATGATCTCCCTCGGCGCGGTCACGCTCATGGAGAACCCGGACCAGCTCGCCGCGATCCGGGCCGACCCCGAGGCGATCGTGCCCGCCGTGGAGGAGCTGCTGCGCTACCAGTCGATCGCCGACAGCGCCAACATCCGGGTCGCCACCGCCGACATCGAGATCGACGGGGTCGTGATCAAGGCGGGGGAGGGCGTCCTCGTCCCCGCCTCGCTGGCCAACCGGGACGCCGAGGTCTTCGAGAACCCGGACGTCTTCGACGCCGGCCGCGACGCCGGCGGGCACATCGCCTTCGGCTACGGCCGCCACCAGTGCCTGGGCCAGAACCTGGCCCGGCTGGAGCTGCAGATCGCGCTGACGGCGCTGTGGCAGCGCATCCCGACGCTGCGCATGACCGTGCCCGCGGAGGAGCTGGCGCCCCGCCCGCCGGGCGCGATCCAGGGCATCGACGCGCTGCCGGTCACCTGGTGAGAGGAGGCGAAGCGATGGAGATCCAGGGAGACCAGGACGTGTGCATCGGCGCCGGCATGTGCGCGCTGACCGCGCCCGGCGTCTTCGACCAGGACGAGAACGGCCTGGTCGTCGTGCTGACCGCCGACCCCTCCGGGGACGCGCGGAAGAAGGCGCTCCGAGCGGAGCGGCTCTGCCCGTCCGGGGCGCTGCGCGTGAGCAGCGGCTCCGGGCGGACCGATTCCATTGCCGGAAGATGATGAGGAACCGGATGCGCATCTTGATGCTGGGTGGTACCGAGTTCGTCGGCCGCGCCGTGACAGAGGCGGCGCTGGCCAGGGAATGGGAGGTGACGGTCTTCCACCGGGGGCGGCACGAGCCGCCGCCCGGCGTCCGGGCGCTGCACGGCGACCGGACCCTGCCCGACGGCATGGCGGCCCTCGCGCAGGGCGAGTGGGACCTGGCGGTGGACACGTGGTCCGGCCCGCCGCGGGTCGTGCGCGACACGCTGCGGCTGCTGGACGGCCGCATCGGCCACTACACCTACGTCTCCAGCCGCGGCATCTACGACTTCCCCGTGCCCGCGCCGCTCACCGAGGAGCGGCCCGTGGTGGCCGGCTCGCCCGACGACGGCGAGGTCGCCTACCGGGAGGCCAAGGCGGGCGGCGAGGTGGCCGCGGAGCAGGCGATGGGCGAGCGGTCCCTGCGCGTGCGCCCCGGGCTGATCTTCGGCCCCCGGGAGAACTCCGGGCGGGTGCCGTGGTGGCTGCGCCGCGCCGCCCGCGGCGGCCCCCAGCTCGCGCCGGGCCCCCGCACCGCGTCCCTGCAGTACATCGACGTCCGCGACCTGGCCACCTGGACCCTGGACGCCGCCGGGAGCGGCCTGCACGGCGTCTACAACCTGGTGTGCCCGCCCGAGCACGCCACGATGGAGGACTTCCTCACCGCCTGCGCCGAGGTCACCGGCGCCGGCGCCGAGCTGCGCTGGATCGACCCCGAGCAGATCCTCGCGGCGGGCATCCGGCCGTGGACCGGCCTGCCGGGCTGGCTGCCGCCGGGCGAGATGCACGAGCTGCTGCACCGCACCGACGTGTCCAAGGCGGTGGCCGCCGGGCTGCGCTGCCGGCCCGTCAAGGAGACCGTGGCCGACACCTGGGAGTGGCTGCGCGAGGTGGGCGGGGACACGCCCGAGGAGTCGTCCCAGGGCGGCTACCGCACGGCCCACGAGCTGGCCCCGCTGGACCCCGACGTGGAGGCGCGCCTGCTGAAGGGCTGAGCGGCCACCAGACGAAAGAAGCTGCCGGCGGATCACCGCCGGCAGCTTCTTCGCGCGTGTGGCTCACTCGTCGTCGAGCAGCCGGATCGTCCCCGTCGGGCAGCGCCGGGCCGCCTCGCGGACCAGGTCCGCGAGGGCGGCCGGCGGCCGCGGCTCGTTCACCACGACGACGGTCTCGTCGTCGTGGCCGAACACCTGCGGCACCGCGGCCACGCACAGGCCGCTGCCGCAGCAGGTGTCGCGGTCCACCGTCACCCGCATGCTCACCACTCCACCGGGATCTCGAGCAGCCCCCCGATCAGCGTGCCCTCGCTGCGGCCCAGCTCGGCCGGGGGAACGGCCAGCCGCAGGTCCGGGAACCTGCGCAGCAGGGTGTCCAGGACGATCTGCAGCTCCAGGCGGGCCAGCGACGCGCCGATGCAGAAGTGCGGCCCCACGCTGAACGTCAGGTGATAGTTGTAGGCCCGGTCGACGTCGAACTCGTGCGGGCAGGAGAACACGCTCTCGTCCCAGTTCGCCGACTCGACCGCCGGGATGATGCTCGTCCCCTTCGGCACCGTCACCCCGCCGACCTCGATGTCCTCGGTGACGTAACGCAGCATCGACAGCGAGCCGTTGAGCAGCTTCCAGCGCAGCACCTCCTCGACGGCGGCCGGCACCAGCGACAGGTCCGCCCGCAGCTTGGCGAGCTGGTCCGGATGGGCCAGCACCTTCGCCACCAGGTAACCGATCTGGCTGGCCGTCGTCTCGTAGCCGACCAGCAGCAGCAGCCGGCACCACCAGTGCAGCTCGTACTCGCTCAGCCGGGTGTCGTCGTCCTCGTGGACCTGCGTCAGCGCGCTGATCAGGTCGTCACGGGGATCGGCCCGCCGGGTCTCGATCAACCGGCCCATGTAGGCGCCGATCTCCTTCATGGCCGCGCCGATCTCCGGCCCCGAGTACTTGCCGGTCGACAGGAACCGGTCCGTCCAGCCGCGGAAGCGGTCCTGGTCCTCCGCCGGCACGCCCAGCAGGTCGCAGATGACCCGGATGGACAGCGGGAACGCCAGCGACTCCGAGATGTCGGCCGGGCACGGCCCGTGCTCCATCTTCGTCACCAGCTCGTCCACGATCTCCTGCACCTTGGGGCGCAGGTTCTCGACCATCGTGGCCGTGAACGCCTTCATCACCAGCCGGCGCACCCGGGTGTGCTCCGGCGGGTCCGGGTCCATCCGCTCGTCCTGGAACATCTTGTTGTTGGAGGTCATGCGGGCCGCGTCCGGGCGGTTCAGGTTGCGGCTGACGCGCGGGTCCGTCAGCACGGACCGCACGTCCTCGTACCGCGTCACCAGCACCGCCCGGTCGCCGCTCGGCAGCACCACGGGCACCACCGGGCGCTCGCGCAGGTCCCGCAGCTCCGCCGGCACGTCGAGGGCCGACGGGCGCGGGAACGGGTACGGGATGGGCTGTTCGCTGCTCATCTTCCTCGCCTTCTGGCTAGACGGGCCCACTAGACCGGCCGGGCCTCGACGATGCTGTGCGGCGGCAGGGTCGGGTGGATCGCCACGACCTCGAAACCGGCCTCCTGCACGAGATTCGTCCAGTCGGCGACGGTCCGCTCGCGGCCGCCGTTGGTCACCGCCATCGAGATGTCCATCAGCTTGATGTAGTGCGGGTCGTTGCCCTCGGGCACCACCCCGTCCACGATCAGGACGCGCGCGTCGGCGTCGTCGCCGATCGCCTGCCTGATCCGGCCGAGCACCTTGCGGCACTCCGCGTCCGCCCAGTCGTGCATGACGGCCTTCAGCGTGTACGCGTTCGCGCCGGACGGCACCTCGTCGAAGAAGCTGCCGCTGACCAGCCGCACCCGGTCGGCCACCCCCTGCGCGGCCAGGACCGGCGGCGCCGAGGCGATGGCCGTCTCGATGTCGAACAGGATGCCGCGCGATTCGGGGTAGCGCCGCAGGATCGCCGACAGGAAGCGGCCCTGCCCGCCGCCGATGTCGGCGATCGTGCCGAACCGGCCGAAGTCGAAGGAGTCGGCGATCTTCGGTGCGCGGCTCTCGTTCAGCTCCGACATCGCCTTGTGGAAGGCCGCCGCGAACTCCGGCGCCTCCTGCTCCAGGTACTCGAAGAAGTTCTTGCCGTCCCGCAGCTTCTTGCCGTTCGGCTCGCCCGTGCGCAGCGTGTCGATGGCGTAGCCCCAGCAGTTCCACACGGTGGTCTCACCGTAGAAGTAGGCCAGGTACCGCAGCGAGCCGGGCACGTCGCTGCGCAGGTACTGCGCCTTCGGCGTCAGCTCGAACGTCTTGTCCTCGCGCTCGGCGAAGACGCCGACGGACGCGGCGGCGCGCATGAACCGGTGCAGGGTCGGCGCGTGCGTGTTCGTCGCCGCGGCCAGCTGGTCGATGCTGCGCGGCCCGTCGGCGAGCAGGTCGGCGACGCCGACGCGGGCCAGCACGTTCAACGTGCCCGCCACCCACTTGCCGGCCAGCATCAGCAGCATCTCCTGCTGGACACCGCCGTCGTCGAGCGGACCCTGGTCCGGGACACGGTCGGTCGAGGTCGTGGTCATCCCGAATCCTCCTTGAGGGACAGGTGTGCTTCGGCCGCCCTGAGCTGGGCCGGGTCCTGCCGTGTCTGGCAAGCTCCCACTGGCGGCTCAAGGGCGGAGCAAGTCGTCATGGAGCGGGTCTGTCCGCTCCGCGGGTCGGCGCCGGACGGCGCGCGCTGAGTGGTTCGCGAGGGCGCTTCGAGGCCCGCTGCGCATGCTGGGGCGACGTTGCCGATCACGAGGAGTTGCCATGCCGTACACGGCGATCACTTATGACATCAAGGGCGGATGCGAGGACGAGGTCGCGCAGGTCTTCAGCAACTTCCGGCGGCCGTCGGGGAACGTCGTCCCCGGCGCCGACGGCGAGCAGGCGGGCCGCATCCTGGCCACGGCGGTGTTCATCCGCGACAGCACGCTCGTGCGCTTCATCGAGTACGAGGGCGACCTCGACGCGGTGATCCGCTTCATGGCCGCCCAGCCCGGCGTGGCCGAGGTGGAGCGCAAGCTCGCCCCCTACCTGAACAACCCGCGCGACACGGGCACCGTCGAGGGGTTCATGCGCACCTTCCGCGCCAGCGAGCTGCGCTGCATCACGCAGTTCGCGGTGCCCCGGCATCCGCAGCCCTCAGCCTCTGCGGCAGATCAGTAGCGTGTCGAAGTCCCCGAGCCGCTTCTCCTCCAGGGACGTGAAGCCGGCCAGCGCGGCGTGCTGCCGCAGCTCCTCGACCGGGTACTCCGAGCCGCCCTCGCTGACCAGCAGCATGTCCAGGCTGATCACCAGGTTCTCCACCTGGGCCGGGCCCTCGTCCAGCATCCGGTCGTAGACGAGCAGCGCGCCGCCGGGGCGCACCGCCGCGGCGGCCTTCTCCACCAGGAACCTGCGCTTGTCGAAGTCGTAGTCGTGCAGCACGTGCCCCATGACCACGACGTCCGCCTGCGGCAGCGGGTCGTTCCAGAAGTCGCCCGGGTTGAAGGTCATCTTCGAGCTCAGGCCGAGGCTCGCCATGTGCTCGGTGAAGAACGGCTCCATCTGCGGCAGGTCGAACACCGTGCCGGTCAGGTCCGGGTGCGCCTTGACGATCTGGCCGGCCAGGTTGCCCCGGCAGCCGCCGACGTCGAGCAGCGTCCCGTGCGCGGAGAAGTCGTACGCCTCGATGAGCTGCGGGCCCAGCACCTGGGTCAGCGCGTCCATCATGTGGATGAAGCGGCCGAGCACCTTCGGGTCGCGCAGCACGTCGTCGAAGTCGCCCTGCGCCTGCGGCAGGCCGGTGCGCAGCGCCTCCGACAGCTTGCCGTAGGCCGGATAGAGGTTGTCGTTGGCCCTGCGCATGAATCCGCCGATGTAGGTCGGCTGCTCCCGCACCAGGTACTGGTCGGCGCCCGCGGCGTTGCGGTAGCGCTTGCCCTGCCGCTCCAGCAGGCCGAGCGCGGTCAGCAGGAGCAGGAAATCGCGCAGCCCGCGGCCGTGCAGCCCGAGCCGCACCCGGATCTCCTCCTCGGTGGCCGGGTTGTCGTGCAGCTCGGTGAACAGGTCGAGTTCCACCGCGGTGAGCAGCGCCTTCGACTCGCAGAAGGCGTTGCACAGCCGGATGAGTCCGGCGGGGGTGGTGACGTCCAAGCCCGTCATACGTGACTTCCTTTCTCGCACCCGTGCGATGCCGACGGTGGTGCCGGGTCGCTGGCGACGCTCCCACCGCGGGGTGGAGACCTGCTCGAAGCCGGTTGGAGCCAGCCGGAGCCGGCCGGCGCTCTCGACCGCGATTCGAGGGACGGACCAGCCGCCGCCCCCACGATGGGCCCTGGCCGGCTCAGCAGAGCCGCACGTCGTACGGAGAGGAACGGTCTGGTGGATCAAGGGCTACGCGGCAAGCGCGTGCTGGTGACCGGTGGGACCAGAGGCATCGGCCGGGCCACGGTCCTCGCCTTCGCGCAGGCCGGCGCACACGTCCTGGCCTGTCATCACACGGAGGGCGAGGACTCCGACAGCCTGGCCAGGGAGCTGAAGGAGCTCGGCGACCGCAACCGGGTGGTACGGGCCGACGTGACCGACTCCGCGGACAACCGCCGCCTGGCCGGCACCGTGGAGGAGGAGCTCGGCGGGCTCGACGTCCTGGTCAACAACGTCGGCGTGGACGGCTCCGCGCCCTTCGCCGCGATCTCGGGCGAGGAGTGGCAGCGGCTGCTCGACTACAACGTGACCTCCGCCTACCTGGTCACGCAGGCGATGCTGGGCGTCCTGGCCGACGGCGCCTCGGTCGTCAACATCGGCGCGTCGGCGGCGCTGCGCGGGCGGCCCAACGCCGTGCACTACTCCGCCTCCAAGGCGGCGCTCGTCGGGTTCACCCGGGGGCTGTGCAAGGAGCTGGGGCCGCGCGGCATCAGGGTCAACCTCGTCGCGCCCGGCCTCACCGAGACCGAGCCGGGCGGGGGGCTGCCGCCGCAGGCGGTCGAGCGCATCGTCGCGATCACCGCGCTCGGGCGGCTCTGCCGGCCCAACGACGTGGCCGGCGCCGTGCTGTTCCTGGCCGGCGACACCTCCCAGTACATCAGCGGCGTGACGCTGAACGTCGACGGCGGGATCTGAGCCTATGGACATCGGAGTCGGACTGCCGAGCACCGTGCCCGGCGCGGACGGGCGGGAGCTCGCCGAGTTCGCCCGCCGGGCCGACCGGCTCGGCTTCAGCACGCTGGCCGTGCTCGACCGGCTGGTCTACGACAGCTACGACACCGTGGTGGCGCTCGCGGCGGCGGCCGCCGTGACCGAGCGCATCACGCTGGCCCCCACGATCCTGCTGGCCGGCTACCACCCGAGCGCCGCGCTGCTGGCCAAGCAGCTGGCCAGCGTGGACCGCCTGTCCGGCGGGCGCCTCGTCGTGGGCGTCGCCGCCGGCGGGCGCGAGGACGACTTCACCGCCACCGGCGTGCCGTACCGCGGGCGCGGGCGGCGGCTCGACGCTCTGCTCGACGAGATGCGGCGCGTCTGGGCCGGCGAGGGCGCCGTCCCCGGCATCGGCCCCCGCCCCGCCCGCGGCGACATCCCGCTGTGGGTCGGCGGCAACTCCGACGCCGCGCTGGCCAGAGCGGCCGCGTACGGCATCGGCTGGATCTCCGGCAGCACCCCGCTGCACCGGTACGCCGACGTGGCCGCGTCCGTGCGCCAGGCGTGGACGGACGCCGGCCGCACCGGCACCCCCCGGCTGGGCGCGCTCGCCTACGTCGCCCCCGGCGCGGACCGCAAGCGCGACGGCGCCCGGTACCTGCTCGACTACTACGCCTACACCGGCCAGAAGGCCCGCTTCCTGGCCGACAGCGTGATCGCCGACGACACCCGGCTGCGCGAGATCATCGACGGCTACGCCGCCGCCGGATGCGACGAGCTCATGCTGATCCCCTGCACGCCTGACGCCGACCAGCTCGACCTGATCGCCAAAGTGGCCTTCGGGTAGCCAAGAGGGAGGACTGCCATGCCGTACGCGGCCATCACCTACCGGGTCAAGCCCGGCCACGAGGACGAGATCGCCGACATCTTCGCCGGCTTCCAGCGCGTGGACACCCCCGACTTCGCCGGCGACGACGGCGCGGCGGCCGGCCGGCTGCTCGGCACGGCCGTCTTCATCAAGGACGACATCATGGTGCGCGTCATCCACTACGAGGGCGAGTTCGCCGCCATCGCCCGGCACATGGCCAGGCAGCGCGGCGTGCACCTCATCGAGGACCAGCTCGCCCCCTACCTCCAGGAGCAGCGCGACACCAGCGACGAGGCCGGGTTCGGCCGCTACTTCCGCGACGCCACCATGCGCTGCATCTCCCAGCTGTCCGTGCAGACCCACCCCGCGGGAAGGTGACCGTGGAGCCGAAGTCGATCGCCGTGCTCGGGCTGGGCGGCATGGGCACCGGGATGGCGTGCGCCCTGCTCGACGCCGGCGCCGCCGTCACCGTGCACAACCGCACGCCGGAGAAGGCCGTGCCGGTGGGCAAGGCCGGCGCCACGGTCGCCGACTCGGCCGCGCAGGCGGTGGCCGGCGCCGAGGTGGTGGTGCTCAGCCTGGCCGACGAGGCCGCCGTGGAGCAGGTGCTGTTCGGCGAGCTCGACGGGCGGCTGCGGCCGGGCACGATCGTCGTCGACACCTCGACCGTCACGCCGACGTTCGCCGTGCACGCCGCCAAGCGGCTGGCCGAGGCGGGGGTGCGGCGCGTGGAGGCGTGCGTGCTGGGCAACCCGGCCATGGCCGCCACCGGCGCCCTGCGCGTCTTCGCCGCCGGCGAGGAGGCGGCGGTGGAGGAGGTGCGCGAGGTGCTCGACGCCATCGGCCAGGAGGTCCGCCACCTCGGGCCGACGGGGAACGCCAGCGCGCTGAAGCTCGCGTTCAACCTGATGCTGGGCGTGCAGATCCTCGGGCTGGCCGAGGCGGTGCGGTTCGTCGAGGCCATGGGCATCGACCGCGAGGTGCTGCTGGACGTCTTCGACGGCAGCGGGTGGCGCTCGCCGGTGCTGTCCTTCCGCGCGCAGTTCATGCGCGGGCGCACCTACCGGCCGGCCGCCTTCCGCGCCGCGCTCATGCACAAGGACCTCGCCCTGGCCAGTCAGGAGGGGCTGGCGCACGGGGCCGACCTGCCGGTGACGCTGCGCGCGCTCGACGCGTACGCCGCCGTGCTGGCGGCCGGGCGCGGCGACGACGACGCGGCGGTCGTCGCGGAGCCGCGCACGGGCGGCAGCGCTACCGGGACGGGTCCGGCGGGCGGGCCGTGATGGTCACGGAGCTGCTGTCCGTGGCGGCGCTGGTGGGCAGCGGCGTGGTGGCCGGGGTGCTGTTCGCGGTGGCGTTGAGCGTGCTGCCCGCGCTGATCGCCATGCCGGCCGACCGCTACGTCTACACCCACCAGCTCGTCGGCCGGCGGTGGGACCCCACGATGCCGATCATCGTGCTCACCTCGACGGTCATCGACATCGTGCTCGCCCTGCTGACCAGCGCCGCCACCGCCCTGCTCTTCGCCACGGCCGCCGTGCTGCTGCTCGGCGTCTCGGTGGTCTCGCACTTCTGCAACGTCCCGATCAACCGGGTGGTCAAGTCCCTCGACCCGGCCGAGGTGCCGCCCGACTGGCGCGACCCCCGGCCGCTGTGGCGGCGCTGGCACCTGCTGCGCACCACGCTCGCCCTGCTCGGGGTGACGGCGAACGCTCTGGCCGTGGTGCTCGCCTGACGTGTCGAGCGCGCCTCGAGAGTGCTTTCAGACGGATGGACGAACCTGGGACGGTCCCAGCCGCCGGACTCCGGCGCGGATGAATGGAGATACGGAGAATATGAGCGCCTTCGACCTGAACGAGCTGCGGGCGATCCTGCGCCAGATGGGGGACACCGACCAGGCGGACCTCGACGGCGACATCGAGCACATGGGGTTCGGCGACCTCGGCTACGACTCACTGGCCCTGCTGGAGCTGTGCAGCCAGGTGGAACGCCGCTACGGCGTGCAGATCAGCGACGACGCCGTGCTCGACATGCCGACGCCCGCCAGGGCGGTCACGTACATCAACTCGCTGCTGACGGCGAAGGCGGGGGCGTGACATGGCCGGGCACACCGACAACGAGATCGTCATCAACGCGCCGATGCAGCTCGTCTGGGACATGACGAACGACATCGAGTCCTGGACCGAGCTGTTCAGCGAGTACTCCGAAGCCAAGATCATTTCGGATCGGGACGGCACGATCCTCTTCCGCCTCGCCCTGCACCCCGACGAGAACGGCAAGGTGTGGAGCTGGGTGTCGGCGCGCCGCCCCGACGAGGCCACCAGGACGGTGCGCTCGCAGCGGGTGGAGACCGGGCCGTTCAAGTACATGTGGATCTACTGGGAGTACCTGCAAGAGGACGGCGGCGTCCGCATGCGCTGGGTGCAGGACTTCGAGATGAAGGCGGAGGCGCCGGTCAGCGACGCGGCCATGCAGGAGCGCCTCAACCGCAACACCCCCGTCCAGATGCAGTTGATCAAGGAAAAGGTGGAAGCCGCCGCCAAGCGCGGCTAGGCGGAACCCACAGGCGGCCGGCTGACTGGAGGAGCCCGTGCTGGAGATCGTCGTCTCGCTCGTCCTACTGGCCAACGGCCTGGCGGCGGGGGTGCTGCTGGGCACCCAGCTCGGCGGCTGGCCGCTGCTGGCCAGCCTGCCGCCTGACCGCTACGTGCACGCGCACGCGTTCTTCTCCACCCGCTACGACCCGTTCATGCCGGCCTGCCTGCTGATCACCACGCTGGGCGACCTGGCGCTCGGCCTGCTCGCCGCGAGCCCGGTCGCCCGCGTGTCCTACCTGGTGGCCGCCGCGCTCTGCCTGGGCACGATCGCGATCTCGCTGACCCAGAACGTGCCGGTGAACCGGTGGGTACGGAACCTCGACCCGGACAACCTGCCCGACGACTTCGCCGAGCAGGACCCGCGGCGGCGGTGGGGCACCTGGAACCGCATCCGCACCGCCCTGTCCACACTGGCGCTGCTCATCAACTGCGCCGTCGTCGGCCTGGCCCTCTGAACGGCCGCCCCGCACGAGCCGCCGGGCCGCGGCGCTGATAGAAGAGTCGTCCATGACGACCTTCGCCATCGCGGGCCGGCTCACCGTCAACCGCCTCGGGTACGGCACCGGCCAGCTCACCGGCTTCGGCTACTGGGGCGAGCGGCTGCCGCCCGAGGACGCCGTCGCCGTGCTGCGCCGCGCCGTGGAACGCGGCGCCACCCTCATCGACACGGCCGACAACTACGGCCCCGGCCTCGCCGAGGAGCTGGTCGCGCGGGCGCTGCACCCGTACGGGGACGGGCTGGTGCTCGCCACCAAGGGCGGCGTGCTCAGGACCGGCCCCAACGTGTGGCACATCGACGGGCGGCCCGCGTCGCTGCGCGCCAGGTGCGAGGCCAGCCTGCGCCGCCTGCGGGTCGAGACCGTGGACCTGTACCAGCTCCACCGCATCGACCCCGAGGTGCCGCTGGTTGACCAGCTCGGCACCCTCGCCGAGCTGCGCACGGAGGGCAAGATCCGGCACATCGGCCTCGACACCGTCACGCCGGAGGAGCTGGCCGAGGCCATGACGATCACCGAGATCGCCTCCGTGCAGAACCGCTACAACCTGCTCGACCGGGACTCCGAGCCGGTGCTGGAGCTGTGCGAGGCGCGCGGCCTGGCCTTCCTGCCCTGGTTCCCGCTGGGCAACGGCAAGCTCGCCGCCGCCGCCGAGGGCTCCCCGCTCGCGGAGGTGGCCGCCCGGCACGGCGCGACGCCGAACCAGGTCGCGCTCGCCTGGCTGCTGCACCGCTCACCCGTCCTGCTGCCCACGCCCGGCACCGGCTCCCTCGCCCACCTGGAGGAGAACATGGACGCCGCCGCCCTCCGCCTCACCGGCCAGGACATGGAGGCGCTGGCGGGAGCCGCCGCCTGAGACCCGCGGGCGGGTCCCTCGGCCGGTGTTCGGCTCAATGCTCCCGGATGGGGACCGACCAGCTGCGGCGGGCGTTCAGCGTCGCCGGCTCGAAGCCGGCCAGCTTCTTGTAGTGCAGCGCGATCTCCTCGCGCTCGGCCAGCGGCAGGACGTCCTCGATGTCGGCGAAGCCATCGGGGGCGCGCTGGTGCGCCAGCCTCAGGATGACCTCGGGCCCGTCGCCGCGGTTGGCCAGCACGATGGTGCTCGTCACCGGCCGGCGCTGCTCCTCGTAGAACTTCAGGCCCTGGCCGGTGCCCAGCGCGTACGCCAGCACCCGCGCGTCGATCACCGCCTGGGTGCCGCCGTTGGAACCGGTCGGATACATCGGGTGCGCCGCGTCGCCCATCAGCGTCACCCTCTCCGTCGACCAGTACGGTAACGGGTCGCGATCGACGAGCGGATACTCGAACACCTGGTGCGCGCCCGCGATGAGCGCGCGCACGTCCAGCTCGTCGCAGTGCCAGCCCTCCACGTGGGGCAGCACCCGCTCCACGCCGATCGGCCGGTTCCAGTCGCCCCGGGGCACCCCTTCGACGTGCGCGGCGCGCTGGATGGCCCAGTTGATCAGCTGGGTGCCGTCGTCCCCGGGCGGCGCGATGGGGTAGATGACGAGCTTCTGGGTGCTGTCGCCGACCATGAGCATGGACCTGCCGGTCATGAACGGCCGCGCGTACGTGGTGCCGCGCCACAGCACGTCACCGCCCGGCAGCGGCTCGCCCTCGTCCGGGAACAGCGCCTGCCTGACGCTGGAGCGGATGCCGTCGGCGCCGACCAGCAGGTCCGCGTCGTGGTCGAGACTCGTGACGGGGGAGCCCAGCACCACCGCGCCGGGGCCGAGGCGCTCGCGTACCGCCTCCAGCAGCATCATCTGCAGCCGGCCCCGGTGGATCGAGTACTGCGGCCACCGGTAGCCGGCCGCGAGCCCGCGCGGCTCGGACCAGATGCGCTGCCCGCGCGCGGTGAGGAAGGTCAGGTCCGCGGTCGCCACCCCGATCCGGGCCAGCCGGTCGCCGAGGCCGAGCTCGATGAGCTCGCGGATGGCGTGCGGGAGGATGTTGATGCCGACGCCCAGCGGGTGCAGCTCCTCCACCGCCTCGTGGACGGTGACGTCGGTGATGCCGGCGGCGTGCAGGCTCAGGGCGGCGGTCAACCCGGCGATGCCGGCGCCGGCGATGACCACGCGCATGAACGGTCTCCTCGAAGCCGTCTGGCAGGACACGGTCGATCCGTTCGTAAAGATACTTGAGCCGGTCTTGGCCGGCCAGGGCTCGCACGGTACGCGGCTTCGCCGTGGCCGCCCGTCCGGCGTCGTGACCAGGACCGGTATCGTCCCGGGAAAGCCCGTTACCACCCTGCGGAAAGGCGGCGACTATGCCCGAGCCGACCGGCGCGGCCCGCACGAGCACGAGCCCGGCCGCCAGGACGCCGCGATGACCCTTTCCGGCGCGGACGTCGAACCCTTCCGGGGCGAGCTGGTGGCCTACTGCTACCGGATGGTGGGCTCGTTCCACGAGGCCGAGGACCTGGCGCAGGAGACGGTGCTGCGCGCGTGGAAGGCGCGGGAGCGGTACGACCCCGCCCGCGCGTCCGTGCGGACCTGGCTGTACCGGATCGCGACCAACGTCTGCCTGACCGCGCTGGAGGGCCGCGCGCGCCGGCCGCTGCCGTCCGGGCTGGGCGCGCCCAGCGACGACCCCGGGGCGCCGCTCGCGCCGGCGTTCGACATCCCCTGGCTGCAGCCGTTCCCCGACGCCCGCTTCGACGTGGACGCGCGGGCCGGCCTGCGGCTCGCGCTGGTGGCGGCCATGCAGACGCTGCCCCCGCGGCAGCGGGCCGTGCTCGTGCTGCGCGAGGTCCTCGACTTCACCGCCGCCGAGGTGGCCGGCCAGCTCGGCACCACGGTCCCCGCCGTCAACAGCGCCCTGCAGCGCGCCCGCGCCGCCCTCGCGGACGCCGGCGAGAGCGCCGACCTCGCCGAGGTCGGCGAGCCGGACGACCCCAAGGTGCGCGAGGTGATCGAGCGGTACATGCGGGCGTTCGAACGGGCCGACGTCCCCGCGCTCGTGCGGCTCCTCACCGACGACGCCGTCCTGGAGATGCCGCCCGTGCCGCTGTGGTACCGGGGCAGCGCGATGTCGTCATCACCGGCAGCCTGAGCGTCGTCCGCGCGCTGATGGCCGAGGACCTGATCGACGAGTACCGGCTGCTGACCTTCCCCACCGTCCTCGGCACCGGCGACCGCCTCTTCCCCGAGGGCGGGCCGGCCGCGTACCTGCGGTGCCTGTCGGCCGAACCGGCCGGCGCCGCCGTCCTGACCCGCTACGGGCTCGAAAGGGACGGCGGCCCGGCCCGCCGGTAAATATCGGCGCCCGGCGGCGGGCAGCCGCTACCGTGCCTCCATGGCGCACGAGCGATATGTCCCCTCCGGGCCGTTGCGGATCTGGACGGAGCGGATCGGGGATCCGGAGCGGCCCGCCGTCCTGATGATCATGGGGTCGGCCGCCCAGAGCGTCAGCTGCCCTGACGCGCTGGTCGGCCGGCTGGTCGAGCGCGGGGTCCAGGTGATCCGGTTCGACCATCGGGACACCGGCCGCTCCAGCACCGTCGACTTCGACGCGCACCCGTACACGATCGGGGACCTGGCCCGCGACTGCCTGGCCGTCCTGGACGGCTACGACCTCGACTCCGCGCACGTCGCCGGCACCTCCCTCGGCGGCATCCTCGCGCAGTGGCTGGCCGTGCACGCCCCCCGCCGGGTCCGCTCCCTGACCGTGATCTCCAGCTCACCGATGGGCCACGACCCGGGCCCGGTGTGGGCGCGGGCCCAGGCCGGGGAGCCGGCCGACCCCGACGACCTGCCGCCGCCCACCCCGGCCTACCTCGCCCACCTGGCCGCCGGGCTGCCGCCGGGCCTGGAGTCCGACGTGGCCCTGTTCCGGGTCTTCAACGGGCCGGTCCGGCCGTTCGACGAGCCGGCCGCGCGGGCGATGCTGGAGCTGGCACTGTCGCGCGCCGCCGACCCGGCGGCCGCCGCCCACCACCACCGGGCCGTGTGGCTGGACGAGCCCGGCCTGCTCGCCCCGCTGTCGTCCATCACCGCGCCGACCTCGATCGTGCACGGCGACCACGACCCGCTCTACCCGCTCGCCCACGGCGAGGCGCTGGCGGCCGCGATCCCGGGCGCGGCCCTGCACGTCGTGCCCGGGATGGGCCACGTCATGACCTCACCCGGCCTGCCCGAGGAGGTCGCCGACCTGATCCGGCTCTGATCCCGCCGCGCGGCGCGATCGCTCCCAGGCCGGCGGGTACGCGGCGGCGAGCAGGACCTCCCGGTCCACGTCCTGCTGGGCCGTGCTCGCGGCGGAGGCGTTCGCGGCGGCGGGGACGGTGCTCACGAGCAACGCGCAGGCGGCGGCGGCACCGCCGAGGACGGCCTCCGACGATCCTGGTCGGGAGGCCGTCCAGCCCGTACGGCGATGTCCGCCCACGTCGGCCCGGCCCTGGACGATCTCCGTGGCCGTCCTCCGGCCAGTCGGCGGCCCGTCGCGGGCGACCACTGGACGATCTCGGACAAAACCCCCTGGCTGGTCAATGTGCGGCGCCCTACCAAGGCCTTCAGAGAAAGGTCCGACGGACCAAGTCCCTCACGGAGGCACTCAATGCATATTCGCTCAAGGCGACGCATCGCGTACGCCGCCCTGGCCGGCGTGCTGGCGCTCGGCGGAACGGGGCTCACCATAGGGGTCGCGACGGCACAACGCGAGACCGACGACCCGGATCTGGCCATGGTGAAGGAGGCGGCGAAGAAGGGCGACTCCCTCACGACCAGCACCTCGAAGGAGGACGCGGAGCCGGAGCCGGAGTCGGAGGAGATCAGCGTCGCGGACGAGCCCGACGACCCCGCCGAGTCCGACACCTCGTCCGCGGCCGACTCCGCTTCGGACGACACCACCACCGAGTCCGACACGGACTCGGAGGCGGACACGGACACGGACACGGACACCGAGACCGACGCTGACGCCGACGCCGACGCCGAGCAGGCCGACGGCGTCGAGACAACGGACAAGACCGACACCGAAGACAGCACTGACGATGGGGAGATGGCCGCCGGGGAGGAACAGGCTGCCACCGACCTCACCGAGGAGCAGGCCCGCTGCCCGTTCACCACGATCTACAAGGGCAGCGTCAAGCAGATGCTGATCAAGCGTGAGGGTGTGCGGACGAAGGCGTACAACGCCGGCGAGAAGACCAAAAAAGGCAAGAACCGCAACATCATCACCATCGGGATCGGCTTCAACCTCAGCCGCGGCGACGCCCGGACCATCGTCAACCGCGTCCTGAGCGAGACCACCCCGCCGTCCGAGCAGGACGACATCAAGTCCGGCAAGGCGTTCGACGACCTCAAGGCCGGCGTGACCGAACTGACCGAGGAGCAGGTCAACGCGCTGTTCGAGGTCTCGTACGAGGAGGCCAAGGACCTCGTCACCCGCCGCGGCATCGAAAGCTTCGACAAGCTGCCCCGCTCGGTGCAGGCGGCGTTGATCGACGTGGCGTTCATGCGCCCCGGCAACATCAACGACATCGCCGACGAGGTCAACCTGGGCACCCAGGCGGCCCTGGCCAAGAAGCAGCCGTTGACCAGCGCCAACTACGGCCCGGCCGCCAAGCGCCTGGAGACCTTCGGCCGCATCGCCGCCAAGCGCGGCCAGGCGGGCAACAAGACCCGCTTCGACCAGGACGCCGCGATGCTCCGCAACAAGTGCTGACCTCGCACCCCTGAAGCACCATGGGGTCGTGCCCGCCGTCCCTCCCCGGACCGGCGAGCACGACCCTTCCTCATGCCCGCCTCCGCCCGCCGCCAGCCCACCCGGGCCGCCCTTCGCTCGGCGGGACGGTGCGCGCCGGTCTCCGGCACACGACGCTCGGCACTTGGCCCCGGTCGCGCGTCGTCTGGCTGGACGCCGTTGTGCGCGCCGGAGTCCAGCGCGCCACACCCCGCCGACGCGGCGCCCGGAGGGCGGGCGTTGCCGTGCCGCGCCAGGTTCGCGGCGCGCCAGCCGTGCCGCGGCGCTCGTTCACGGCGCCCGTTCCGTGACGCCCGTTCCGTGACGCCCGTTCCGTGACGCCCGTGCCGCGCTCCGCCGGTTGGGCGCTCGGCAGGCGTGTGCTGCCGTGCCAGCCGCCGCACCCAAGACGTCCCTGCGTGTGACGCTGTCCTACGGGGATGCGCTGCCACACCTGTGCGCCACCATGTGCGTGCCCGTCGTCTTGGGGCGCCGCGTCGGCGGGACGGTGTGCGGCGGAATCCGGCGCTGGACGGTCGGCGCCAGGCCCGGTCGCGTGTCGTCCAGTTGGGCGCCGTTAGGTGCGCCGGGCTCCATCGTGTCGCACCCCGCCGGGCGGTGCTTGGAAGGCGGCGAGGTGTGGACGGCCAGGAAGGCCGGGAGCGCCGCACGGTGGGCAGGGGCGCGACCGGCGGTGACGGCGAGCCCGTCCCCTGGACATCGGTATGGGGCGATGGACAACGTCCTCACCTGGCTGGTCATCGCGCAGCCCCGTACTCAGGAAGTCGCTGGAAACATTCCGACGCGTTTCGGTTCCCGGGCAGGGGTCTCCGGATCGAAGACAGGGGGCCGGTGCCTGCCGAGCGCGTCACCATGAGAGGGGAAACACAGGTGAGAGCACCTTCGAAGCTTCGTCTTGCGGTGGCCGGCCTGGCGGTCGGCGGTGTGCTGGCCGGTGGCGGGCTCGCCGCGGGGCCGGCGCAGGCGCAGGCGGACGATCCGTTCGGGTTCGGCGGTTCGTCCGGCGGCAGTTCGTTCGACTTCGGGCTGACGCAGCCTCAACCAGGCACGGGCACGGGCACGGGCAGCGGCGGCTCGGGCTCGGGCGGGTTCGGCGACTTCCTCAAGGATCTCGGCAAGGACCTGGGCAAGCAGCTGAGCAGGGAGGCGCTGGACAAGCTGCTCAACCGCAACAAGAACAACAACACCACGACCACGCAGCCCGGTGCGACGGTGCCGCAGGTGCCGGCGGAGGACGGTACGGTCTCGTCGGGTGAGGTGGATCTGACGCAGCAGCTGCCCAGCACGACGGCGGCGGGCAGGCGGGTTCCGGAGTCGGTCGAGAAGGTGCTGCGCGAGGCCGGCATCAGCATCGTGGACTGGATCATCAAGCGGCAGCCGGGCAGCAGGCGCGCCGGTTTCGGCTCGTACCGGGAGCCGGAGCGGTACTTCCGTCCGGAGCTGCAGCGGCAGTTCTGCCGGGTGCCCGGCAGCGTGCGCCTGTTCGGCACGACGGTCCGCAACGGCCGGTTCGCGCCGACGAACTTCATCGGCGGCGACAACCTGGGCCGCACGCTGGTCCTCGGCCGGAACTCGTTCCTGGCCCCGTCGGGGAACAAGCTGAAGAGGTTCAGCACGGTCAACTACGTGTTCGTGTCGCGCAAGGGCGCCGAGGTGCTGCGCCCGCAGCCGCGCGTGGCGAGGAACACGGTCCTGGAGGACCGCGTCAGGTACTCGACGGACTTCCTGAAGAGGGGCGTCAAGTACACGGTGGTCGTCCGGTACGTCAACACCTGTAACGAGCCGGTCGTGGACGTGATCGGCAAGGTCAGGCGGCGATAGCCGGAGGTTCTGGTTCGTCGTGCGGGGTGGCCCCCGAAGCGTGGGGGCCGCCCCGCTGTCGTGTACGAGGCGGTCCGGCTCTGCCGATCGGGAGATCCGCCGGGCGCGCGCCCACGAATAGGGGCCGACAGCTTCATCTCGTCAGGGGGCACGATGATCCATCAGGACACCACCACCAGGGGCCGGCGGGAACGCCCGGTCCCGCCCGGCCCGCTCCAGGAGTTCGCCCAGGGGTTGCGCGACCTGCGGATGGCGGCGGGCAATCCGAGCTACCGGGCCATGGAGCGCAAGGCGGGTTACTCGTCGTCGGCACTGTCCGCGGCCGCGTCGGGGGACCGGCTGCCGAGTCTGGCGGTCACGAAGGCGTACGTGGGGGCGTGCGGCGGCGACCAGGACGCGTGGGCCAGGACGTGGAACGCGCTGCGGGAGGATCTGGACAACAAGCCGCACGACGGAGACTCGACCGGACGCCCGCCGTCCCGGCGCCGGTTCCGGCGGCTGCGGCTGGACGGGGGCGTCGTCAAGCTGTCGGCGCTCCTCGTCGCGGTCGGCGTGGCGGGGCTGGCCACGGCCGGCGCGTTACGGGACGACCTGCTCTTCCGCGCCATCTCGACGACAGAGGACGGCAAGGCGCAGCCGCGGGAGAGCCGCCCGTCGTTCACGGCGGTGGCCGGGCCGGGCTGCCCGCGCGACACGACGCGCAGCGTGCGCATCGACGGCATGCCGGGCCGGGACGGCTGGAAGGACGCCGCCGCGTCCGGCTGGACCGGAGCCGGGTGCGGGGACAGCTTCCTGTTCTCGGAGCTGAAGCCGCGCGGGGATGCGAACCCGCGCAACTCCTTCCAGTGGCGTTTCACCACGGGCCTGCGCGGCCCGCACCAGTGCACGCTGACGGTCTACGTCCCGAAGTCGGAGCTGGCGGGGCAGCGTGTCTGGTACACGGTGAGCGACGGGTTCGACGAGGAGGCGCGTACGGTGGGGGAGTTCACCCTCGACCAGAGCGTGCGGCAGGGCCAGTGGGTCCCGGCGCCGGCGCCCCTCATGGTCACGACCGGCCTGGTGATCGTGCAGATCACCGACACGGGCCGCGGCAACGCCACGGGCGACCAGGCCATGGCGGCCGGCCCGGTCAGGCTGTCCTGCCTCTGATCCGCCGCCCCGATGGCGTTCCCGCAGGCTGCTGGGGGGTATCACAGGCGAGAGGTGTGACCATCGGGGGGAGGTCACAGATGGGCAGGGCCAGGAACGGCGGGCGCTGCGGCCTGGCGTTCGAGGTGCTCGATCCCGCACCGGTGGGAGTGGCCGTCACCAGCGGCTCCGACCACCGGCTGCTCTACACGAACGCGATGTATCGGGCACAGTTCGGCGAGAGACCGATGGGGCTCCCGCTGGAGAAGGCGTTTGCCGAATTCGTCCAGAAACGTTACGGAAAGCTGTTCGACCAGGTGTACGCGACGGGCGAGCCCATGGTCCTCGACGCGGACCCGGTGCGTCTCGGCGGCGAGGAGCGGTTCTTCACCTCCAGCCTGTCGCGGGTCTCACTGGGGCCGGGCGAGCACGGCGTGCTGGTGGTGACGACGGAGGTCACCGAGCAGATCAACGCCACGCGCGAGTTCCGCGCGATCGCCGACGAGCGCAGCCGCATCCTGCGGCGCTACGAGAGCCTGATGCGGGTCAGCGCGGAGATCATCTGGGTGGCCGGCCCGGAGGGCGAGGTGATCGAGCCGAGCCCGAGCTGGCGGCGGGTGACGGGCCAGCCGTGGGAGGAGTTCCGCGGGCACGGCTGGCAGCGGATGCTGCACCCCGACGACCGCGCTCCGACGATGGAGGCGTGGTGGCGGGCCGTGCGCGGCGGCGCGGACGTCTGGGAGCAGGTCTACCGGCTGCGCACCGCCGACGGCTGTTACCGGCACTTCCGCGCGCAGGCCGTGCCGATCAGGGAGAACGGCCGGATCGTCGAGTGGGTGGGCACCTGCACCGACATCGAGCAGCAGTGGCGCGACCGGCGGCGCCAGCAGATCCTCGACCGGGCGAACGCGGCCACGGCCGACCTCACGAGCCTGCCGGAGATGCTGGGTGCGCTCGCCGACGTGATCGTCCCGGAGCTGGCCGACGGCTGCGGCGTGCACCTCATCACCGACCTGACCAGCATCAGGCAGGCGGGGGTGCCGTTCGTGGTGGAGCGGCTGGCCACCGCCGCCCGTAGCGGCCTGCGGCGGCTGCCGCCGTACAGTGAGGAGCATCTGCCCGCCGACAACGCGCTGGTCAGGGCCGTGCGGCAGCGGCGCCCGCTGCTGAAGATCTTCCCGAAGGGCGTGCCGCCGGACAATCTCGCGCCCGCCGAGTTCCAGGCGTGGCTGGAGGCGAACGAGGCCAACAGCCTGCTGACGCTGCCCGTCGTCGTGGACGGCGCGGTCCCCGCCGTCGTCAGCGCCGTGACCTGCGGGGACCGGGCGCCGATCGGCTGGGACGACATCGAGGTGCTGGGCGAGATCTTCGACCACGCGCACGACGCGCTGAGCAACGCCATCCGCTTCCAGCGTGCTCAGCAGGTCGCGCTGGCCCTGCAGCACAGCCTGCTCGCCGAGCCGCCGCGCCTGCCGGACCTGGAGATCACGGCCCGCTACCAGGCGAGCCCGTCGGCGGCGGAGGTGGGCGGCGACTGGTACGACTCGTTCGTGCTGCCCGACGGGGTGACCGTCGTGGCCATCGGTGACGTGGCCGGCCACGACCTGGGCGCCGCCGTCGTCATGAGCCAGCTCCGCAACATGCTGCGCGCTCTCGCGATGGACCGCTGCGAACCTCCCGGCGAGATCCTGACCCGCCTCAACCTGGCGATGGAGTCACTGGCGGAGGAGGTGACGGCCACGTGCGTGCTGGCCCGCGTCGAGAAGGCCGATGGGGGCGGCCACCGGCTGCACTACGCCGTCGCGGGCCATCCGCCGCCCCTGCTCGTCAGCGCCGACGGGGAGAGCTCCTTCCTGGACGGCGCGACCAGCCCGCTGCTGGGCTTCCGGCACGAGGGCATGTGCGCATCGGAGGTCCGGCCGCTGCCGCCGGGCAGCACGTTCCTGCTGTACACGGACGGTCTCGTGGAGCGCGCGGGCGAGCACCTGGACCGGGGGCTGGAGCGGCTGCGCCGGCTGGCGGGCACGCTGGCGGCCGAGCCGATCGACGCCTTCTGCGACAACCTGCTCAGCGGCCTGCCCACCACGGGCCTGGACGACATCGCGGTGATCGCGCTGCGGCTGCCTCCCGCGCCGTAGTGTGGAGTCGTGCCGGACGACGTGACGGAGTGGCTGGCGGCCCGGGCCGTGCCGCTCGCGAGTCTCGACCCGGGCGCCGGCCCGGCCGGGCTCCGGCCGCTGAAGGCCGCGTTCGGGGGCGTGCGGCTGGTGGGGCTGGGCGAGGCCACGCACGGCAGCGCGGAGTTCTTCCTGCTCAGGTGGCGGCTGACGGAGTTCCTCGTCAAGGAGCTGGGCTTCACCACGCTCGCCATCGAGGCGAGCGCCGCCGCCGCGCGGGCCGTGGACGCCTACACCGCCGGCGGCCCCGGCGATCCCCGCGAGGCGCTGGCCGGGCTGGGCTTCTGGACGCTGAACACCGCCGAGATGCTGACGGTGCTCCAGCGGCTGCGCGAGCACAACCGCACCGCCGACCGCCCCGTCCGCTTCGTCGGGATAGACCCGCAACATCCGATGATGGCGCTGGCGGAGCTGCGCGGCTGCCTGGGGCAGGCCGCCGCCCCGCTGCTCGGCCCGCTCGGCGACCTCGGCGCCTCGGGGTTCCTGCGGCAGCTGGACCGGCAGGTCGAGGCGGACGCGCGGCGCCTGGAGGAGCACGTCCACGAGCACGGCCCGCCCGAGGCCCGCGAGCCCGCCCGGATCGTGCGCCAGTTCGCCGACGTGGCGAGCCGGCCGTACACCCACGCCGATCCGGCACGCACCCTCGGCGTCGCCCGCGACCGCTACATGGCGGAGAACGTCGCCCTGCTCATGGCCGACCCCGCCGCCAAGGTCGCCGTGTGGGCGCACAACACCCACATCACGAAGCGGGCCCGCGCCGCCCCCATGATGGGCACGCACCTGGCGCGCACGTTCGGGGCCGCGTACTACGCGCTCGGCCTGCTGTTCGGGCACGGCGAGTTCCGCGCCCACCGGCGCCGGTTCGGCCGGCTCGTCCGCGGCGGCCCGGTCCGCTTCCGCGTCCCGCCGGCGGACACGGGCCGCAACGTGGAGGCCCGCCTGTCCGCGGCCTGCCCCGGCGACCACGTGGTGGACCTGCGCGGCGGCGACCGCCCCGAGCCGGTGTCCGCCTGGCTCGCCGCCCCCGGCGAGCTGCGCTCCTTCGGCGCCGTCGCCCGGCGCCTGACCGTCCGGCGCACCTTCACGCCGACCGTGCTGGCCGAGGCGTTCGACGGCCTCGCCTTCCTCAACCGGGTCGGCGGCTCCACCCCGTCATGACCGCCCCTGGATAGGATGCGCGCATGAGCACCGAGCAGGCAGGTGGTGACAACCTGGGCTGGACGCTCGGGGTGCTGCTGCGGGCCTACCAGAGCACGGTCGTGGCCGTGATCGGCGATCTGCCGCACGGGCCGCGCGGCTACCAGACGCTGGCCGCCGTCGTCGGCGGGGAGCATCCCACGCAGCTCGCGCTGGCCGCCCACCTGGGCATCGACCGCACCGTGCTGACCTACCTCCTCGACGACCTGGTGGAGGCAGGGCTGGTGGAGCGCCGGCTCAACCCGGCCGATCGCCGGCGGCGGCGGATCGTGGTGACCGACAAGGGGGAGCGCACGTTCCAGGAGCTGGAGCGGCGGGTGCGGGAGGCCGAGGATCGGCTGCTCGGGGCGCTCGGCGCGGACGAGCGCGAGACGTTCCGGCGGCTGCTGGCCCGGGTGGCCCGCGACGTGCAGGACATCGATCCCGTCACCGATCCCTGTGACGTGGCCGAGGAGATGCTGACGGACGGGCGCTGACCCCGCCGGAATGCCCGCAGGCAATGTGCTGTTGTGCAACTCGTCTGGAGCGGAGATAGTCTGCTCCACAACACATCTGCCTGGCTCGGGCGGAGGAGGGACAGCACACCATGCCTGACTACGGGCACGACCTGATGTTCGGGTCCTTCATCACGCCGGCGAACGCCTCGCCGCAGGACGTCGTCGCGCTGGCACAGGAGTCGGAGGCCGCCGGGCTCGACCTGGCGACCTTCCAGGACCACCCCTACCAGGCGGCGTTCCTCGACACCTGGACGCTGCTGTCGTACGTCGCCGCCCGCACGGAGCGCATCCACCTGTCGGGCAACGTGATCAACCTGCCGCTCCGCCCGCCGGCCGT
This sequence comes from Nonomuraea composti, assembly GCF_012034275.1. Lineage (NCBI taxonomy): Bacteria > Bacillati > Actinomycetota > Actinomycetes > Streptosporangiales > Streptosporangiaceae > Nonomuraea > Nonomuraea composti. Next base: position 50,754 of record NZ_JAATEP010000040.1, on the reverse strand, counting down.
GCTGGCCAGGGCCGCGGCGAGCCTTGACCTGCTGAGCGGCGGCCGGTTCGAGCTCGGGCTGGGCGCGGGCGGCTTCTGGGACGCCATCGAGGCCATGGGCGGCCGGCGTCTGAGCCCCGGCCAGGCCGTGGACGCCCTCAGCGAGGCCATCGACGTCATCCGCGGCGTCTGGGACGCGGGCAACCGGGCCAGGCTCCGCGTGGACGGCGCCTACTACCAGGTCGACGGCGCCAAGCGCGGGCCCGCCCCGGCGCACGACATCGGGATCTGGCTGGGCGCGTACAAGCCGAAGATGCTCCGCCTCACCGGCGCCAAGGCCGACGGCTGGCTGCCGTCCCTGCCGTACCTGCAGAGCCTCGACCAGCTCGCCGACGCCAACGCGACCATCGACGCCGCCGCGACGGAGGCCGGGCGCGCGCCCGCCGCGATCCGCCGCCTGCTCAACATCACCGGCCGCTTCGGCGCCGCGCCGAGCGACCGGCTGCTGTCGGGGCCGCCCGAGCAGTGGGCCGAGCAGCTCGCGGTGCTCACGCTGGAGTACGGGATGTCCGGCTACGTCCTCATGGCCGACGACGCGGGCACCATCCGCACGTTCGGCGAGCAGGTCGCGCCCCGGGTGCGCGAGCTCGTCGCCAAGGAGCGCGGCACCGTGGAAGGGGGGCGATGAGCGGTGGACTACGGTCACCCGCTGCGGCTTGGCGTGCTGCTGACGCCCGGTGCCGGCGCGGCGGTGCAGCGGGCGCGGCTCGCTGAGGAGCTGGGCTACGATCTTGTCGCCGTCCGGGACGAGCCCGCGGGCGTCGACCCGTGGACGTTCCTGAGCTGGGTCGCCGCCCGCACCGAACGCGTCCGCCTGCTCGCGGGCGCTCCCGGAACGGCGGGCCCGGTGGGCAACGCCGCCGTGCTGGCGCGGGCCGCCGCCAGCCTCGACCTGCTCTCGGGCGGGCGCGTCGAGCTGGCCCTGGGCGTGTCCGGCGGGCTGGACGAGGCCATCGACGTCATCCGCGGCATCTGGGCGGCGAACGTGCGCTCGCCCCTGCACGTCGAGGGCCGGCACCATCGCGTGACGGGCGCGGAACGCGGCCCCGCGCCGGCGCACGAGATCCCGCTCTGGATCGCCGCTCCCGCCGAGGACCAGGACGCGCTGCGCCTGGTCGCCGCCAAGGCCGACGGCTGGCTGCGCACCACCTCTGACCCTCCCACCGGCGAGGCGGCGAACGCGCTGATCGACGAGACGGCCAGGGCGGAAGGGCGGGACCCGCGCGAGCTGCGCCGCCTCACCGTCGTCACCGACCCCTCCGGGCAGTTCGTCCCCCTGATCACGACCGGCGGCTTCAGCACCCTGCTCCTCGCCACCGACGACGAGGAGACCCTGCGCCGCTTCGCCGCTGAGGTGGCCCCGGCCCTGCGCGCGGCCAGGGGAGAGGTCGCCGGCCGGACTCCGCGCAGCGTGTTCGTCCGCCGCCACCGCCGCGAGGGCATCGACTACGACGCCGTCCCCGAAGCCCTCGCCGCCTCGGCCGTCGAGCCGGGGGACGCCGCCTACGCCCGCGTCCGCTCCACGTACCTGCGTGGCGGTTCGCCCGGCCTCGTCCTGCGGCCCGGCACGCCGGAGGAGGTGGGCCAGGCCGTGCGCTACGCCCGTACGCAGCCGGTCAAGCTGTCGATCCGCAGCGGCGGGCACGGCATCAGCGGCCGCTCGACCAGCAACGGCGGCATCGTCATCGACGTGTCCCGCCTCGACTCCGTCGAGCTGGTCGACAAGGCCACCCGCCGCATCCGCGTCGGCCCGGGCGCCCGGTGGGGCGACGTCGCCGCCGCGCTCGCCCCGCACGGCTGGGCGCTCACCTCCGGCGACTACGGCGGGGTGGGCGTCGGCGGCCTGGCCACGGCGGGCGGCATCGGCTGGTTCGTCCGCGAGTACGGGCTGACGATCGACCGCCTGCGCGCCGTGGACATCGTGCTGGCCGACGGCGGCCTCGTGCACGCCGACGACGAGGAGAACGCCGAGCTGTTCTGGGCGGTACGCGGCGCGGGGGCGAACTTCGGGATCGTCACCGCGTTCGAGTTCGAGGCGCACGAGGGCGGCGAGGTCGGGTTCGGCCAGTTCGTGCTGGACGCCACCGACACGGCGGGCTTCCTGCAGCGGTGGGGCGCCGTCATGGAGGCGGCCCCGCGCGACCTGACGAGCTCGCTCATCATCGGCCAGGCCCGCCCGGGGCAGCCGCTCATCGCCCAGATCATGGCGGTCGTGCACTCCGGCGACGCCGAGACGATCATCGACCGGCTGCAGCCGATCGCCGCCACGGCTCCGCTGCTGGACCACGCGATCCAGGTGCTGCCGTACGAGGCGATCATGCAGGTGCCGCACGGCCCGCACGACGCCCAGGGCGAGCCCGTGACCAGGGCGGGCCTCGCCGACCACCTCACGCCGGAGCTGGCCGCCGCGGCGGCGCGGCTCGTGGCGAGCGGCCGCACGTACTTCTTCCAGATCCGCGCCGCCGGCGGCGCCGCCTCCGACGTGCCCCCGGACGCGACCGCGTACGCGGGCCGCTCGGCGAACTTCTCGCTCGTGGCGTTCGGCCCCGGCCGGCGGGCCCTCGACGAGATGTGGGACGGCATGCTGCACCACTTCTCCGGCCAGTACATCAACTTCGAGACCGACCAGCGGCCCGAGCGCGTCGAGGAGGCGTACCCGGAGCCGACGCTGAGCCGCCTGCGCGCGCTCAAGCGCCGCTACGACCCGGCGAACGTGTTCCGCGACAACTTCAACATCACCCCGTCCGCCCCCTGATCGCAGCGACCCCGCGCACCGCGATCACCGGCGCCCTACGCTGGATCACAGACGCCAACCCTTGGAGCGGCGATGCGTGCGGGCGTGCGAGCGAAGGCGGCGGCGGGGCTGCTCATCGTCCTGACACTTCCGGCCGGGCTCGCGGCGGGGCTCGGCGCGCTGTGGGCCGGCGCCGCCGTGACCGGCAACCGGTACGTCGCCCTGACCGCGGGCGCGGCGGCGATGGGCGGGGTCGCGTGGTGGATGTGCCGGTCGGCGATGCGCCACGTGACAGGCTCGCCCTTGGCGCGGGGCGCGGTGCCGGTCGCGGTCGCCGCCGTCGAGCTGGCCGTGGCCGCGATTCCCGTCGGCGGCCTGCTGTTCGGCGGCCCGCCGTCCACCCCGATGGCGGCCGGGCCGGGCACCGGTCACTGGGACCTGCCCACTGGCTCGCGCATCGCCTACACGCGCACCCCCGCGCGGGGCGAGCGGCGCAGGGACACGCCGGTGATCCTCGTACACGGCGGCCCGGGCGCGCCCGACACCGAGCCGTCGCCGCTCGCGCCCGCCCTCGCCGCCGAAGGCTTCGACGTGTACGCCTACCACCAGGTCGGCGCCGGCCGCTCCAGCCGCCTGCCCGACGTCACCGGCTACACCCTCGCCCGCCACGTCGCCGACCTCGACGCCGTCAGGGCCGCGACCGGCGCCGAGCGCGTCGTGCTGGCCGGCGTCTCCTGGGGCGCCCAGCTCACCGCCGCGTACCTGGCCGCGCACCCGGACCGGGTGGCCCGCGCGGTCGTCGCCTCGCCCGGCACCATGTGGTCCCCCGCCTACCCCGGCAACCGGCAGCTCACCGACAGCGGGCTGCGCGACCAGGACACGGCGGTGCGCGATCGGCACCCGCGCCTGCTGCTCGCGCACCTGCTCATCCAGCTCGCGGGCCCGCGTGTCACCCACGCCCTGCTGCCGGACGAGGCGATGGACGGCGAGTTCGAGTCGCTCGTCGGCGACCTCGACCTGAGCTCCGGATGCCCGGGACGCCCGCTGCGGCAGCGCCCGGCGGGGGCGGGCTTCTGGGCCAACGCGATGAGCGCGAACGACGCCCGCCGCGCCCCCGACCCCCGCCCCGCGCTGCGCGAGGTGGCGGTGCCCGTGCTGGTGCTGCGCGGCACGTGCGACTACCTGCGCCCCGAGGTGGCCCGCGAGTACGCCGACGTGCTCCCGAACGCCGTCTTCCACGCGATCGACGGCGCCGGCCACGACCTCGCCCACGACCGCCCGGACACCTACCGCGACCTGGTCACGACGTTCCTGCGCGAGTGAGAGGGCGTCAGGCCCGGCGCAGCAGGAGCGTGACGAACCCCAGCACGCCCCGATACCCCTTCAGCCACATGTCACGATGCTCGCGGGCGGCCGACAGCGCCGCCTCGCCGTCCGGGCCGGGATGGTCGAGGGCCCAGCGGGTGAGGCTGCCGGTCCAGGACCACTCGTACTCGTCCCACTCGCCGAGCGTGCTGGTGTGCGCGTGAACGGTGGCGTACCCGGCGCCCTCCGCCCGCTGCACCGTCCCGGCCAGGCCGGCGTACTCGCCGGGCTCGGCGTCGAGCAGGGCGAGCAGCTCGGGCGTGGGCGGCCGCTCCCAGAAGCCCTCGCCGACCAGCGCGAGCCCAGCGGGCCGCAGGTGGCCGCGCACGGCGTCCAGGGCCGGCGCGAAGCCGCCGAAGGCGTGCGTGGCGCCCACGCACAGCACCAGGTCGTACGGCTCGTCGGCGGCGAAGTCGGCGGCGGGGCCGTGGTGCAGCCGCAGCCGGTCGGCCACCCCGCGCCGCCCGGCCTCCTTGACGGCCTCGGCGAACCCGGTGTCGGAGATGTCCACCCCGTCGGCCGTCGCATCGGGGTAGAGCGACAGGGCCCTGACCAGCCACGCCGCCGAGCCGCAGCCCAGGTCGAGGATGCGGGCCCGCGCGGGCGGCCGCGCCCGCACGAGCAGCCGCTCCAGGCTCTCCTCACTGACGGGCGCGGCAATGGGGTGGTCGGCGTGGGCGAGATGGCTGATCAGCTGGCGTTCCATCCGCCGCAATATGCCGTACGGGAGACACGGCGGCAAAAGAGTATTTGCGCGCGGCGGGTCACACTTCCCGCGCGGGATCCGTCATATCCGTGCCCCGGGACCGACCGGGGCCAGTGATGAGAGGGAGAGACATGACGAACACGGATCTGCGCGCCGCGGTACGAGGCCGGGTGCTGCTCCCGGGCGACGACGGTTTCGAGGAGGCGGCGAAGCCGTGGAACCGGTCGGTGCGCCAGCCGGTGGCCGCCGTCGTGGAGCCCGCCGACGTTGACGGCGTGGCGGACACGGTCCGGTACGCGGCCAGGACCGGCCTGACCGTGGCCGCGCAGCCCAGCGGCCACGGCGCCTCGGGCGACACCGACGGCGTCATCCTGCTGCGCACCGGCCGGCTCGGCGGCGTGGACGTGCGACCGGAGGAGCGGGTGGCCAGGGTGGGCGCCGGCGTCAGATGGGGCGAGGCGCTGGCCGCGACCGGCCCGCTCGGCCTGACCGGCCTCGCCGGCAGCAGCCCGGTCGTGAGCGTGACCGGCTACACGCTCGGCGGCGGCCTGAGCTGGTTCGGCCGCCGGTACGGGTTCGCGGCCGACAGCGTGCGCGCGTTCGAGGTGGTGCGCCCGGACGGCGAGCCCGCCACGGTGACCGCCGACTCCGACCCGGACCTGTTCTGGGCGCTGCGCGGCGGCGGCGGCGACTTCGCCGTGGTGACGGCGATCGAGTTCGGCCTGCACCCGGCGCCCGCCCTGTACGGAGGCCGGATGATGTGGCCGGGCCACCGCACCCGCGAGGTGTTCGAGGCGTTCCGCGAGATCACCGCCGAGGCACCCGACGAGCTGTCGGTGTGGTTCAACCGCTTCCAGTTCCCGCAGGGCCCGCCCATGGTGGCCGTGGACGTCGCCTTCCTCGGCGAGGAGGGCGAGGGCCGCGCGCTGCTCGCCCGCCTGGACAAGATCGACGACGTGCTCGCCGACAAGCGGGGCCCGCTGCCCGTCGCGAGCCTGGGCGCCATCACCGACGAGCCCACCGACCCGTCGCTCAGCCGCTCCCGCGCCGAGCTGCTCACCGGCCTCGACGACGCGGCGGCGAAGGTGCTGCTGGACACGCCGCTGGAGCCGGTGCTCGCCGTGCAGGTCAGGCACCTGGGCGGCGCCCTCGCCGGCGCCCGCCCGGGCGCGGGGCCGAGCGGGCCCGTCACGGAGCCGTACCTGCTCTACCTGCTCGGCCTCGCGCTCAATCCGGAGCTGTCGGCCGCCGTGGGCGCCCGGCAGGAACGCTTCGCCGGCGAGCTGGGGGCGCTGGTCAGCGGGCGCAAGCCGTACACGATGCTGGGGCCGGGCGACCGCGCGGTGGCGGCCTTCACGGAGGGGGACCTGGCGCGGCTGCGGGACATCAAGCGGGCCCGCGACCCGCACGGCGTCCTGCGCGCCAACTTCCCCGTCCTCGCCTGACAGTCCCGTCCGTGCCCCGGGACGTGCCCCGGGACGTGCTCCGGGGCGGGCGCCCGAGCCCGCCCCGGAGTTCCTAGTCCGTTCCGGAGTTTCCGAGCCCGCCCCGGAGGGACGTCAGCCGAACGTCACGACGAGCCGGCCGTCCGAGGCGAACGACCAGCGCAGCGTGCCCGCGTAGGACGCGCAGCGGGAGCCGTTCGTGCCGGTCCAGAACTGGTTGGAGCCGTCGGCGTCACCGACGATCTTGTCGTTGGTGCCGCTGCTGCTGCGGCACGAGGTGTTGCCGCGGAACACCGAGCTGCCCCCGTCGAAGGAGAAGTTGCGCTCGGCGTTGTCGATGCTCACGTTGTCCGTGATCGCCATCGTGCCCAGGTTGCGGTTGTAGGTGAAGCCGTGCTTGCCGTTGTGGTAGGCGATGTTGCGGCGGATGACGTGGTTGACGCCGATGTCCTCGCCGCCCAGCTTGAAGCCGTTGCGGTCGCCGTTGCCGGCCTGGCTGCCGTCGCTGAGCGTGCCGTTGTCGTACGACAGGGAGTCCTCGATCGTGACCGGGCCGATGGGGCCGGTGTCGGTCTTGGTGTAGAGGTCCCAGCCGTCGTCGATGTTGTTGCGGGCCACCGCGTAGCGGAAGACGTTGCCGGAGCCGACGGTGAGCTTGGCGGCGAAGCCGTCGGCGTCCTCGCCGTCGGAGTCGGCGTTGTCGTGCGACAGCGCGCTGAGGATGAGGTTGTCGGCCGGCCACTGGCTGTTGGGCGTGTCGGAGGCGATGCGCGACAGCTGCAGGCCCGTGTCGCGGTTGTAGCGCGTCACGGTGCGCTCCAGGATGTTGTTGCTGCCGCCGACGAAGATGCCGTTGTCACCGGCGCGCTCGACGACCACGCCGTACACGTGCCAGTACGAGCCGTTCACGGCCAGGCCCCGGTTGGCCGGGTCCTCGCTCTGCGCCGAGAAGTTCAGCACCGGGGTCTCGCCCGGGTAGGCCGACAGCTTCTTGCGGGCGCTCGCGGTGCCGTTGTTGCCGGGCGCGATGGTGACCGTCTGAGAGAAGTTGTAGGTGCCGCCGCGCAGGTAGATCGTTCCGCCGGCGGCGATCCTGGTGATGGCCGAGGTCAGCGTGGTCGGGTCGGCCTGCGTGCCGGTCGCGCCGTCCTTGCCGCCCGGGGCCACGTACAGGGTGTCGCCGGTGGGTGGCGGGGTCACGGTCGGGGTCACGGTGGGGGTCACGGTGGGGGTGGGGCTGGTCGTCGGGCCGCTCCCGGCGGGGCGCAGCGTCCACTGCTTGGTGGCCACCGAGTCGCAGGAGTTCTGCTGCAGGACGGCGCCGGCCGCCGTCGAGCTGTCCTTGACGTTGAGGCACTTGCCGCCGTTGGCGTTGACCACCCGGTAGCCGGCGCCCGAGGCGACGAGCTGCCAGGTCTGCGAGGCGGCTCCGGTGCAGGTCTGCTGCTCCACGGCCTTGCCCGCGCTGGTGGAGGCGTCGCGGACGCCCGCGCACTTGCCGCTGTGCTCGGCCTTGATCTGGTACGTGCCGCCGGAGGCGGTGAGCGTGAAGACCTGCCCGGGGCCTTCCGCGCACGCGCTCTGCACGAGCTGCACGCCGTCGGCGGTGCTCTGCCCGGGAACGGCGGCGCACAGGCCGCTGCCGGCGTTGACCAAGGTGTAGTTGCCGCTGGACGGAGCCGCCGAGGCGGGCAGGTTGAACGCGGCGATCAGGCCGCCGGTGGCGAGCAGACCGGCGGTCGCCACGACCGCCAGCCGCCGTGCTAAGAGCTGGTTGTTGCGCACGTTCTCATCCATTCCATAGGGGTGGGCCGTCGTGCCAACCGGTTGCAAGCACACTGACGTTACCTGGAGGAAACGTCAATACAGCGAGGTAAAACTGCAAACCATTCGCGGTGTCATGCCTGGTCGCGTCGGTTTGCCTGCAACAACCGATTGCAGAAACGCAGCGGTTTGCAGCACGGAACGGGGTACGTGAAAGTTTCACGGAAAGGGGTCGCCGCCCGATGTGCGTATATTGGTCGGTCCGAAGCCGGAAAGGAGCTGCTTGATGTTCGCGACCCCCCTGGGAGACGACGGCGCGGTGCTGCGCCCGCTGGAGCCGTGGCACGCCCAGGAGTTCCTGGCCCACATGGAGCGGGGCCGCGAGTTCATCGGGCGCTTCATCGCGCTGGCCGACGCGGTGGTGGACGAGGCGTCCAGCCGGGCGTTCCTGCAGTCGTACGCGGACAAGGCCGCCGCCGACACCGCCCGCATCTACGGCATCTGGACCGGCGGCACCCTCGTCGGCGGCGTCCTGTTCCGGACGATGGACCTCAGGATGGGCACCGCCGAGGCCGGCTGCTGGCTGGAGCCGGCCGGCGTCGGCAAGGGGCTCGTCACCAGGGCGGCCCGCCTGATCATCGACTGGGCCGTCGAGGAGCGCGGCATCCACCGGGTGGAATGGCTGGCCGCCGCCGCCAACGAGGCCAGCATCGCGGTCGCGCGGCGCCTCGGCATGAGCAGGGACGGCGTGCTGCGCCAGAGCTACCTGCACCGGGGCGAGCGCTACGACGTGGAGGTCTGGTCCGTGCTCGCCCCCGAATGGCGGGCGGCCACCGCCTGACGCCCCGTCAGCGCAGGTACCGCAGGACGGCGTGGCGGATCTGCTCCGGCGTCATCGGGTCGGTCGACAGGGCGCTGTGCAGCACCAGCCCTTCGATGAGCGCGTCGAGCTCCCTGGCGGTGGTGGGGTCGAAGTGGCGCTCCAGCGCCCGGCGGCTGCGGGCCATCCACGCCTGTGTGACGGCCCGCAGGGCCGGGTTGCGGGCCGCGGCCACGTACAGCTCCACGGAGAGGACGAGGTCGGCCGGCGAGCCGAGCAGGCTGTCCGACACCAGCGTGACGACGGCCTCGGCCGCCTCGTCGCGGTCGCGCGCGGTGCTCAGCCGCTCGTCGAACACGCGCGCGACCGCGTCGGCGTGCCGGGTGAACGCCTCGGCGAGCACCTCCTCCAGCGAGGAGAAGTGGTAGGTCATCGAGCCCAGCGGCACGTCCGCGGCGCGGGCGATCTCCCGGTGCGTCGTGCCGGCGACGCCGCGCTCGGCGATGACCGCGAGCGCGGCGTCGATCAGCCGGTCCCGCCGGCCGGGGTCGTGCCGGCGCGCCCGCCTCCGCGCGGCGGGGCCGCTCACGGGATGGTCACCGTCGCGTCCGGCGGGGCCGCTCGCGGGATGCTCACCGCCGGGTCCGGCACGCCGCTCAAGGCGTGCTCGCCGTCGCGTCCGGTGCCTCGCCCGGCTCGATCGTCCGGATCACGCGGGCGGGGTTGCCGACCGCGACGACGTTCGGCGGCAGGTCGCGGGTGACCACCGCGCCCGCCCCGACCACCGTGTTGCCGCCGATCGTCACCCCGGCCAGCACGATCGCGCCGCTGCCCAGCCACACGTTGTCGCCGATGGTGATCGGCCGCGCGGCCTCCCACTTGGCGCGCCGCAGCTCCGGATCGATCGGGTGCGTCGGCGTCATGAGCTGCACGTTCGTCCCGATCTGCACGTCGTCGCCGATGGTGATCGGCGCGACGTCGAGGGCGACGAGGCCGTAGTTGGCGAACGAGCGGGCGCCGATGCGCAGGTTGCTGCCGTAGTCGACCCGCAGCGGCGGCCGGATCACCGTGCCCTCGCCCACCGCACCCAGCAGCTCGGCCAGCAGCCGCCGCCGGGCCTGCGGGTCGCGGGCCGGCGAAGAGTTGTACGCCTCCATCAGCTCCTCGGCCCGCAGCAGGTGCTCGGCCAGCTCCGGGTCGTCGGCCAGGTAGAGGTCACCGGCGAGCATGCGCTCCCGCATCGTGCGGTCGTCCACGTTCGAAGTCATGTGTACGAGCGTACATAACGGCCCGCTTGGGTAGGACGGGCGGACCCTGGCTCCGGCGCGGCGCCTGCTCCAGGCTGGTCGGGGGCGGCCCCCTATGGCCGTCCGTGAACCTTTTGGGGGAGCACGTTCATGACGATGTCCAGTGGTGACGACCGGCTCGCGTGGGTGGCGGGTTTCCGCTCGGGCGTGATCAGCCCGTACGAGGAGATCAAGCTGGCCGAGCCGCGCGGCTTCCGCGACCAGACGGTACGCCAGCCGCTCCTGATGGCCGGCGGCGGCGAGCGCGTCCGCCTCCGGCTCACCAACCGCTACGGCCGCGCCCCGCTGACGATCGGCGCCGCCCGCGTGGCCCTGCGCGCGGCCGGCGGCGGGATCGTCCCGGAGACCGAGCGCGAGGTGCGGTTCGGCGGCGCCGCCGAGGTGACGATCCCGGCGGGCGGCGAGATCGTCGCCGACCCGGCCGAGCTGGCCGTGGCGGCCGGCACGCACCTGATGCTCAGCCTGTACCTGCCGGGGGAGACGGAGCCGGCCACCTACTCCCACCAGCCGATGGAGGTCGCCTACGTCGTACCCGGCGACCAGGCGGGCGCCCCTGACCTGCCCGGAGCCGAGCAGGTGCCCGCCCGCTTCTACGTGTCCGGCGTGGACGTGCACGCGCCGCGCGGCACGGCGATCGTGGTCGCGTTCGGCGACTCGTGGTTCGAGGGGGTGGGCACCACGATGAGCGCCGACCGGCGCTCGGTGGACGCGCTGAACGCCCGCCTGGAGCGCGGCTGGGTGGTCAACCAGGGCATCGCCGGCAACCGGCTGCTGGTGGACGAGGTCGGCGAGCACGCCCTGGCCCGCCTGGAGCGCGACGCCCTGGCGGTGCCCGGCGCCACGCACGTCCTGGTGAACCTCGGCATCAACGACCTCGGCCTGCCGGGCATGGCCGGCCTGCCGCCCGCGACCGCCGGCGACCTGATCGGCGGGTTCACGGAGCTGGCCGGACGGGTGCGGGCGGCGGGCCTGACCGTGCTGGCCGCCACGATCGGGCCGTTCGGCGGCGCGATCTACCCCGGCATCAGCACCCCGGAGGGGCTGGCCGCGCGCCGCGAGGTCAACGACTGGATCCGCACGGGCGGCGCCTTCGACGCGGTCTTCGACGTCGCCGAGGCCGTCGCGGACCCCGGGAAACCCGACTTCATCCGGCCCGGCTTCGACTCGGGGGACGGCATGCACCTCAACGACGCCGGCGCCCGCGCCATGGCCGGCGCGGTGGACCTCGCCCACCTCAAGCTCTGACCGGGGCAGGCCGGGGGCCGGATGGGAGGATGGGCGGATCATGACGCTCGACCGAAAGCGATGATCTGCCATGGCCGTCATTCACCACACCGTCCTCAAGCCGACCAAGCTGGAGCTGCTGACCTCCTGGCTGCCGTCCCGCCCGTGGTACCGCGGCGGCGCGGCCGGGCGCCCCGAGCCGGCCAAGGCCGGCGGCTTCCGGCTGGACGACCCGGAGGGGGCGGTCGGGATCGAGTTCCTGGTGGTCACCGACGCCGCCGGGCCGGGCTCCTACCTGGTGCCGCTCACCTACCGCGGCGCGCCGCTCGACGGGGCCGAGCACGCGTTGGTCGGCACCATGGAGCACGGCGTGCTGGGGCGGCGCTGGGCGTACGACGGCATGCGGGACCCGGTGCTGGTCGCGCAGCTGCTGGCGCTGATCGAGGGCCGCGTGCAGGCGCAGGACCAGAACGCCAGCGACACCCTCGATCAGGATGTCACCCGCTCCTGTGCCGGCGGTCCGCTCGCCTTCAAGGGGCACGTCGCCAGCGACGACGAGGAGGGGACCGTGCTGGCCGCGCCGTCCGGCCCGGCCCTCCGCCTGCACCGCGTCCTGCGTCCTGGTGAGGACGCCGCGCCGGCGGGGGCGATCGGCCACGTCGCCGGCTCCTGGACCGCGGCGGACGGCACCCGCGCCCGAGGGCTGTTCGCCACCCTGCGCCCCTGAGACGCACCCGCACGAGGGACGGCGCCCGCCTGGCCCCGCGGACCAAGCTGCGGCCAGGCGGGCGTCGCCGGTTCGGGGGTGCGTCAGGCGCCGCGGGCGGCGTCGTAACGGGCGATGACGTCATTCCAGTTGATCAGGCCCCACAGTTTCTCCACGTAGTCCGGGCGGACGTTGCGGTACTGCAGGTAGTAGGCGTGCTCCCAGGCGTCGAAGACGAGCAGCGGGGTGGTGTTCATGCCGACGTTGCCGTGGTGGTCGTAGACCTGCTCGACCACGAGGCGGCGGCCGAGCGGCTCCCACGCGAGCACGCCCCAGCCGGAGCCCTGCACGGTGGCGGTGGCGGTGGTGAGCTGCTTCTTGAACGCGTCGAACGAGCCGAAGTGCTCGGTGATCGCCTCGCCCAGCTCGCCGTCGGGGCGGTCGCCGCCGTCGGGGGACAGGTTCTGCCAGAAGATCGTGTGCAGCACGTGACCGGACAGGTTGAACGCGAACGTCTTCTCCAGCCCGACCAGCCCGCCGAACTCGCCCTTGTCGCGCGCCTCGGCCAGCCGCTCCAGGGTGTCGTTGGCGCCCTTGACGTAGGCGGCGTGGTGCTTGGCGTGGTGCAGTTCGAGGATCTCGCCGGTGATCGCGGGCTCCAGCGCCGCGTAGTCGTAGGGCATGTCCGGCAGGACGTACTCGGCCATGGTGGCTACCTTCCAAGAGTTCTTACTTGCATATAACTCGCAATAACAATAGTCACGCAAGTAGCCTCTTGTCGCGGGTAAGCGCGGGCTCAGTGGGAATCGTGGCCGGCCGGGTGGAGGCGGACGCAGCAGTGCTCCGGGGCCGGCTCCAGGCGGGCCGTGACGTCCGTCGCGGCGAGACCTTCGAGCAGGCCGGTGAGCAGGCACAGGTTCATGCCGCAGACCAGCTCGGTGTGCTGCTGGGCGAGGGTGTGGAAGGGGCAGTTGACCAGGGCGATCGTGTCGCCGCAGTCGCGCGGCTCGAAACCGAGGGCCTCCAGGGCCTGCGCGAGGCCGGTGCCCGCGCCGCGGGCGTCGCGGCCGAGGTCGCGGCCCAGCTCGCGGGCGCGGCGGTCGAGCACGGTGCGCGGGGGCTCGCCCGTGGCCTGCGCTTCCGTGAGGGCGTCGGCGAGCAGGTGGGCGGCGGTCTCGTAGCGCCGGTCCGGCAGCGAGACGGCGATCTGGCCGGGGGCGCGCCGGTAGAGCTTGGCGGGGCGGCCGGCGCCGGGCCCGGTACGGCCGGTGCGGCGCTGGTAGACGGCTTCGAGCAGCCCCTCGGCCACCAGTTTCTCCAGGTGGAAGGAGACGGTGTTGCGGGGCGCGCCCACGGCGTCGGCGGCCTCGTCGCGGCCCACTGGTGCCGGCTGGCGCACCACGAACTCGTACAGGCGGCGCCGGGTCGGCTCGTCCAGCGCCGCGATGGCGGAGATGCGTGCCGGCCATGCACCGTTGACGTCGCCCATTCTAAAACCCATTCCTGTTGACGAAATTGCCGTGCCCCTTCTAATGTTAACGAAACTCGTCAATAGAAGAAGGGGTGGCACGATGCGGGACGCATCCGATGATCGCGGGCGGGCGGCATGAGCGAGACCGTGACGGAGCCGGCCGGTGAGACGGCCGCCGCGTCCGCCGACCACCAGCAGCGGCGCCTGCGCGTGGTCCGCGGCGGCGACGGCGTGGACCTGGAGGCCGCGCAACGCGCGGTGGCCGACCTGCTGGCCGCGCTCGGCCGCGACGCGCAGTCCGAGCACCTGGCCGACACGCCGAAGCGGGTCGCGCGCGCCTACGCCGAGCTGCTGGCGCCGCGCGCGTTCGACCTGACGACCTTCCCCAACGAGGAGGGGTACGACGAGCTCGTGCTGGCCCGCGACATCCCGGTGCAGTCGCTCTGCGAGCACCACCTGCTGCCCTTCCAGGGCGTGGCGCACGTGGGCTACCTGCCCGGCGACCGCATCCTGGGGCTGTCGAAGCTCGCCCGGGTCGTCGAGCTGTTCGCCCGCGACCTCCAGGTGCAGGAACGGCTGACCAAGCAGGTGGCCGACTGGCTCCAGCAGCACCTGGCGCCCAAGGGCGTCGGCGTGGTGATCGAGGCCGAGCACCTGTGCATGTCGATGCGCGGCGTGCGCGTGCGCGGCTCCCGCACGGTGACCTCCGCCCTCCAGGGGCTGCTGCGCGAGGACGCGCGTTCCCGGCAGGAGTTCTTCGCGCTGTCCGGCGTGCCCGCCTAGCCCCTTGTGTTCTGGACGAACGAGCAGACAGGAGATCGACGATGCCGGCACCGACCACGTTCGTGATCGCGGGAGGCGGCCTGGCCGCGGCCAAGGCGGCCGAGGCCCTGCGCGAGGAGGGGTTCGACGGCACGATCGTCCTCGTCGGCAGGGAGCCGCACCTGCCCTACGAGCGGCCGCCGCTGTCGAAGGGCTACCTCCAGGGCGGCGACGAACGGCAGAAGATCTTCGTCCACGACGCGGGCTGGTACCGCGAGCACGCCGTGGACGTGCGCACCGGCGTCACGGTCACCGCCGTGGACCCGGCCGCGCACCAGGTGACGCTGTCCGGCGGCGAACGGCTGCGCTACGACAAGCTCCTGCTCGCCACCGGCGCCACCCCGCGCCGCCTGACCGTCCCCGGCCACGACCGCGGCCACGTGCTGTACCTGCGTACCGTGGACGACTCCGACCGGCTGCGCGCCACGCTGTCCACCGCCCGCAGGATCGCCGTCGTCGGCGCCGGCTGGATCGGCCTGGAGACCGCCGCCGCGGCCCGCGCGGCCGGCGTCGCGGTCACCGTGATCGAGCAGGAGCGGCAGCCGCTGCTCGGCGCCCTCGGCCCCGAGATCGGCGCCGTCTTCGCCGGCCTGCACCGCGAGCACGGGGTGGACCTGCGGCTGGGCGCCCGCCTCGCCGAGGTGACCGAGGAGGGCGTGCGGCTGGCCGACGGCAGCCACATCGACGCGGACGCCGTCGTGGCCGGCATCGGCGCCGTCCCCGACACCGATCTGGCCGCCGCCGCCGGACTGACGGTCGACAACGGCGTCAAGACCACGGCCGACCTGCGGACCAGCGATCCCGACATCTTCGCCGCCGGCGACGTCGCCAACGCCTACCACCCCCGCCTGGGCGGCCACGTCCGGGTCGAGCACTGGGCCAACGCGCTCAACCAGCCGGCCGTGGCCGCCCGCGCCATGCTCGGCCAGGAGGCCGCTTACGAGGAGCTGCCCTACTTCTACACCGACCAGTACGACCTGGGCATGGAGTACCTCGGCCACGTCCCGCCGGGCACCGCCCACGACGTGGTCGTCCGCGGCGACGTGCGCGAGCGCGCGTTCCTCGCCTTCTGGCTGCGGGACGACCGGGTGGTCGCGGCGATGAACGTCAACATCTGGGACCAGGGCGACCAGCTCAAGGCCCTCGTCCTGGCCGGCTCCCCGGTGGATCGCGCCGCGCTCGCCGACCCGTCCGTCGCGCTGGAGCGGCTGGTGCCCTCAGGAGCGTGAGCGTCAGCCGATCTCGACGGACGCGCCCGCGTCCAGGCGTTCGTAGGGCGCGCCACCACGGGCCAGGAAGCCGCCGACCATCGCGGTGCCGGTCTCGTTGAGTGCGCCGTCGTGGACGGCGTAGGCCCGTCGCGGGGCCACCGCGCGCACGTAGTCGATGAGCTGCCCGGTCGTGGACCAGGGGCCGTGCACGGGCAGCAGGAGGGTGTCGACGGTGGCGTCCGGGACGGTGAGCGCGTCTCCGGGGTGGAACAGGACGCCGTCGAGGAGGAAGCCGATGTTGCCGACGCGCGGGATGTCGGGGTGGATGAGGGCGTGCCAGGTGCCGTGGACCCGCACCTCGAAGCCCGCGGCGGTGAAGGCCTCGCCCTCGCCGACGGGAGTGACGCGGGCGCCGAGGCCGTCCAGCCGCCCGGCGACGGAGGTGTTGGTCCAGATCCTCAGCGCCGGGTTGGTCTCGGCGGCCCGGCGCAGGGCCTCCTCGGAGAAGTGGTCGAAGTGCTCATGGGTGACCAGGACCGCTTCGGCGCCCTCCAGCGCACTCGGCTCGGTCAGGCCGCCGGGTCGATGACCAGGCGGCGGCCGTCCTTCTCGACGCGGACGCAGGCGTGGCCGAACTTGGTGAGATGCATGGACGCAACCATACAACCAAGTTGTACAACTCGGTTACATAGTCGGGGTAGGATGAGGCCATGGACGACGACACGCTGGCCGAAGACCTGCGGCAGGTGATCGGGCGGCTCGTCCGCGCCGCGCGGGCCGCCGACACCATGCCGCCCGGGGAGGCCGCCATCCTCGGCCACCTCGACCGCGGCGGCCCCCGCACCACGGCCGAGCTCGCCCACCTGCGCGGCGTGACGCACCAGGCCGCCGCCAAGTCCGTGAAGGAGCTCCTCGGCGACGACCTGGTGCGGGCCGAGCCCCATCCCCATGACGGCCGCAAGCTCCTGCTGCACATCACCGACCGCGGCCGCGCCCGCCTCCAGCGGGAGCGTGCGCAGCGCGCCGGCTGGCTCGACGCCGCCATCCGCGACACGCTCAGCCCCGAGGAGCGGCGGCGGCTCCGGGAATGCGTCCCCCTGCTGGCCCGCCTGACCGACCGCATGAACCATTTCCCTCGGTGAACGATACGAGGCCGTTATTGACTTATTGCCGGGAATTCATTTCGGCCCGCTATGATGGTTTGTGAAAGCTTCTCCCGTGCATTTACATTGGCGTTCCCTCGTACGACCGAGGGAGCGCTTTTTTCATGCACCCTCTCTGGAGGAGCTCATTCATGCCCGAAATCATCCCCGACGGCCTGCGTCGATTCTTCGACACGTTCACCCAGGCCGGCGACGGCCCGGACACCGATGCCCTGGCCGGCTGCTTCGCCGAGGCGTTCCTGGCCGGCGACGCCGCCGGAGCCAGGCCCGTCCCCCGCTCCGCGTTCCTCGCGGCCCTGCCCAAGAGGTCGGGCATGTTCGCCGAGGCCGGCCTCCGTCCCGCCGCCCTCGAATCCCTGACCTGCGAGGACCTGGACGACCACTACACGCTCGCCCGCACCACGTGGACGGCGGAGCGGACGGCGGGAGGCCCGCCCGTCCACCTGTCATCGTCGTACCTGCTCCATCGAAACGCCGAAGGCGCGTACCGCATCGTGGTGTATCTCAACCACCAAGGGCTGCCCCTTTGAAAGGCGGAAAAGCCGGATTACGGGCCCGGCGCGAAACTGATGTGCCCATTCTGCAAGCCGAGCTCTACGACGGCGAACTCGCCGGTGAAGCGCTGCCGTCGGGCATCGACCCGCACAACAGGGCCGCGCATCCGGGCATCGCGCTGAAGAACGGCTTCGTGCACGAGGGCACCCTACGTGCCTCGGCCTGGGTGCTGGGCGCCTTCGCCGACGAGGTGATCCTCGGCCGGCTCGCCACCGGAACCGGCGCGGCCTGACGGCCCGCCGTGCCCGGCGGGCGGCGGTCCAGGAGCGAACTTTGGGTCCGGACAGGTCCGGATTTTTCCTTCACTGTCGGGCTATCGACTCACCCTCACGGAGGCTCGCGATGATGCTTGCCCGGATCGCACGCTGGACCGCCGCCCTCGGCCTGGTCGCCGCCATGACCTTCGCGGCCGCCCCGTCCGCCGCCTCGTCCGCCGCCTCATCCTCGGTCTCCACCGCACCCGGGTTCCGGCCGGGCGCGCCCGGCGTCGGTGATCCCTACTTCCCCCTGGAGGGCAACGGCGGGTACGACGCCCAGCACTACACCCTCGACCTCGCCTACGACCCCGCCACCAAGGTCCTCAAGGGAACCGTCCACATGCTGGCCCGCGCCACCCAGGACCTGTCCCGCTTCGACCTGGACTTCCAGCAGCTCACCGTGCGATCGGTCACCGTCAACGGCCGCCCGGCGGCGTACACGCGCGACGGCCAGGAACTGGTCGTCACGCCCCGCTCGGGCCTGCGCATGAACAGCCTGTTCGACGTCGGCGTCACCTACGACGGCATCCCGCAGCCGCTCGGCGGCCCGATCGTGTTCGGCCTGCCGTACGGGTGGATCGCCACCGACGACGGCGTGCTCGTCGCCTGCGAGCCGAACGCGGCCAGCACCTGGTTCCCCTCCAACGACCACCCGAGCGACAAGGCGACCTACTCCATCGTGGTGACCGTGCCGAAGGGGCTCGTCGCCGCGGCCAACGGCGTGCTGGCGGCGCAGGTCACCCGCGGCGACACGACGACCTTCTGGTGGAACGAGCTGCGGCCGATGGCGTCGTACCTGGTCACGACCACGATCGGCAAGTTCGACGTCCAGGTCGGCAAGACGCCGGCCGGCCTGCGCGAATGGGTCGCCACCGACCCGACCGTGCCCGGCACCGAGGTCGTCTTCCAGCAGACCGCCGCGATCACCGACTACTGGAGCGAGCTGTTCGGGCGCTACCCGTTCGAGGAGACCGGCGCGATCGTGGACAACGTCCCCGTCGTCGGCTTCTCGCTGGAGAACCAGACCAAGCCGCTGTACTCCGCCGTCCGCAGCGAGACGACGGTCGCGCACGAGCTGTCCCACCAGTGGTTCGGCGACAGCGTCTCCGTACGGACGTGGCAGCACATCTGGCTCAACGAGGGCTTCGCCACCTTCGCCCAGCGCTACTGGACCGAGCACATCGGCGGCGAGAGCGTCCAGGCGTGGTTCGACCGGCAGTACGCCACGAGGCCGGACGCGTTCTGGACGATCAAGGTGGCCGATCCGCAGCGCGACACCATGTTCGACACCGCCGTCTACAACCGCGGCGGCATGACGCTCCAGGCGCTGCGCGTCAAGATCGGCGACGAGCCGTTCTTCCGGCTGCTGCGGACGTGGGCGGCCGACCACCGCTACGGCCTGGCCGACACCGACCAGTTCGTCACGCTGGCCGAGAAGATCTCCGGCCAGGACCTGACCGGCTTCTTCAACGTCTGGCTCTCCACCCCGAGCAAGCCCGTGACGTGGTGACCCGCGGCCAGGGTGCACGTACGCTGTCCCTATTCGCGATCAAGAAGAGGGTCACCGTGAAGCACCTGCCGCTCAGCCACAACCCGGTCGCCGCCTGGGACGCCGCGATCGCCGCGTTCGCCGCCTCGTACGGCACGAACAGCGCGTCCGCCCGGGCCTGGCTCGCCGAGCTGCCCCGGCTGGCCGCGGGCTTCCTGGACCGCTGGGACCTGCGGCCGGACGGCCCCGCGCGGCACGGCATGGCCTCGCTCGTGCTGCCCGTGACCCGCGCCGACGGCACGCCGGCGGTGCTGAAGCTCCAGCAGCCGAGCGAGGACAACGCCGGCGCCGCGCTCGGCCTGCGGACGTGGAACGGCGACGGCATCGTCCGCCTGCTCGACCACGACCCCGGCACCGGCGCCATGCTGCTGGAACGCCTGGACGCGGCCCGCCCGCTGTCGTCGGTGGCCGACGACGACACCGCCATGCGGATCCTCGCCGAGCTGATGGCGCGCCTCGTCGCGGTGCCCGCCCCGCCCGGCCTGCGGCACCTGGCCGACGTCGCCGCCGCCATGCTGGAGCAGGCCCCGCGCGCCGTGCCGGCGTTGCGCGACCCGGCGGAGCAGGAGCTGGTTCGCACCTGCGCGTCCGCCGTCGCCGAGCTGATCGGCGAGCCCGGCGACCGCCTGCTGCACTGGGACCTGCACGACGGCAACGTCCTGGCCGGTGAGCGGGAGCCGTGGCTGGCCATCGACCCCGAGCCGCTGGCCGGCGACCCCGGGTTCGACCTGTGGCCGGCGCTGGACAGCCGGTGGGAGGAGGCGGTGGTGGCGAGCGGCGAGGTGACCCGTACGGTGCTGCGCCGCTTCGACCTGCTCACCGAGGCGCTCGGCCTGGACCGGCGGCGGGCGACCGGATGGACGCTGGGCCGCATCCTGCAGAACGCGTTGTGGGACGTCGAGGACGGCAAGACCGCGCTGGAGCCCGCCCAGGTCGCCCTCGGCACGACGCTGCTGCGCCACCGGGGAAGGTGACCTGGGGCCGGCCGGTCAGTGGAGCTGGATGCCGACGAGGCAGGTGTCGTCGTCGGTGTCGGACCTGCTGTGGGTCAGCAGGTGGTCCAGCCGGTGCCCGAGGCCCGTGCTCGGGTGCGTGGCGGTGCGCAGGAGCTGCTGCTGCGCCTGGTGCAGGGGCAGGTCGCGGCGCTCGATCAGGCCGTCCGTGTACATGAGCAGCACGTCGTTGGAGGCGAGCTGGACCTGGCTCTCCTCGTACGTCATGTCCGACAGCGCGCCGAGCAGCACGCCGCCGATCATGTCCAGCTCGGCCGCCTGGCCGTCCCTGATCAGGATGGGCGGCAGGTGCCCGGCCCTGGCCCAGCTCAGCACGTGCGTGTCCGGGTCGTACAGGCCGCAGATGGCCGTGGCCGTGACGTTCTCGGTCAGGTGGTGGGCGACCATGTTGAGCCAGGCGAGGAGCTGGCCGGGGCCCGCGCCGGTGGCGGCCAGGCCGCGCAGCGCGTTGCGCAGCACGACCATGCCGGTGGCCGCCTCGATGCCGTGGCCGGCCACGTCGCCCACCGCCAGCAGGATCTTCTTGGACGGCAGGATGACGGCGTCGTACCAGTCGCCGCCGACCAGGTGCTCCTTCTCCGCCGGCCGGTAGCGCACGGCGACGTCGAGGCCGAACGCCTCCACCGGCTGCTGGCTGGCCGGCATGATGGCCCGCTGGAGCTGCAGCGCCAGCCGGTTGCGCTCGGCCGCCTGCTGCTCGGTGTGGGCGAGCTGGTCGCGGGTGGCCGCGAGCGCCATCTCCGTCCAGTGCTGGGAGGAGATGTCCTGGTACGCGCCCCGGATGGCCAGCAGATGCCCGTCGTCGCTCAGCGCCGGCTCGGCCACCACCCTGATGTGGCGGGCGATGCCGTCGCGCCGCTGCAGCCGGAACGCGGCCGAGGCGGGCTGGCGGTGGTGCAGGACCGTGCGCAGGAACCGCCCGATGGCCACCGCGTCGTCGGGGTGGGCGTGCTCGGTCAGCAGCTCCAGGGGGATGGGCGGCTCGCCCGGGTTCATCCCGTACAGGGAGTAGAGCTGGCTGTTCCAGGTGATCTCGCCGGTGAGCGCGTTCTCCTCGAAGCCGCCGATGCGGCCCAGGCGCTGGGCGTGCTGGAGCAGGCTGGCCAGGCGGGTGGCCTCGTCCTGCAGCCGCCAGATCATCAGCACGTCCTCGCCGTGGCGGGTGATGCTCACGTGCGCGACGCTGGCCAGCGGCACCTGGTCGACCAGCGCGGTCAGCGTCACATGGTCGGACTGGAACGGCTCGCCGGTGGCGTGCACCCGCTCGATCTTCGAGAACAGGCCGTCGTCCTGGGCGGCCAGCGGGTACGCCTCCAGCAGCAGCGCCCCGGTCACCAGCGCGGTCGGCCGCCCGGCCGGGTCGGCGAAGCGCCGGTTGGTGTGCCGGATCCGGAAGTCGGTGAGCCGCCCGTCGGCGTCCAGGCAGGGCTGCAGCACCATCGCGGCGTCGGGCAGCACGTCGGCCAGGTCGGTCAGCTCCGACGGCGGGGCCGCGGCGGGCGGGCCGGCGGGCCGCTCCAGCGTGTGCGCGCACAGCTCGGCCAGCGCCTCGATCTGCTTGACGATCTGGGGCGGCGGCGTCTCCAGCGGCTCCGGCCAGCTGATCTCCAGCACGCCCAGCACGCGGCCGCCGGTGCCGGCGGGCACCGACGCGCGGCCCCCGTCGGGGGTGGCGTGCCAGCCGATGGAGGGCAGGCCGACGTCCGACAGCGCGCGCAGCCAGATCGCCTTGCGCTCGGTGAGCGCCTGCCGGGCGGGGGTGGCCACGCCGGGCGGCACGTAACGCCAGCGGGCGGCCTCGGCCTCGTTGAAGCCGGCGTACCCGGCCAGCGCGAGCGAGGCGTCGTGGCCGGCCGCCCAGACGGCGACGGCGGTGGCGCCGAGCGGGGTCAGCGCGTGCTGCAGCAGCGACTCGGCGACGGCCTGCGCGTCGCCGGCCTGCAGCATCCCGTTCTCGGCGCTGCGCATGCGCACCGCGACGTCCGCCCCGCCGGAATCGCCGCCGGTCGGGGCGGCCTCCCGGGAGCGGGCCGCGTTCAGGAACTCGCGGGCCGTCTCGCTGATGCGGTCCCTGGCGGCGTGGTTGATGATGTCGGCCGACATCTCGATGGGGGAGACGCCCGCCTGCTCGGCCAGCGTCGCGATCTGCCGCGCCGCCTCGGTCAGGCCGCAGCCGAGCCGTTCGATCAGGATGCCCTTGGCCACCTCGATCAGCGCCCGGCCCTCGGCCGCGTGCTGCGCCTCGCGCACCGCCTCGCGCAGCCGTTCGATGGTGGCCGCCAGGCGGCCGACGTTCGTGGCCGCGTCCGGGAGCTCCGCGGGACCGCCCGCGCCGGGGTCCGGCGCGGGCGGGTGCTGGAGGTCGTGCACGTGCTCTCCTTGCCTGGTGACGAGGCTTGGGTGACGGGGCCTGGTGACGGTACGGGGCCGGAACGCGGGCTACGCCGCCAGCCAGTGCCGGATGCGCTCGATCAGATGATCGGCGTCCACCGGTTTGGTGACGTAGTCGCTGGCCCCCGAGGCCAGGCTCTTCTCCTGGTCGCCCGGCATCGCCTTGGCGGTCACGGCGATGATGGGCAGCGCGGCGTACTGCGGCATGGCCCGGATCGCGGACGTGGCGGCGTAGCCGTCCATCTCCGGCATCATGACGTCCATCAGCACGAGGTCGATCTCGGGGTGCTCCAGGAGGGCGTCGATGCTCTCCCTGCCGTTCTCGGCGTGCAGGACCCGGATGCCGTGCACCTCCAGCATGCTGGTCAGCGCGAACAGGTTGCGGGTGTCGTCGTCCACGACCAGGATCGTGCGGCCGCTGAGCGCGCCGTCCACCTCGCTCTCGGCGGGCGCCGGCACGGACGCGTCCGAGCGCATCAGCGGCAGCACGTCACCGACCTGCTCGGCCGTCAGGTGCAGCGCGATGCGCTCGCGCAGCTCGTCGAGGCTCGACAGCAGCTCCAGCGGCTGGTTGGCCAGGTGCGCCTCGCGCTGCGTGCCGGCCTGCCAGTTGCTGTAGGCCAGCACGGGCACCCCGGCCAGCGCCGGGTCACCGTTCATCGCCTCCAGGAGCTGGTAGGCCGCCTGCTGCGGCATCTCCAGGTCGAGCACGATGCAGTGGCAGGGCTCGGCCGCCAGCGTGGCCGCGGCCTCCTGCGCGCCGGCGGCGGTGACCAGCTCGATCTCGCCGACGCGGGTGCGCGGCAGCTCGTGCACCACGCTCTCGGCGACCAGCGAGAGCAGCCCGCGGGCGCGCTGCTCGATCACCAGCAGGCGGCGCTGCTGCGGCGGGGCGGACGTCGCGGCCGAGCGCGGCTCCTCGGGCCTCGCCTCGCCCTGACCCGCGGCTGCCGCGTCCGGGCCGGCCGCGGTGTCCTTGACGGCCGGGTCCTGGAAGTCGGGGCGCGCGATCGGCAGGTAGAGCGTGAACGTGCTGCCCTCGCCCGGCGTGCTCTGCGCCGTGATGGCGCCGCCGAGCAGGTAGGCGATCTCGCGGCTGATCGACAGGCCGAGCCCGGTGCCGCCGTACTTGCGGCTGGTGGTGCCGTCGGCCTGCTGGAACGCCCCGAAGATCACTTCGAGCTGCTGCTCGGCGATGCCGATGCCGGTGTCGATCACGCGCAGGGCGAGCGCGCCGCCGTGGGGGCGTACCGAAGGAGGCAGCTCCGACTGGGCGGCCGGCTCGATGCGCAGCTCCACGCTGCCGGTCTCGGTGAACTTGACCGCGTTCGAGAGCAGGTTGCGCAGCACCTGCCGCAGCCGCGAGTCGTCGGTGAGCAGCTCGGACGGGACGCCGGGCAGGGTCGTGACCCGGAAGTCGAGGCTCTTCTGGCTGGTCATGGGCCGGAAGGTGGCTTCGACGTAGTCGAGCAGCTGGCGGACCTGCACCCATTCGGGGTTGATGTCCATCTTGCCGGCCTCGACCTTCGACAGGTCGAGGATGTCGTTGATGAGCTGCAGCAGGTCCGAGCCGGCCGAGTGGATGATCCCGGCGTACTCCACCTGCTTCGGGGTGAGGTTGCGCGTGTGGTTCTGGGCCAGGAGCTGGGCCAGGATGAGCAGCGAGTTGAGCGGCGTGCGCAGCTCATGGCTCATGTTCGCCAGGAACTCGCTCTTGTACTTGCTGGCCAGCGAGAGCTGGTGGGCACGGTCCTCCAGCTCCTGCCTGGCCTGCTCGATCTCCAGGTTCTTGGTTTCGATGTCCTGGTTCTGGCGGGCCAGCAGCGTCGCCTTCTCCTCCAGCTCCGCGTTCGAGCGCTGCAGCTCCTCCTGCTGGTTCTGCAGCTCCTCCGAGCGCGCCTGCAGCTCGACCGCCAGCCGCTGCGACTCCTTCAGCAGCTCGTCGGTGCGCGCGTTGGCGACGATCGTGTTCAGGTTGACGCCGACGGTCTCCATGAGCTGGTCGAGGAACGTCCGATGGACCGGCGTGAACGGCTGCACCGAGGCCAGCTCGATCACGCCCAGCACCTGCTCCTCGACCACGATCGGCAGCACGATGAGCGAGGCCGGCAGGCTCTCACCCAGGCCCGAGGACACCTTCACGTACCCGGCGGGCACCTCGTCCACGGCGATGGTCCTGCGGGTGCTCGCGGCCTGCCCGACCAGCGCCTGCCCGAGGCGGAACCGGTCGGGACGGTCGGTCTCCACGGGGTAGCCGTAGGCGCTGATCAGCTTCAGCTCGCTCTCCTCGGCCAGGAAGAACGCGCCGTACTGGGCCGAGACCAGCGGCGCCAGCTCGTTCATCACCAGCTCCGCCACCGTCGCCAGGTCGCGGTGCCCCTGCATCAGGCTGGACATGCGGGCCAGGTTGGACTTCAGCCAGTCCTGCTGCTCGTTGGCCGTCGTGGTCTCGCGCAGCGACTTGACCATCGAGTTGATGTTGTCCTTGAGGTCGGCCAGCTCGCCCTCGGCGTCCACCGTGATCGACCGGGTCAGGTCGCCGGAGGTGACCGCGCTGGTCACCTCGGCGATCGCGCGGACCTGGCGGGTGAGGTTGCCGGCCAGCTCGTTGACGTTCTCCGTCAGCCGCTTCCACGTGCCCGACACGCCCTCGACCTCGGCCTGGCCGCCCAGCCTGCCCTCGCTGCCCACCTCGCGGGCCACCCTGGTCACCTCGGCGGCGAACGCCGAAAGCTGGTCCACCATCGTGTTGATCGTCGTCTTCAGCTCCAGGATCTCGCCCCGGGCGTCCACGTCGATCTTCCGGGTCAGGTCGCCGCGCGCCACGGCCGTGGTGACCTGGGCGATGCTGCGCACCTGGTTGGTCAGGTTGTCGGCCATGGAGTTGACGTTGTCGGTGAGGTTCTTCCAGGTGCCGGCCACGTTCGGGACCCGGGCCTGCCCGCCGAGCTGGCCCTCCGTGCCGACCTCGCGAGCGACCCTGGTCACCTCGTCGGCGAACGCGCTCAGCGTGTCGACCATCGTGTTGATCGTCTGCGCCAGGACCGCGACCTCGCCCTTGGCCTCCACCGTGATCTTCTGTGACAGGTCGCCGCGCGCCACCGCCGTGGCCACCTGGGCGATGCTGCGCACCTGGCTCGTCAGGTTGGACGCCATCACGTTGACGTTGTCCGTCAGGTCCTTCCACGTGCCGGACACGCCACGGACCGTCGCCTGCCCGCCCAGGTTGCCCTCGGTGCCGACCTCGCGGGCCACCCTCGTCACCTCGTCGGCGAACGCGGACAGCTGGTCGACCATCGTGTTGATGGTCTCCTTGAGCTCCAGGATCTCGCCCCGGGCGTCCACCCGGATCTTCTGCGACAGGTCGCCGCGCGCGACCGCCGTGGTGACCTCGGCGATGCTGCGCACCTGCGCCGTCAGGTTGTCGGCCATGACGTTCACCGACTCGGTCAGCGCCTTCCACGTGCCGGAGACGCCCTTCACGTCCGCCTGGCCGCCCAGCCGCCCGTCGGTGCCCACCTCGCGGGCCACGCGGGTCACCTCGTCGGCGAACGAGGAGAGCTGGTCGACCATCGTGTTCAGGGTGTTCTTCAGCTCCAGGATCTCGCCCCGCGCCGACACCGTGATCTTCTGCGACAGGTCGCCGCGCGCCACCGCCGTGGCCACCTGGGAGATGTTGCGGACCTGGTCGGTCAGGTTGCCCGCCATGAAGTTCACCGAGTCGGTCAGGTCGCGCCAGGTGCCGGCCACGCCCTTCACGTTGGCCTGCCCGCCGAGCTGCCCCTCCGTGCCCACCTCGCGGGCCACGCGGGTCACCTCGTCGGCGAACGAGGAGAGCTGGTCGACCATCGTGTTGACGGTGTTCTTCAGCTCCAGGATCTCGCCCCGGGCGTCCACCGTGATCTTCTGCGACAGGTCGCCGCGCGCCACCGCCGTGGTGACCTGAGCGATGCTGCGCACCTGGTCGGTCAGGTTGCCGGCCATGGCGTTCACCGAGTCGGTGAGGTCCTTCCACGTCCCCGACACGCCCGGCACGTCGGCCTGCCCGCCCAGCCGCCCGTCGGTGCCGACCTCGCGGGCCACCCGCGTCACCTCGGAGGTGAACAGCGCGAGCTGGTCCACCATGCCGTTGAACACCGACGCGATCTCGCCGAGCAGCCCGTCGGCGTCTTGGGGCAGCCGATGGCGGAAGTCGCCGTCCCTGACGGCCGTCAGGCCCGCCAGGAGCTGCCGCAGCTCCTGCTCGCCGACCTCCGTTGGGGTGGTGGAGCGCTTCCCTGGGGTGGTGGAACGCGAGCCCTTCACCGACGTGTCACTCATGTCCCGCCTTCTCGTCCTGCCGGTCCGACTGAACGGCGACCTTGCGCGTCCGTCGCGCCGGCGACACTCTCCGCCGACTCGTACGTGCCTTCGTCACCGTTTTGTGAGGGTACTAGATCTTTGAAGTGCCTCCCTGCCTGCCACAACCTGGCGGGGCGTCCTGAGAGACGGGCGGGCCGCGCGGGCAGCCGGTGGAACGTGATGGAACGCGGCGGCACGCCCTTCCGGGTGACATGGCAACGATGTCTCTCCGGAGGACCTTGTGCGTATCGCCCGTCTCTCCCCCTCACCGTCCTGCTGCTCCCGGCGGCGCTGATCCCGTCCGCGACCGCCGGGGCCGCGGCGCGATCGGCGGTCGCGGGGGAGCGCGCCGTCTACGTGACCAACAGCGAATCCCCAGCATCTCCAGGTTCGTCGTCGACGTGTCCACGGGGCGGCCGGTGCTGACCAGCGGCAGCGAGCCCGCCTACGGCTCGGCCGCCGTCCTGCCCGACCAGGGCCCCCGCGCCGCCTACGCCCCCGCGAGCGCCGCCGGTTCCGGGCCGCGTGTAACTTTCAGCGGCCGCGCGCGGCGGCGTACAGGTCGCTGACGAATCTTCTGACGGGGTCTTGACGGAGGGCGCGGCGGCCCCAACACTCTCCCCACCACAAGTGTGTGACATAGCACTTAGCGGGCCAGAGGTGTTAACGCTAACAAGGAGGCTCCAGTGAGACGATCCACGTCCGTGATCCTGGCCGGGCTCGTGGCGGCGGGCACGTTCCTCATCCCCGCCGCGCCCGCGTCTGCCGCCCCGGTCAACCTCGCCCCCTCGGCGAGCCCGTCCGCGTCCTCCACCTCGCCGTGGGAGAGCGTCGCGGCGATCAACGACGGCATCGACCCGCCGAGCTCGAACGACACCGTCAACCGCCGCTGGGGCACCTGGCCCGACACCGGCGAGCAGTGGGCGCTGCTGACCTGGTCGCAGGCGCAGACGCTCACCTCGGCCCAGGTCTACTTCTTCGACGACAACGGCGGCGTGCGCGTCCCGGCCTCGTGGAAGCTGCAGCGCTGGACCGGCAGCGCGTACGCCGACATCCCCGGCACGTACGCGACCGCGACCGACACCTACAACACCGTCACCTTCGCCCCCGTCTCCACCACCCGGCTGCGCGTGCTGATGCAGAGCGGCCAGGGCTCGGTGGGCCTGCTGGAGGTCAAGGCCATCGGCGAGGGCGCCCCGCAGACCGGCGGCTGGAACCCGCCGAGCAACCTCGTCACCCCGCTGAACGAGGTGTGGCAGCACGTCGAGAGCACCTACCCCAACCTGTACGGGTTCCGCAACTACGGCTGGGACCAGGTCATGGCCAACCGGGGCTCGATCAGCTACTGCGTCCGCTGGGACTCCGGCGCCACCGTGACGGCGGCCCAGCGCGACCAGATCCACGCCCAGCTCGCCCGCCAGTTCAAGAAGTGGATGGACGTCATGGCAGGGCACAACGGCTGGCCGTACAGCACCGTGCCGGTCAAGGTCGTCGGCTGGGCCGTGCGCGACCGCGCGCAGCTGCAGTGGAGCGACAACTCCGTGGACGTCTACGTCAACGACATCCGCGAGAACGCGCCCCAGTGCGCCGAGCCGTGCGGCCGCTTCTTCAACCAGAGCGGCAACTACCCGAACTGCCCGGGCGGCGCATCGCACCACTACGACATGTCGCTCTGGCTGACCAGCGGGTTCGGCGGCGGCGCCGGCGGCGACTGGGGGCAGCGGATCGGCAGCGAGTACTTCATGTCGAACCTCAACGCCGACAACGTGCACATCCTGCTGCACGAGATGGGCCATTCGTTCGGCCTGGACGACTTCTACGACTGGACGCCCACCGGCGTGGGCGGCTTCCTGATGAAGGCGGGCAGCGCGACCCGGATCACGGAGTTCGACGCGTGGATGTTCCGCGACTGGTGGCGCCATCTGAGGAGCCGCTATGGCGTGTAGGGTCGCGGCGCTCCTCTGCCCGGTCCTGGCCCTGCTCGCGGCACCCGTGCAGGCCGCGAAGACGGTCTGCATGCCCGCGCCGACGTCGCCGCCACCGCCTACGTCGGCCTCCCGCGCCGCCGTCCACGGCAACAGCACGGTCGGCGGCAACGCCCGCATCGAGGACCTGGCCTGGGTCAACAGCGCCGCCACCGTGACCGGCGACGCCGTGGTCAGGAGCAACGCCCTGGCGCAGGGCGGGGTCAATCTGGGCGGGAGCGTCGTGATCGGCGGGGACGCCGAGCCGGCGACGGCCTGCTCGTCGGGGACGTACCTGATGTTCTACCCCGACCGGCGCCGCGACGGTGGCGGCGGTGAGGCGGACGCCACCCCGCCGCACCCGATCTTCACCGACGCCGACCTCGCCTGCGGGGGCGGCAACCCGGGCTGACCGGACGTCCGCACGGCCGGGGTGAGGCGCCGGGCGGCCGGGACACGATCCCGGCCGCCCGGCACGCCCGCGTCTCTAGGGAGAGTCGAGGCCGACCAGCCCGGCGACGAGGGCGACCTGGTCGGCGTAGTGGCGCACGAACTCCGGGTCGCGCGGGTCGGCGCCGCAGACGCCGGCGACGACGTGCGGCAGGCTGACGGTGGCCATCGCGGCGGCCATGAGCATGACCGTCAGGCAGGCCGGGTCCACCTCGGCGGGCAGGTCGCCCGCTTCCTGCCGCGCGCGCAGCCGCTCGGCGAACCCGCTCAGCCGATCCGAGCGGCGCTCCTGGTCGGGGTCGTCGCCGGGCCCGTCGTACTCCAGGCCGCCCCAGGCGAGCAGGCGGACGCCGTTCGGGTTGTGCAGCGCCTCCAGCGCGTAGCGGCGGATCTGCTCCGTCATGGGCAGGTCCTGGGGGACGAGGTCGTTCTCGCGCTCCTGCCAGCGCTCCGCGATGGCCCGGTACAGGCCCTCCTTGCCGTCGAAGTAGTACCAGATCAGCTGCTGGTTGACCCCGGCCTGGGCGGCGATCGCGCCGGTGCGGGCGCCGGCGAAGCCGTGGGCCGCGAACTCGGCCTCCGCCGCGTCGAGGATGAGCTTGCGGGTGCGCTCCGGGTCGCGCTGGCGCTCCTGCGGCTTGGGGGAGCGGCGCGGTTTCGACGTCGACACAGCCCGATCATAGCCGTACTAGGCAATCTCAAGTAGCCTCTCTCCTTAATCAAGTGACTACTTGACACAGTAGGCGATGTGATTGATTGTGTTCCTGGGAGCCGGTACGCCCGGCACAGGACACGACCAGAGGAGATCGACGGCCATGACGTCACCACGCGACCACGCCACCGCAGTCCTCATCGTGGGAGGAGGGATCACCGGCCTGTCCGCGGCGCTGTTCCTCGCCCGCCTCGGCCTGCGCCCGACCCTGGTCGAGCGGCACCCGTCCACGGCGATCATGCCGCAGGCGCGGGCCTTCAACCCCCGCACGATGGAGATCTACCGGGCACTCGGCCTGGAAGAGGAGATCCGCGCCCGCTCCTCGCTCCTGGCGGACAAGCCCGAGATGATCGGCGCCGACACCCTGACCGGCCCCGAGCGCTTCCGCATCGACGCGATCGCCCACCTGCGCCCGCCGGCCTCGCTCAGCCCGGCCGACTGGGGCATGGTCGACCAGGACGAGCTGGAGCTCGTCGTGCGCGCCGCCGCCGAGCGGAGCGGCGCCGACGTGCGGTTCAGCACCGAGCTGACCGACCTCGACGCCGCCGGCGACGGTGTGCGGGCGGTCGTCCGCGACGTCGGCGACGGCACCGAATACCGCATCCACGCCGACTACGTCATCGCCGCCGACGGCAACCGCGCCGACCTGCGCACCCGCCTCGGCATCGGCGCCGACGGCCCCGGCGTCCTCGGCCACGCCGCGCACTTCCTCTTCGACGCCGACCTCGACGACGCGGTGCGCGGGCGCGAGTTCCTGCTCGCCTACTTCGACCAGCCGGTGGCCGGCACGGTCCTGGCGCCGCTACGGCAGCCGGGGCGCTGGATGCTGGGCGTGCCCTACCAGCCGGAGCAGGGCCGCGGCATCGCGGAGTTCACCGAGCGGCACTGCGCCGACCTGGTCCGGCGCGCCGTCGGGATCCCCGACCTCGACCTCACGCTGGTGCCCCCCGTCGCCGGCTGGAGCCCGAAGCCGATGGACGTCAGGCTCGGCGCGGCCGTGGCCCGCAGCTACCGGGCCGGCCGGGTGTTCTTCGCCGGCGACGCGGCCCACGTCTTCCCCCCGACCGGGTCCTACGGCGCCAGCACCGGCATCGCGGACGCGCACAACCTGGCCTGGAAGCTCGCCGCCGTCCTCAAGGGCCAGGCCGGGCCCGCGCTGCTGGACACGTACGAGCAGGAGCGCCGCCCGGTCGCGCAGCTCACCCTGGGCCAGACGATGCGGCTGCTGCACGCCCGCCACGAGGGGACCGCGGACGACCTCACGGCGGTCGACGACCTCGCCATGATCTTCGGCTACCGGTACGACTCCCCGGCCGTCCACACGGAGCCGCACACCCCCCACGACCCCATCGAGGACCCTCGCAAGCCCAGCGGGCGCCCCGGCCTGCGCGCCCCGCACGTCTGGCTGGACCGGGAGGGGACGCGGATCTCCACGCTCGACCTGTTCACCGGCGCGTTCGTCGCCCTGGTCGCCCCGGACGGCGGCGACCGGGCCGCCGCGGCCAGGACGGTGGCGGCGTCACTGGGCGTCGAGCTGGACGTCCACACCATCGGCGCCGGCCTGGAGGACCCCGAGAAGGAGTTCCTGGACAGGTACGGCCTCACGAGCACCGGCATGACCCTGGTCCGCCCGGACGGGTTCGTCGCCTGGCGCTCCACCGCCGCGGCGGACCGGCCGGAACCCGAGTTCCGGACGGCCCTGAGCCGGATCCTCGCCCGGGGTTGAACGGGGCCGCACCGTGCCGCGTATCTCCCTGTACGCGTGGAGCGGGACGGGAGGGCTCATCCGATGCACGAGACCGGACCGGCGCCATCCCGGATCACCTGGCCCACCCTCCGGGACGGTCGCGGCCGGCGGATCTACGCGGGCGCGGCGCTCATCGCCGCCGGGCTGGTGCTGCTGACGGCGGCCCTGGCAGCCAGGGCGGAGCCGGGGATCGCCGGGCTGCCGGACGCGGGACCGCTCACCGCGTGGGGGCTGCCGCTCGTCCGCTTCTGCTCCGACGCGTGCGCGGTCGCCACCGTCGGGACGCTGCTCGCGGCGGCCGTCCTCGCGCCGCCCGGCACGCCGGAGCGGGCCGCGTGCGCCCGCGCGGCCGGCCGGTGGGCGCTCGGCTGGGCGGTCACCATCGTGCTGAGTTACCTGTTCACCGTGTCGGAGGTGATCGCGGTCCCCGTGCCGGACCTGCTCGCCGCTCCCGCGCTGCTCGGCTCCGGCCTGTCGATCCTCCAGGCGCGGGTGCTGCCGCTGGTGCTGGCCGTGGTCGTGGCGGTCGCCGTGGCGGCGCGGGTGCCCCGGCTGCCGAAGCTCGTCCCGCTCGTGCTCGCCGTCTTCGGGACGCTGCCCGTGACGTACGTCGGGCACGCCGCCTCCGCCACCGACCACGACATCGCGCTGTCCGCCCTGATGACGCACCTGGTCACCGTGTCGCTGTGGGTGGGCGGGCTGGGCGCGGTGCTCGCGCACTTCCGCCGCTCCACCGCCCTGCCGGTGGTGCTCGCCAGGTTCAGCACGCTCGCCCTGTGCTGCTTCGCGGGGGTCGCCGTCTCCGGCGTGGCCGCCGCGTGGGTGCGGCTGAACGCCCCGTCCGACCTGTGGCGCAGCGAGTACGGCTGGCTCCTGCTCGCCAAGACCGCCGCCCTCGGCGTTCTCGCCCTGTTCGGCCGGGCGCACCGCCGCCGTACGGTCGCCCGCGCGGCCGACCGGAGCGTGCGGGTCGTCTTCACCCGGCTGGCGGCCGGCGAGCTGATCGTCATGGGCGCGGCGATGGCGTTGGCCGTCGCCCTGTCCCGCACCCCGCCCCCCGCACCGGGCGGCGGGCATGACGGCCTGCTGGAGTACGACCTGGCGCCGTTCCGGTTCACCGGGCTGCTCACCGAGATCCGCCCCGACCCGATGATCCTCCTGCTGCTGGCCCTGGCGCTGGCCGGCTACCTCGCCGGGGTGCGCAGGGCCGGCGCGTGGCCGCCCGCCCGCACGGTCGCGTGGTGCGCCGGCCTGGCGCTGCTCGGCGTGGTCCTGCTCGGCGGCGTCGGGGCGTACGCGCGGGCGATGCTGTCGACGCAGGCCCTGCAGCTCACCGTGCTCGCCGTCATCGCCCCCATGCTGCTCTGCCGCGGCGCGCCGCTCACGCTCGCCGCGCGGGCCGCCACCCGGCCGCCGCAGGACGGCGCCCTCGGCGCGCGGCTCCCGATCCGGCGGCCGGCGCTCCTGGCCGTGCTGCCGGTCGCGTACATGATCGCCTTCCCGCTGCTCTACCGCACCGGCTGGCTGCCGTGGGCCCTGTTCCAGCACGTGCCGCACCTGCTCACCGCGACGCTGTTCCTCACCGGCGGGCTGGTGGTCTCCTGGATGCTGGCGGGCGCGGACCCGCTGCCCCGCCCCCTCTCCCGGACGGGCCGCGCCGTGCTGCTCGGCTCGGTCGTCATGGTGCAGCTCGCCGTGAGCGCCTTCCTGCTGCTCGGGCCGCCGGTCGCGCCGGACTGGTTCCTGGTGGTGGCCCCGCCCGGCGCGCCCGATCCGCTGACGGACCAGCGGCTGGCGGGGGCCGTCCACCTGCTCGCCGCCGCCAGCCTCGTTCTCCTGGCCCGGCCATCGGACGAGCGTGATCCGGTACGACCGGAAGCGCCGCACGACGCGCCCGCCGCACAGCACTCGCACGACCGTGGGGAAGCGGGCGCCGGCCGGCAGCGCCACGCCGGCGGCGACCGGCCACGCGATCACGGCTAGGCCCCGGCCCGCTCGCGGCGAACATCCCGTCCGGGTATTGCCGCAGGGCCTCCATGGTGGATCGCTCAAGGTTGCCGAACCGGACCGTCGCCCGCCGGGCGCGGGCAGCCGGACCGATTCGGGTACGTCACCCACCACCGTGGGGAGCCGCGTGTACCTTCGGTCGCAGTCGCCCCGATGGAGAGCGTGATGTGTGTCAAGCCCCTCGGTCCCGCGTGCGCCGCCGTTCTCGGCGCGGCCCTGCTCACGGCGTGCGCCGCCGCCCCCGCACCGGCGGACATGGCCGCGCACCATCACGCGGCCGGCCAGGCGCTGCCCCGGGCCGGGATGGAGCGGCTCGCCACCGCCGCCGGCTGTGCCCGCCCCGCGATGCAGGTCGACGCCGTGGAGCTGCGCGAGGCCGCCTGCCGGACGTCATATGGTCAGTACACCCTGCTGACGTTCGCCAGCGGCACCGGCGAGCGCGCCTGGCTCGACGACGCCGAGGCGTACGGCGGCAGCTACCTCGTCGGTGACGGGTGGGTCGTCGTCGCCGCGCCGTCCCTGCTGGAGGGCGTGCGCCGGCAGCCCGGCGGCACGGTGGAAGTCGCGCATCACCATTGAGCGGGAGCGGCGCTCCCTGGCGCGGACCTCGCGACCCGCCGGGATCACGCTTGACATGCCGATCGGCCGCTCCGCTATCTTGCTCATATGAACAGCTCTTCAGATGACAAGGTGCTGGTGATGGACGGCTGTACCGTGCGGGTGGTCGACGCCGACCGGGTCGCCGCCGTGTCCGAGCGGATGCCGCCCGCCTCCGACCTGGCCGACACCGCCGACGTCTTCGGCCTGCTGTCCGACCCGAACCGGTTGCGGCTGCTGGTGGCCCTGCTGGACGGTGAGCTGTGCGTGTGCGACATGGCGGCGGTGACCGGGCAGAGCGAGTCGGCCGTCTCGCACGCGTTGCGGCTGCTGCGCGCCCACCGCATCGTGGCCGCCCGCCGCTCCGGCCGCATGGCGTACTACCGGCTGGAGGATCCGCACGTACGGATGCTGCTCGACCTCGCGCTCGCCCACACCGAGCACACCGAGGCGCTGCACCCCGAACGTGAGGGGAACGCCTGATGGGCGCCGGGCACGGGCACGGCCACGCGGCCGGCCGGCACCGCTGGCGGCTGGCGGTCTCCTTCGCGCTGATCGGCGCCTTCTTCGTGGTGGAGCTGGTCTTCGGCCTGCTGTCGGGCTCGCTGGCGCTGCTGTCGGACGCCGGGCACATGGCCGCCGACGTGGTGACCCTCGGCGCGGCGCTGGTCGCGACCCGGATCGCCACCCGCCCCGACACCACGGGCCGGCGCAGCTACGGCTCCTATCGGGCCGAGGTGTTCGCGTCGCTGCTGGCCGTCGTGCTGATGCTCGGCGTCGCCGGGTACGTCGTGGCCGAGGCGATCGGCCGCATCGGCGAGGTGGCGGAGGTGTCCACCGGGCCGATGCTGATCGTCGGCGCCCTCGGCCTGGTGGTCAACCTGATCGCGCTGCTCATGCTGCGCTCCGGTGCGGGGGAGAGCCTGAACGTCAAGGGCGCCTACCTGGAGGTCGTGGCCGACACCGCCGGCTCCGTCGGCGTCATCGTGGCGGGCTGGCTCGTCGCCGCCACCGGCCAGGCGTTCTGGGACACCGCCGTCGCCGTCGCCATCGGCGCGTTCGTCGCGGTGCGGGCGATCTCGCTCGGCCGGCAGGTGTTCGCGGTGCTCGGGCAGCACGTGCCCGAGGACATCGACGCCGCCGCCGTCGCCGCCGACCTGGCCGCCATCGACGGCGTACGCGACGTGCACGACCTGCACCTGTGGACCCTGACCTCCGGCATGAACGTCGCCACCGCCCACCTGGTCACCGCCGACCAGAAGGACCACCACGCCGTCCTCGACCAGGCCCGCGACCTGCTGCGCCGACGCCACGGCGTGGCCCACGCGACCTTGCAGGTGGAGCCCGCCGACCACCGCGGCTGCGATGAGGTCGATTGGTGACGGACCCCGGCCCCTCCGGCAGAGACGGCGGACGGCTGGGAGGTGGGCGGCGATCACGACCGGGGACGGGCGGCCCTGGTGGCGCGGAGTCACGGGGTGCTCAGCCTAGGGTGGCGAACAGGTCGTTGAACGCCTCCGTCATCGACGGATGGGTGTAGATCCCGTCGCGCAGCACGCTCGCCGGCGCCCCGAGCCGCAGCGCGACCGCGAGGGTGTTGACCGTCTCGTGCGCGTCGTGGGCGAGCATGCTCACGCCCAGCACCTCGTCGGTCTCGGCGTCGACGATCACTTCATCACGCCCCGCGCATCGCCGCCGATCTTGGCTCGCGGCACGGCCGCCATCTCCGCCACCCTGCGCACCGCGATCTTGGGCGGCCGGCCGGTGGCCCGCGCCTCCGCCTCGGTCATGCCGACCCGGGCCAGCGCGGGAGTGGTGAAGACGACGTGCGGCACGTACCGGCGATCGCGCACGGAGCGGGTGCCCTCGCGCCGGTGACCACCCGGACACCCGCATCCGTCAGCAGCGCTCGCACCTCCGCCGCGATGTCGGGATCCTCGCCCGGCAGCAGTCTGGTCGCCCCGCTGGCTCGGTGTCACTTCGGCGCCGAACGCGGCGTGCATCCAGGCGAACTCCACGCCGGCACAACCACCACCGAGCACCACCGGCTCATCCGGCCGCTCGGTCAGCGCCAGCATCCCCGTACTGGTGTGGGCCGGCGAAACGCGCCCGGCCGGTGATCACGGTCGAGGTCTCGGGCGAATCGGGACGCACGCGATGTTGACGCACGTCCCGCCGTACATCTCGTCGGACTGCTCGATCAGGACGACCCGCCTGCCCGCCTTCGCCAGCGCCCCGACCAGCGTCTTCCCGCCCTTGCCGAACCCGATGACCGCCAGGTCCACCTTCAGTGCACGCACGGACGCGATGCCATCCGGCTCGACCGAACACGTGTCCACCGGCGTGACCTCGAACCGGCGGGCGCCGATGGGGTCTCCCGGCCCCCGTCGCCGGGAGACCCCGCCGGGGAACGGGTGGTGCACATGGGCCGGGCGCGGCGGTTCCCATCCCGGACGCGAGACTACGGCGGGCGGGCTTCAGCCCTGCTTCATCGCGTTGTCATGCGGGGAACGGCACGGTTGCGGGACGGCGAATCAGGCGAGCGAGTCGATCCAGCGCTCCAGCCGGTGCCCTTCGGTGCGCATGAGGCCGGGGTCGCGGAAGGTGTTGGTGAGCAGCGCGGCCCCCTGGTAGGCGGCGAACAGGGCGATCGCCAGCTCCCGCGCGTCCGCCCGCCCCATGGCCGCGAACTGGCCCTGCACCCAGTCGAGCAGCCGCGCCATGACGCCGGCGATGGCGCGGTCGAGGCCGTCGTCGCGCTTGTCGAGCTCGGCGGCGAGGGTGCCGGTGGGGCAGCCGTACCGGGCGGTGAGGTCGCTCTCCCCGATCCAGCCCTGGATGAGCGCTTTGAGTCGTTCCTGCGGGGTGGCGAGCCCTTCCAAGGCGTGGATCATCTGGTCGAGGTGGTGGCCGTGCTCCTCGATCGCCGCCTCGATGAGCTGGTCCTTCGTCTTGAAGTAGTAGTAGACGTTGCCCACCGGCACGTCGGCCGCGCGTGCGATGTCGGCGAGGGTGGTCTTCTCGACGCCCTGCTCGTGGAGCACCCGTACGGCGGCGCCGGCCAGCCGTTCCCGCTTTCCCGCCCGAGTTGAGTTAGTCACCTGACTGACTATAGACACGTCCTCCGTCGACCCGCTATGGTCTCGCAGTGAGTCAGTCAACTAACTAACTTTCTTGAGGAGCACGGCATGTTCGTGATCACAGGCGCCACCGGCAACGTCGGCGGCGAGCTGGTCAGGCTGCTCGCCGCCGCGGGCGAGCAGGTCACCGCGGTCTCCCGGCGGCCCGCGCCGCTCCCCGACGGTGTCCGGCACAGCGCCGGCGACCTGGGCGACCCCGCGAGCCTGAAGGGCGCCTTCGACGGGGCCGGCGCTCTCTTCCTGCTCGTCGCCGGGCACGAGCCGCACGCCGTCCTGGAGGCGGCGCGGGCCGGCGGGATCCGGCGCGTGGTCCTGCTCTCCTCGCAGGGCGCGGGCACCAGGCCCGGCCTGTACGGGCATCCCGCCGCGTTCGAGCAGGCCGTGCGCGAGTCGGGCCTGGAGTGGACGATCCTGCGTCCCGGCGATTTCGCCTCCAACGCCCTGGCCTGGGCCGAGCCGATCCGCGCGCACCGCACGGCCGCCGCGCCGTTCGCCGACGTCGCCCTGCCGGTCATCGACCCCGCCGACATCGCCGAGGTCGCCTCCGTGGTGCTGCGGGAGGACGGGCACGCCGGGCGCACGTACGTGCTCACCGGCCCCCAGCCCGTCAGCCCCCGTGAGCGTGCCGCCGCCATCGGCGCAGCACTCGGCACGGAGGTGCGCTTCGTCGAGCAGAGCCGCGAGGAGGCCCGCGCCCAGATGCTCACCTTCATGCCGGAGCAGGCCGTCGAGGGCACGCTGACCATCCTCGGCACGCCGACCGAGGAGGAGCGGCAGGTCAGCCCGGACGTGGAGCGCCTGCTCGGCCGCGCCCCGCGCACCTTCGCCTCCTGGGCCGCCCGCAACATCGCGGCCTTCCGTTGACCGCCACCCAGGCCGGCCACCCTTCAGACGGCCACCCCTCAGGCGGCCGTCCCGCGGGCAGCCGCGCCTCCGGCTCGCGCGTCGACCACCGCCTGCCCCACGCGGCCGAGGCGTTCCTGGAAGAGCCGAGCGTGGCGACCCTGACCACGCTGCGCCCCGACGGAACCCCGCACGTCGTGGCCGTCCGCTTCACCTGGGATCGCGAGGCGGGCCTGGCCCGCGTGCTCACCGTCGCCACCTCCCGCAAGGCCAGAAACCTCACCCCCGAGCCAGGCCGGGCGGCGCTCTGCCAGGTCCACGGCTTCCGCTGGATCACCCTGGAGGGCCGGGCCACGGTGTCCGGCGATCCGGCCAGGATCGCCGAGGCCGCCCGCCGCTACACCCGCCGCTACCTGTCACCCCCGCCGGCCCCGCCCGGCCGGGTCGTGATCGAGATCGCGGTGGACCGTTTCCTGCACCTGAACCTCTGAAAGGACCAAACCATGCCCATCCAGAACGTGCTCGACTCCACGATGTCCTACCGGGAGCTCGGCTCCGGCGCGCCGATCGTCTTCCTGCACGGCAACCCCACCTCCTCCCACCTGTGGCGCGACGTCATGCCCGCCGTCGGTCAAGGCCGCCGCCTGGCGCCCGACCTGATCGGCATGGGCGACTCGGGCAAACCGGCCCTCGACTACACCTTCGCCGACCACGCCCGCTACCTGGACGCCTGGTTCGACGCCCTCGACCTGGACGACGTGCTGCTCGTCGGCCACGACTGGGGCGGCGCCCTCGCCTTCGACTGGGCCGCCCGCCATCCGGGCCGGGTGCGCGGGATCGCGTTCACCGAGGCCATCGTCAAGCCGATGACCTGGGAGGAGTTCCCCGAGGGCGGCCGGCCGCTGTTCCGGGCGATCAAGACGGAGGGCGTCGGCGAGAGCATGATGCTCGACGAGAACGCCTTCCTGCGCGGCCTGCCCGGCAGCGTCGCCACCCCCATGGCGGAGGAGGACGTGGAGGCGTACCTGCGGCCGTACCCGACGAGGGAGAGCAGGCTGCCGCTGCTGCGCTGGGCCCGCTCGATGCCCCTGGACGGCGAGCCGGCCGACGTCGTGGAGCGGATCGAGGCGTTCGACCGGTGGCTGGCCACCAGCGCCGAGGTGCCGAAGCTGCTGATCGACTTCCGTCCCGGCCCCGGC
This sequence comes from Nonomuraea composti, assembly GCF_012034275.1. Taxonomy (NCBI): domain Bacteria; kingdom Bacillati; phylum Actinomycetota; class Actinomycetes; order Streptosporangiales; family Streptosporangiaceae; genus Nonomuraea; species Nonomuraea composti. Next base: position 11,212 of record NZ_JAATEP010000040.1, on the reverse strand, counting down.
TCCATGTGGACGCGCGAGACCATCGCCTGGTGCCGCGCGAACATCGCCGCCCTGGAGGTCGTGGAGCGCGAGGAGGTCGCCGGCCATCACACGCCGGAGGATCATCCGCGGGTCATCGCGCAGGTCGTCGCCGAATGGGCGGCCAAGCAGCGGTGACGTGAGCAAAGCCCCACGTCTGTTGGCCTACACTCGTTGTCATGGCTTTCACCGAGAGATCGGCAGCCACCCGCAGCGCCATCCTCTCGGCGGCCAGGAAGCTCCTCGTCGAGCGCGGCTACGAAGCGATGACGATCCGGGCGGTCGCCTCCCTGGTCGGCGTCGACCCGTCCATGGTCATGCGGTACTACGGCAGCAAGGCCGGGCTGTTCAACGCCGCCGTGGACGTCGACCTGCGCCTCGACCAGCTCGCCCGGCCGCCGCGGGAGCGGATGGGCGAGCTGGTCGTGCGGCACTTCCTGTCCCGCTGGGAGGGCGAGCAGGCCGACGACGCGCTCATCCTGCTGCTGCGCTCGGCCAGCACGACCCCGCAGGCGGCGGAGCGGATGCGCGAGGTGTTCGCGACGCAGATCGCCGCGCTCGTGGCCCGGCTGACCGGCGCGCCCGACGCCGAGCACCGCGCCGCGCTCGTCTCCACGCAGCTCCTCGGCGTCGCTCTGACCCGCTACGTCCTGCGCCTGCCGCCCATGGTGGAGGCCGGCGTCGACACGCTCGCCCGCGACATCGGCCCCGTGGTGCAGCACTACCTGACGGGCGGCGCGCAGCCGCTCACGCGGTGATCCGGGTACGCTCCGCCGCGATGATCGGCTCGATCTGCAGGTCGTAGTTGCACAGGATCACCGCGACCCAGTCGAGGTCGAGGTAGATGCTCCAGTTCGTCGCGCCGCCCGCGATGCCGCCGCCGTGCGAGATGTAGCGCTGGTCGTTGTAGATCGACGCGGTCGGCCCGTACGCGTGGAACGCCTCCCCGCGGCGCGGATCCTCCGGCCCCTCCCGCAGAGGCGGGCCCGAGACCTTCGGGCTCACGTACAGGTCGGTGTAGGCGCGCTTGAGCAGCTCGTCGCGCTGCAACGCGAGCGCGAACCTCACCAGGTCGGGGGCCGTGCTGAAGCCGTTGCCGCCGCCGGAGCCGATGAACGCGCGCGCCGAGTTGCTGCCCTTGACCCCGCCGGCGCCGCCCTGGTCCAGGTGGCGCACGCCGTCCACGCGCGTGCCGTCCTCCTGCAGCATGTACGGGTGCGCGATGCGCTCGTCCGCCAGCCACTCGGTCCTCGTGTAGTAGGCGGAGTCGGCCATGCCCGCCCGCTCGAAGACGTGCTCGCGGACGTACTCGTGGAACGGCTGCCCCGACACCGTGGCCACCAGCTCCCCGAGCACCTCGTACCCCATGCTGGAGTACTCCTTGCGGGTGCCGGGGGTGAAGCGCAGCCGCTGCGACCTGGCGCGGGCGGCCAGGTCCCGGTTCCGCTCGTCGATGCTGGTGAAGACGTGCGGCTCCGGGGTGTCGTTCGTGGGGTCGGTCATCCCCGAGGTGTGGGTGAGCATCTGGTGGACGGTGACGTGGTCGGCGATCTCCGGCGGGAAGCCGTCCAGGTGCACGCCGACCGGGTCATGAAACCTGATCTTCCTCTGCTGGGCGAGCCGCACCACGGCCAGGCCGGTGAACGGTTTCGAGGCCGAGGCGAGGGCGTAGATGGTGTCCGTCTCGTTCGGGATGCGGCGTTCCTTGTCGGCCATGCCGTACGAGCGGGCCAGCACGTGCCGGCCCCGGTGCGCCAGCAGCACCGTCCCCGAGAACTGGTCGCGCTCGGCCAGGTCCCTGATGTAGCGGTCGAAGGCGCCGCCCGGCCGCAGCCCGGCCGGGATCCCGCCGTTCGCGGTGCTCGCGACACCGGAAGCAGCCGGCAGGCCGCCCGCCGTCGGGGGTGCGGTCCCGAGCAGGCCGCCCGCCGTCGGGGGTGCGGTCCCGAGCAGGCCGCCCGCCGTCGGGGGTGCGGTCCCGAGCAGACCGCCCGCGGTCAGGGGCGCGGCTCCGAGCAGGCCGAGTGCGGTACGCCGGGACGGCCGGCCCTCGTTTCCGGTCATGGGTGCCTCATCTCCTCGTGATCTTCGCAGAGTGGGCACGATGCAACCGCCCGCGTCGTTTCCGCGGCGTTTCCACCGTCTAGCGGGTGCTATTTCCCGTGTAGCGCCTCCCGTCCGACAGCCAACGGATGGGAGGACACCGATGACGATTCTCGTGACGGGCGCCACCGGGACGGTCGGCCGCCGCATCGTGGCGCAGCTCGCCGCCCGGGGCACGCCCGTACGGGCGCTGACCAGGAACCCCGCCAAGGCGGCGGTCCCCGACGGGGTCGAGGTGGCGTGCGGCGACCTGACCGAGCCCGGCACGCTGGCGCCCGCGCTGGAAGGCGTGACGGGGCTGCACCTGATCACGTTCGGGGGCGACGACCAGGCGCCGCTGGAGAACGGGCACGAGCTGGTCGAGCTGGCCGCCAAGGCGGGCGTCCGGCGCGTCAGCGTGCTGAGCGGCTGGGACGAGACCTCGGTCGAGGAGGCCCTGCGCGCCGGTGACCTGGGATGGACGCAGCTCAGGTGCGTCGAGTTCATGGCCAACGCCTTCGACTGGGCCGAGTCCGTCCGGCGGGAGGGCGTGGTGCGGGTCTTCGGCAACCACCCCGGCGCCGTCGTGCACGAGGCCGACATCGCCGCCGTGGCCGTGGCGGCGCTGGTCGAGGAGGGGCACGCCGGCGAGTCGTACCTGCTGACCGGGCCCGAGGCACTGACGCCCGAGCAGCGCGTGCGGCTGCTCGGCGCGGCCGTCGGGCGGGAGCTCCGGTTCGAGGAGCTGACCGAGGAGGAGTACCGCGCCTCCATGCGGGCGGCCGGGGTGGACGACGACCTCATCGAGTTCGGAGTGCGGCTCGGCGCCGAGCCACCGCAGGCCGCCTCCGTCGTGCTGCCCACCGTGGAACGGGTCACCGGACGCCCCGGGCTGACCTTCGCCGCGTGGGCCGCCGAGCACGCCGCCGCCTTCCGCATGTAGCTAACCCATGAAGGGAAATATCATGACAATTCACCCGTTCCGCATCGAGATCCCGCAGCAGGACCTCGACGACCTGCACGACCGCCTGGCCAGAACCCGCTGGCAGCCCCAGCTCCCCGGCACCGGCTGGGAGCGCGGCGTCCCGGCCGGCTACCTCAAGGACCTCGCCGAATACTGGCGCACCGGCTACGACTGGCGCACCCACGAGGCCAGGCTCAACGAGCTGCCCCACCACACCACCACCATCGACGGCCAGCTCATCCACTTCGTCCACATCCGCTCCGAACGCGCCGACGCGCTGCCGCTCATGCTCCTGCACGGCTGGCCGGGCACGTTCGTGGAGTTCCTGGACGTCATCGAACCGCTGTCACGCGACTTCCACCTCGTCATCCCGTCCCTGCCCGGCTTCGGCTTCTCGGCCCCCCTCTCGTCACCCGGCTGGGACGCCACCCGCACCGCCCGTGCCTTCACCGAGCTGATGACCCGGCTCGGCTACACCCGCTACGGCGTCCAGGGCGGCGACGCCGGCGCCTTCATCGCCCCCGAAATGGGCAAACACGCCCCCGACCGCGTCACCGGCATCCACCTCAACGCAGCCCTCACCTTCCCGATCGGCCAGGAAGGGGAGATGGACGCGCTGACGGACGAGGAGCGACGGCGCTGGTCGGCCATGGAGAACATGAACGACGGCTACCTCCAGACCCAGTCCAAACGACCCCAGACCGTTTCGTACGGGCTGCACGACTCGCCGGTGGGGCAACTCGCCTGGATCATGGAGAAGTTCAAGGAACTCACCGAGCCCGTGAACGGGCTCCCCGAGGACTCCCTCGACCGCGACCTCATGCTCACCAACGTGACCATCTATTGGCTGACGGGGACGGCCGGCTCGTCCGCACAGTTCTACTACGAGAACATGAACGCCTCGGCAGCCTGGAGCGCCGGCGACCAAGCGCCGGACGCCTCCCCGGATGGCGACGCCGGAGCGGAAGGCACGGACACCTCCGGGGACTGGGGTTCCGCAGGTGAAAGGACCAGCACCTCCTCGGGCTGGGCCGAAGCGGAAGACTGGGCCACCGCCGCCCGGGGCACCGTCCCCACGGGCGTGCTCGTGTCCAAGGCGTGCGACGTCACCATCCGCGCTTGGGCCGAACGCGACCACAACATCGTGCACTGGTCCGAGTACGACCGAGGGGGCCACTTCTTCGCCGCCGAACAACCGGCCCTCTTCGCCGAGGACGTCACCGCCTTCTTCGCCAAGCTGAGCTAACACCACTCCCGCACGGGCCGGCGCCCCCAAGGCCCGGCTCGCGCACCTCCATCCGCGCCCGATGTAGTTCGGCTCGCGCACCCCCATCCGCGCCCATGGAGGTCCGGCTCGCGCACCCCACAGAATCTCGCCCGCCCGCGTATCCCCGTCGAGGCCCGGCCCGCGCACCCTCACCGGCATTCCATCCGGCACCCACCCTGGCTGCCCACATGCGCACCGGCCTCGCGCCCACGAGCGCAGGTTCTCGCGGCGCACGGAGCATCGTGCCATCGCTCCCCGCCGCGGTCACGTAGCCCAGTGGACCTCCGACGCCGGACGGTAGCTGCAGGTCGAGCCGGTCGAGATCGAGGCCCGGAGGTGGGCGGCCAGCTCCGGGTGGCGCTGGCCGAGCAGGCGGAGCGTGTTGCGGATCCGGTTGGTGACCGCCTTGCGGGCGCGTTCGGCCTCGTCGCCCAGGCGGCGGGGACGGCCGCCCAGGCCGGTGGCGGCGCGCAGCTCGTCCAGGAGCGCCTGCCGCTCCGCGTCGAGGTCCGCCGCCCGGCGCTCCTCGCCCAGCTCCACCGCCCGGTCGATCTCCTCGTCCAGCAGCTCCAGCCGCCGCCGGTAGCGGACCCTGGCCTCCTCGTCGAGCACGTCGTCGCCGCCCATGCCGCGCGCCGCGACCACCACCTCACCGCCCGCCGGGTCGAGCAGCTCGACCGCCGGCACGTCGCGTCCCGGCCGCGCGAGCAGGACGCGCAGATCGGCCAGGCCCTTGGAGTCGGGCAGGTGCACGGTACGGCCGGCGAACGTCAGAACCCACACGGCGCCGTCGAAGCGGAAGGACCCGGCGCGGGGCCGCGGAAGGCTCACCAGCATGCCGAGCTCCGCGGCCTCCCGCTCCACCTGCTCGATCAGCCCTGACGCGTCCTCACCGCGCGCCTGCAGCACCTCCGCCAGGCGGGCCCGCGACTCCACCGACCAGGGCCGCGCACCCAGGACGTCGGCCGCCTGATAGGCCGCGGTGAACCCGGCGACGGCGTCGTCCCAGCGTTCCTGGGCCGCGTCCAGCACGGCCACCCAATGGGCGTACGGGCCCTCGACGGCGACGGTCGCGGTGACGCCCCACTGGCCGACGTACGGGGCGATCGCCGCCCGGGCACGCTCGCAGAGCACCGGATCCCTCGAACGGGCCGCCGCCTGCGCCTGGAACCTCAGCCACAGCGGCGCCATCCAGCGCAGGTACTGCTCGCCCCCCGCCATGATCTGCGCCAGGTACCGCAGGACGACCTCACCGTCCCCGCCCCGTTGCACCACTGTGGCGGGCCGGGCCTCGGTATCGCCGCCCCATCGCGTCGCTGTGGCGGGCTCGGTCTCGATGTCGCCGCGCCGCTGTACCGCCGTGACGGCCCGGTAGAGCGGGAAGTGCGGGCTGCCTGCCTGCTCCATTTGCGCGAGTACGGTCTCGGCCACGTCGAAGCGGCCCCTGAGCAGGGCGGCTGACCAGCGCTGCATCCAGCGGAGGTCATGCCTGCCGATGCCCGGCTGCTCGCCCAGGTCCCAGGCGGCGTCGACGTGCGTTTCCGCCTCGTCGAAGCGGCCGGTGAGCGTGGCGAACATCGCTTCGAGCACGGCCGCCTCATGCTGGAAGAGCCTCAGCCCCGATGTCTCGGCCCGGGTGGTGAACGCGCGTTGCTCGGACAGGCAGCGTGGATCGCCCAGCTCCAGCAGAGCACCGACGCGCCAGGAACGGGCGGTCAGGTCGAGCTGATCGTCTCCTACGCGGTCGGCCACCGCTGACAGCTCCTCGGTGATCGCCAGCCGCTCGGCCGTGGTGCCCGGAGCCCAGATGACGCCCAGCCTGGACAGCAGGCTGTAGGCGAGTGCCTCGTCGTCCTCGCCGTGCCGGGCCAGGTCGGCGGCGACCTCCGTCAAGTCACGCGCCGCCACGTGCAGCCGATCCTCAGCGTCCAGCCGTCTCGTCCCGGCCCATGCCTCATGACTGCGGCCCTGGCCGCCGCTACCGCCGTCGCGCCCAACCCTGTCCGGGCCGGTGCCCATGCGTGTGCCCATGCCGGCGTTCGGGCTGGTGTTCGTGCTCACGTCCACGCCGGTGATCGGCACGGGCGGGGGTGGGGTGGGGCCGTTCACCAGCTTGTGGTGGGCGTCGTGGACGAAGGAGGTCCAGCGGCCCCCGCCGGTGAAGCACAGGTCGTGCACCTTCAAGGCGGCGATCGCCAGCAGGTCGGGGGCGTCGAGGTGGCGGGCGAGGGCCAGGGCCGATTCCAGGGTGCGGGCTCCTGCGGCGGTGTCGCCGGCGCGGTGTTGTGCCGTGCTCAGGTCGAACCCGATCGTGGCTCGCCGGCGTGGCTCGGAGGCGGGTGTGAGGTCCAGGGCGCGGCGGTAGTGACCTACGGCCTCCTCGTCCGCCATACGGCCCTCGGCGTCTTTGGCCGCCGCCAGGAGCAGGTCGACCGCTTCGGGGGCGGCGGCCAGGCAAGCGTGGTGGGCGCGGGTGGCGGGCGGTGCCGTGGCCAGCGCCGCCAGCGCGGCCGCGTGCAGGGTGGCGCGGCTCGTGTCGTCGAGGTCGGCGTAGAGGGTCTCGCGCACCAGGTCATGGACGAACGCGTAGCGCCCGGAGCCGTGCGGGACCACGAGCCTGGCCGACACGGCCTGGCCGAGCGCCTTGAGGACAGGCGAGGGAGAGGCGTGGGCCGTCGCGGGAGCACCTAGCGGGCCCTCGGGAAGGCCGCCGCCGTCGGAGGACGGTCGGGTGCTGGAGGACGGCCAGGTGGCGGCAGAGGAGTCGCCGGCGGAGCGCCCGGTCGGGGTGGGGGAGTGGTCGTTCGGGGTCGAGATCGGGGTTGGGGTCGAGGCAGGGAAGGCGTTGGCTGAGGTCAGGGCTGTGGTGAGGGTGTGTGTGGTGAACTCGCGGCCCAGCACCGCGGCCATCCGGAGCACCTTCAGCACTTCACCAGCCAGGCGGGACAGTCGCCGCCGGATCGCCGCACCCACCCCGGGTGGGATGGTGGCGAGGGGGCTGCCGCCCTGCCACAGGCGTGCGGTCTGCTCCACGAAGAACGGGTTGCCGCCGGTGCGACGGTGGATCTGGGCGACCAGCTCCGGCGCGGGGACGACCCCCGTCGTACGGGCCACCAGCCGCCCCACGCCCTCCGCGTCGAGCCCGGTCAGCGTCAGGGTGACGGCCTTGGCCTCCAGCGGGAGGCTGAGTGGCCCGTCCACCTCGGCGTCACGGTAGGTGCCGATCACCAGCAGCCGCTCGAACCAGGCATGCCGCACCACGAACTCCAGCAGCCGCAGCGACGCCGGGTCGGCCCAGTGCAGGTCTTCGAGCACCACCACGACCGGACGCTCCCGGGCGGCCTCGACCAGCAGCGCCGTGACCGCGTCGTAGAGCTGGAACGCCTCTCTGCCGGTCGCCAGGCCCTCCAGGCCGACCTCCGGGGCGAGCTGCCTGACCACCTGCACCCACGGCCAGTGGCCCGGTGCGCCCTCGCCCGCCCAGCAGGCGCCGGTGAGCAGCCGCGCGCCCCCGCGTACGGCCTCCTCCGCGGCCCCGGCCACCAGCGTGCTCTTGCCGATGCCCGCCTCGCCCGTCACGAGCACCAGCGCCCCGTGGCTGACCAGCGCACGCTCCACCTCGTCGCGCAGGATGGCGGCGGGGTGTTCGCGTCCGATGAGTTCGGCCATGCGGGAACCCTACGCAGCCGCACCGACAAAAATCCGGCCGGCGGTGGCGAGCCTGCCTGCGTAAGGGAGGCGGGTTCGCGCCCTTCCAACCCCTGCCCGATGGCGGGCTTGCCTGCGGATGATGGCGACGCGCCCTCTCGGCCACGGCCTGGCGGTGGCGGGCTCGCCGCCGCCGGGCAGCTGGCGGCCGAGGCGGGGCCGGCGGTGAAGATGCCGCGCGGCCGGCCCCGTCCCATGGCGGGGCCCGCGCCCTCCTCGACCTCGTGTGACGGGCCTGAAAGTTACAGTGGGAACCCGCAGGTCGCCGGAAGTCCTCCGGTGGCTGGTTTGACGCCTGTCCCAGGGCATGCGATCAAGGCTCGTGCAGGGTCGGCCCAACGCCGGGATACGCGCTGCCGTTCCGACGAAAACCGCCCCTGACGTCGGCCGTTCCAGCGAGCCGGGCCTTGAGGGAGCGCGCCCTTCCTCAAGGCCCCCGGCGTCGGCATGCCAGGCCGCAGCGCGGCGTCCCTGGGGCGGGACATCGGGCGCACCCAGGGACGGAGGCCGCGCTGCGGGGTCTAACGGGCGGCCCCGGTGAGGAGGGGCCGCGCGGGGCGGGTCAGGGCTGGGCGCAGCCGGCCGACTCCGAGGAGGCTATCGGCACGTCGAGCCCGATTCCGGCCGCCTTGATGCCGCACGCCTGGACCTTGTTGGCGTTGAGCAGGCTGTTGCCGTTGAGCGTGTTGACGCTGGTGTCGACGCCGACGGGGACGTTCGCGGCGGCGGGGCCGGCGAGCGCGGCGAGCGTGAACGCGCCGGCGAGGGTGAGGGTGACGATACGGGCTGATCGACGCATGAAGACGCCTCTCTGTGAGTGGAGGGGACCATGGGTTTGCACCTATTGGCTTTGCCGGAAGTGACAGTTACTCAACGTAGCCATCGGTTACGGTGCGCTGTCAGGGGTGCGAGCGAGAGCTGCCAAACCCGCAACCCCGTCGCGGACGTCTAAGGCGCCCCTGTCCCGACGTCTGGAGCGTCCTAACGAGTTCCGGGTCCGTGATCCGACGCCGGCCGGGTCCGCGAGCCGGCGCAGCAGCTCGGCGTGCCCGGCCTCGGTGCGTGTCGGCACCCGGCGCGGGGCGCCGACCAGGCACTCTATTAGAGTCACCTCCCTCGAACAGGCAGGAGAGGGTTCACATGGCGCATTTCGTTCTCGTCCCCGGCGGCTGGCACGGCGGCTGGTACTACTCCCCGCTGGTCGACAGGCTGCGCGCGGCCGGGCACCAGGCGCACGCCGTCACGCTCACGGGCGTCGGCGAGCGCGCCCACCTGGCCGCCTCCTCCGTGAACCTCGACACGCACATCGAGGACGTCCTCGCGGTGCTCGCGGCCGAACGGATCACGGACGCCGTGCTCGTCGGGCACAGCTACGGCGGCATGGTCATCACCGGCGCCGCCGACCGCGCCGCCCCCGGCTCCGTGCGCCGCCTCGTCTACAGCGACGCCTACGTGCCCGGGGACGGCCAGTCCTGCTGGGACCTCACCACCGACGCGTTCCGCGACCTCTTCCTCCGGAACGCGGCGGCGGACGGCTTCTCCGTCGCCGCACCCCAGGGTCTCGACCCGCGTACCACCGCGCATCCGCTGGCGTCGTTCCTGCAGCGGCTCCAGCTGGGCGGCGGCGGCCTGCCCCGCGTCCGGACGCTGGACTACGTGTACCTGTCCGGCTGGGACGGCACCCCGTTCACCGAGGTCCACGCGCGGCTGTCCCAGGATCCCGCCTGGCGCGTCCACTCGCTCGACAGCGGGCACAACGTGCTCAGGGACGCGCCGGACGAGCTGCTGGAGATCCTGCTCCTCGGCGAGGGCGAGGGCGAGAAGGATCTTCGTGAGCTCGACCGGTCCCCGCGCATGAGAGGGTGAGCGGCAGGTAACCATTCGACCGACGAGTGAGGATCCCGTGCCTTCGAACCAGGCTGAAGACGCAGGCGGCGTCCGCAGCGTGCAGCGGGCGTTCGACATCCTGTCGCTGCTCACCGAAGACCGGCGGACGCTGACGATCCGCGAGGTGGTGGACGAGACGGGGCTGGCCAAGACCACCGCCTTGCGGATGTTGCAGACGCTGGAGCACATGGGGCTGCTGTGGGCGACGCCGAAGGGTTACGCGGCGGGCCCGGCCCTGTGGCGGTGGGCGCACCTGGCCCGCAACGCCTGGGAGCTGCCGCCGGAGACCGTCCAGCTCATGCGGGAGCTGGGGGCGCGGCAACGCGAGACCGTCAACCTCTACGTGCTGCGCGACGTGCACCGCGTCTGCATCGCCCAGCAGGAGAGCCCGCAGCCGCTGCGGCACGTGGTGCGGGTGGGTGATGAGCTGCCGCTGTGGGCGGGCGCCTCCTCCAAGGTGCTGCTCAAGGACGCGCCGGAGCGGCTGCTCGAACGCGTCGCGCGCTCCTCGCCGTACGGGGAGACGCACGTGGCGACGCTGCGGGAGTGGGCCGCGCAGGCCGAGCGCGACGGGTACGCGGTCAGCCACGGCGAGCGCGAGCCCGGGCTGTCGGCGGTCGCCGTCCCGGTCACCGGCGGGTCGAAGGCGACGGTCGCCGCGCTCACGCTGAGCGGGCCGACCGTGCGTTTCACCGGCGAGCGCGTCGAGGAGTTCCGTAAGGATCTGATGGACGTGGCCAGGCGCATGTCGGAGCGCGGCTTCGAGCATCCGCTCACCTGACCGGACGCTGCGACGGTGGCAGCAGGAGCAGCGTGACCAGGGACGACAGGAGCGTCACCGCGCACGCCGCGTTGAGTGCCACCGGCAGGCCCGACAGCTCGCTCAGCGCCGGCCCCAGGAAGGCGCCGATCAAGGTGACGGCGGCTTCCACGGTGAGGAACGCGGCGGTGACCCGGCCGAGGAGATGCCCGGGGGTGGCCCGCTGCACGTACGTCTGCACGGCGACCAGCACCGTCACCCCCGGCAGCCCGAGCAGCACGGCGGCGGCCAGCGCGGCCGGCAGCGAGGTGCTGGTGAACATCACCAGGAAAGCGGCCCCGACCAGCGCCTGCGCCGTCGCGATGAGCCGTCTCGGCGCGCAGCGGTCCACCAGGCGGCGGCTGACGGGCGCCCCCAGCAGGAAGCCGAGCCCCGGCGCGGACAGCAGGTACCCCACTTCGGCGCTCCTGCCGAGCGTGGCCACGCCGAAGGGGATGAGCAGGGCGGTGAGGGCGGCGTTGGCGAC